>CAYUFQ010000029.1:0-13247 GCA_964444045.1 uncultured Bacteroides sp.
AAAGTCATACATCGGGTAGACCTTCCAAGTGGTGCCGGTGCGGTGGTGGGGATATTTGGTGATGATGCGATACATGATGGGGTCGCGGAAGTGCATGTTGTCCGACGCCATGTCAATCTTGGCGCGGAGCACCCGGGCTCCGTCGGGAAACTCGCCGGCATTCATGCGCATGAACAGGTCGAGATTCTCCTCGGGGGTGCGGTCGCGATAAGGCGAGTTCTGACCCGGCTGGGTGGGAGTGCCCTTCTGGGCGGCAATCTGCTCGCTGGTCTGGTCATCAACGTAGGCCTTGCCCTCCTTAATCATGCGCACGGCCAGGTCAAACAGCTTCGGAAAATAGTCTGACGCATAGTATTCGCGGTCGCCCCAGTCGAAGCCGAGCCAATGGATATCCTCGCGGATTGCGTCGACATATTCCACGTCTTCCTTCACCGGGTTCGTATCGTCAAAGCGAAGATTGCAAGTGCCGCCAAACTTCTCGGCCACACCGAAATCCATGCATATCGCCTTGGCATGACCTATATGGAGGTAGCCGTTGGGCTCGGGTGGGAAACGGGTGTTGAGTCGTCCGCCGTTCTTGCCCTCCTGCAGATCGTTATACACGATTTGTTCAACGAAATTCAGGCCGCGTTCGCCGGCCTCGTTCGTTGCTTCTTCACTGTTAATAATTTCACTCATATCAAGTAATCGTATAATTTGCCACAAAGTTACGCAAAAATTCTGTTGCTGACAAATTTTGCCTGAAAGGCCCGGGATATGCCGGAGGGGGCGGCATATCCCGCTGCATAGGAGTATGATTGTCAGAAAGTGGTGCGGAGGGCCACGTAGAAGTTGCGGCCGGGGGCGTTGATACCGGAGCCGAAGGTGCGGTATTCGGTATCAAGGATGTTTTCAATGCCGCCCTGAATGGTTACGGCGCTCACGGGCGAGTAGCTGACCCTCAGGTTGAGGGTGAACCATGCGGGCAGCCCTTTGCCGTCAAGACCGTTGACGGTGGCATAGCCGATGTTGTCTTCGCCGTTGAGGTTATAGCGGCTCAGGGGCTTTTTGCCGTTGAAGAGCGAATAGGCCTCGGCCTTGACCTTATTGTCGGTGGTGGTGTAGGCTATGCCCACGCGGCCGAACAGGGGCGCGACGTGGTCGAGAGGCTGGCGCTCCTCGCCCTTGTGGGCAAGGATATTGCCGTAGGCGTAGCTCACGGTGCCGTCGGCCATGAAGTTGCGGCTGATGTGCCACTTGATGCCGGTTGAGAAACCGGCCACGTAGGCCAGGCGGTTATTGCGGTTGGAGTAGACGGCGCTGAGTTCGCCGTCGTATTCCACTTGCTCGCGGCCGTCGAACGCAGAGGGGGCGAGAGCTATGGCATCGAACATGTAGGTGCCGAATGCCGAGGCATCCCATTCAACCACGTCGGTGCGGATGAACGATGCGCTGAGGTTGGCGGTGACGGTTTTTTCGGGACGCACGTCGGGGTTGGGCATCACCACCATGCCGGGCTGCGAGTCAAACACCTTGGCAACGTCGTCGATATTGGGCACGCGGTAGGCCGTGGAGATGTCGAAACCGAGATTCCACTCCGGGGTGGGCATGAAGTTGATGCCGACGTTGGCGCAATAGGTGGGATTATCCTGGCGGATGTGAGGGGTGTTGTGAGTGAAGAAGGGGTAGAACTCATCGCTGACGAACGATGCGCGCAGCGACGAATAGCCCACGCGCAGCCCCTCGTTCATTGTCCACTTCGGAGTGATGTTCCAGCGGTGAATGCCGAATAGGTCTATGTTGTGCATATGGTCGGCACCGTCGGGATAGCGGGTGTCGAGGGTCTTTACCTCTCCGGTGTTGACGTCTACGCGATTGGCCGTGGATTTGAGGAACTGGAGCGAGCCGTCGATGCCGGCGGTGATGCTGTGGCGGCCTACTACCTTAATCCAGTCAGTATTGAGCGACACGATGTTGACGCGCTCGCGGCGGTTGCCGAGCCAGGGGTCGTTGAGCTTGCGGTTGTGGCGGCTTTCCCTGACGTGCTGATAGGCGACGGTGAGCGAGGCCACGTCGGCGCCGAGGGCATTGTCGGCCGTGAGGGTGTAGGCGCCGAGCAGGCGCGTCTGCGGGCCGTAATACCACTGCGCGAACTTCGGTTTGGAGCCCTTCATGTCGGTCAGACGGTCATAGCGGGGCACGTTGCCGGTGTTGGAGAACTGGAAGTTGAAGAGATGGCGCACGTTGTCGCTCTGCCTGACGAGCAATTTCTGCAGTATGTCATACTGATGGTATCCGCTTTCGATTTCGTCGTAGAAGTGAGGATTGTCAACGAGGACGTCGTGCCCTTCGGCATCGTGGACCACATTGTACTGCCGGTAGATATACGAGTCATCTTTCATGAACGGATTGGAGTTGCGCCCCGACTTCAGGTCGCCGAAGCGGCTGAACGACACCGAAGTGAACGATGCCACCTTCGGGCCGGCGATATTGAAGTCGAGATGCCAGGTAGTTTCGTTATTGACCGTTCCGTAGCGCGAGTAGGCCGAGCCCTTGAAGAGCAGCCCGCCGCCGGGTGCGGCGAGTTCGGGATTTTTGGTCCGGAAGGCTATCGCGCCGCCGAGGGCATCGGAGCCGTAGGCCACCGACGAAGGCCCGTAGAGAATGTCGACGCTGCTCACCACCGACGGGTCGATGGTGATTACGTTCTGCAGGTGGCCGCCGCGATAAATCAGATTGTTCATGCGGATGCCGTCGACAATCAGCAACACGCGCGAGCTTTCAAAACCGCGTATCGAGGGGCTGCCGCCGCCAAACTGGCTTTTCTGCACCGTCAGTCGGCCGTCGGCCGTGAGCAGGTCGGCCGAGGTTTGCGGGTTGGTATCGGCAATGCGTCCGGCGCTGATTGAGAATACAGGCACCGAGGTGGTGATATAATCGGCGCAATGACGTGTGGCCACGACGTTGACCTCGCGCAGGGCGGCGGTCATTTCCGGTATGCTGTCGTCAGCAAAAGCAGTGACGGCCACGGAGGCCATCACTGCTGCGGTGAGTTTTAACTTCATACGTTGATGATTGGGGGCATTTATCAGAGTTGCACTTCTTTCTCCACGCTCGCCGGACCGTAGACCACCACCATGCGGTAGGTGCCGTGCTTGAGGTCGGAAACGTCGATTTTCATCGGCGCCACATAGCGCACGGCCTTCAGCAGCTTCTCGCCCTTGCGGTCGAATATGGCCACTTTGGCAGGGGTCTGCTCAGGCAGGGTAAGGCGAATCGAGCCGCCGTCCTGCGAGCGGGTCACCCTCATGGCTTCGAGGGCGCGGGCATGGTTAAGGGGCAGATCCTCGCGCGACACCGGAGTGTAACGCATATCCACCCTCAGCGTGTTGCCCTTGACGTTCGAGGGGCGGATATAGACCGTGTGGCGGGTTTCAGGCTCGCACTTCGACATGTCGACAGCCAGGTTGACCGTGCGCATCGTGTTGTCGAAATCAAGGGCCACGTTATCGATGTTGAACGTGATTTCAACCGGAGCGCCGTCGGCCCGCTCGAGCTTCATTATGTAGCCCTTCATGCCGGCCACGTTGCCCGAGGTGACGCTGCGCCAGGGCGACTCGGCGGGAGCCTCGGCGCGGTGGCGGACGTCGTATTCGCGCAGTATGTAAGTACCTTCCGTTCCTTCGTCGGCCGCACACGTGAAGCCCTTGTCCCTGAGGTCGCTGATGGTTTCAATATTGAGGTCGGAGTGGAAGGAGATGTAGTTCCACTGTCCGGGCACGAAGGTGTATTTCACCACGAGTTTCTTCACGTTCACTATGCCGTCTTTCACCACGGCCTGACCGGCCGAGTTGACGTTGGCATAGACCACCAGCTCATCGATGTCGTGGCCCCCTTCGAGCTCCTTGCGCTCATCGGCGCGGATTATCATGGCCCTGCGGATGCGGAAGGTGCAGGTGCGCACGTCGGAGGGCTCATAGTCCTTGCTGCCGGGCTGATATGCCTCTACAACCACCTCGCCTTCGGAGGGGATATTGAAGAAGTTGAGAGTATTGCCGTTGACCACGCGGGCATATTCCGAGCCCTTGGCCACGCGATAAATCACGGGCAGACCCGACGATGCGGTGGCAGTGAGCGGCATGCTGAACGCCAAGTAGTTATTGACCACCTCCTCGTCGGTCCAGTCGAGGGTCTGGGGCAGCCGGGTTTCATAATTGTAGTAGAATCGGGGGGCACCGATGCACACAATGTCGTTCATATTGCCGTCGCCGCCGTCGGTATACTGAATCTTCACGGTTTTGCCCGCCGCGGTTGACTGCAGGGGGAAATCCCATTCATATACGTTTTCCCAGCTGACGTTGCCGGTGTTGAGATACGCCTGCGACACGCCGTTATACAGGGCGAAGCCCAGGCGTCCGCGGCTCGGGTTGGTGATTATCTGACCGCCCACGTCGGCACAGAATCGGCTGAACTGCGACAGGTCGATGCTCGAATGGGTCTCGACATATCCGGCGGCATGGACGCCATAACCCTTGGCATAGGTGTGGAGCGTATTGCGCAGGGGCTCGGTGCCGCCGTAGGCCTTGTCGTAGGCAGCCACACTCCACCCCACGGTGATGGGGCCACGGGGGTTAAGGTCGGTCATGTAGATGAAGGGCTCGTTGCCCTCACACAGGGGGCGCACCACTTCGTCCTCGCCGACGAACTTGAAGCTGGTTTGCTGCACTATGGTGTTGCCTTCGGGCACGGTGAGAGGCACGGCATATACGTTTTTGAGATTGCCGACGGCATAACGGTCGAGTCCGTCGGCAACGAAATCAACAGACTTGATTTTCGTAAACGAGCGCACGTTGTCGTAAACGTCGACGGTCAGCTTGTCGAGCTGCTTGCCGCGGCCGTCGATGTAGAAATACATGGTCTGGGCCGTGTTGTCCTCGCCGTTCTTGTGGGTGTAGAGATACTCGATTGCAGGGCCGAAGCGGAAGCTGTAGGTCTGGGTGGCCGAAGCGGGGGCATGAGTGCTGTCGCCGAGGGTCATGGCCTCCACCACCACCTCGCCGTTACAGCCGTCGAGCGGACGGAGCACATTGCCTTCGAGAGTGGCCATCTCCGCACCCTTTACGATAGAGTAGAACACCGGAGTGCCCCCCGAGGCATAAGCGCTCAGCGTCACTTCGGGGTCGTCGTCGAAAATGGTGCGGCCGGGGGTGTCGAACGTCACCGTCTGAGGCTCCTTTATCTCATCGGGCGCCTTCCTGTAGTAGAATCGGGGCGCGCCGATACACACCACATCGTTCGTATTGCCGTCGCCGCCGTTGGTGAAGTCGATTTTCAACACCTGACCCGGCGCCGAATCCTGAATTTCATAATCCCATTCGGTGACGGTTTGCCAGGTAACGTTGCCCGTTTCCAGGCGCTTGGTGTTCGCGCCATTATAGAGCACGAATCCGAGCTTTCCGCGGGTGGGGTTGGTGATTATCTGACCGCCCACGTCGGCGCAGAAACGGCTGAACTGCGACAGATCGACCGAACTGTTGGTGCGCACCCATCCGGGGCCATGCACGCCATAACCCTTGGCATAGGTGGACCTGAGGGTCTGAAGCGGGCCGCTGTTGCCATAGGCCGTGTTGTACGACGCGCTGCCCCAGCCCACGGCGATATCGCCGTTGACGCGCGGAAGGTCGGTCATGTAGACGAAGGGATTGTCGCCATCGTAGAGGCGGCTGCTGACCACCTGGAAGTCAGCGCCGGCATACTTATACGTCAGCTGATACACGATGACTTCGTCGTCGTCCTTGTCGATGGGCAGGGCATAAACATTCTCCAGGCCGCTCACGGCATGACCGGCCAGCCCGTCGGCCAGCAGGTCAATAGTGGCGATTTTCGAGAATGTGCGCACGTTGGTGTATATATCCATCGTAAGCCGTTCGAGCTGCGCATCCGGGCGGATATGGAAATATGCCGTGCTGGAATTATTGTAGAGGTAATCTACCACAGGGCGCGACTCCTGTGCAAAGGCTGCTGCCGGCACCATGAGGGCCGACAGAGCCGATACTATGTGTTTGCGGATACTCATTGTACTGCGATTTTAGAGGTGTATTTCCTGCCGTTCTCATGTATGGCCACGATGTAGACGCCGGTTTCGAGATAGGTGGAGAACGTCGGGGTGGAAACCTGTTGGTTTATGAGGTTAAGACCGTTGGGAGTGTAGATGCTCACCGTGGCATCGCCCGCAAGGCCTGACACCGTGCAGATATGATTATCGACAGTGACGCCGTAATCGCCGGCAGAAGCCGAGCCGATGCCGGTGGTGTTGTCGTCTTCGATGCCGATGGTGAACCTGCGGCTGTCAGTGCCGGCCGAGGCGGTGAACTCATAGTAAGGCTCGGTGGCCGAGGGAGTCCAGTCGGCATTGGTCAGATTATCGTGTATGGTCACAATCTTGTGGTCCATACCCTCGGAGCCGAGAACGGTCAGACGCAGCGTGCGGGCGTCGGGCGACTTGAGGCCGAGGTCGATTTCGCTCTCCGACGTAGAGGCCACGGAGGTTTCCTTGCCGTCGGCCGACACGGCATAGAGCTCGGGGGTCGATTCGGTGATGTTCCACATCTTCGGAGCGTCTTCGTTGGTCACGAAGTTGCCGTCGGCATCATCGTTGAGGTCAAGCGTCACCCTGTCGAGCGATTTGTCGTCGGCGGCAGCGAGGCCGAGGGTGAGCGTCTGCTTTTCAACCACCTTGTAGGCGCGGGTGCGCTTGGTGGGTTCAACCTCCTTGGCAACGGGGGTGACGGTGAAGCCGGCTTTATCCTCCATAACCTGCACGAAATACGACTGGAACGGATGAATCCGGTTGGTCGCATCGTAGTCGGTCATGTCGTACACCCGGTAGTTGCCGGTCAGCGGGTCGCACTGATACAGGAACTTGGTTACCGACTCGGGGTCATAGTCAACATTCTGGCTCTTGGTGAGGTTGATATCGGTCAGATAGGGATTGCCTATCAGGTTCCAGCCCTCATGGAGAGTGCCCTCGGCCGACTCATAGTGTTCAAGGGCGCCGTAGGTAACGGCATCGTCCTTGAGCAGGCTGCCGTTGCCGATAGTGAGCGAATTGTCGAGGTCGGTTATCACCTCGAGCTTCACCTGCTCGCCTTCAGGCAGATAGCCCTGGATGAGTTCGGCGCTGATTTCGAGGTTGGCCACTGGCGAAGTGGAGCGGAACGTGTTGTTTTCAGATTCGGCAGCAGCCTTGGCGTTGCTTCTGCGGCGCGATTTGGCCGGCTGCGAACCGGGAGTGACAATGTCGCGATGGTCGCCGTTTTCGAGCGTCAGGGTCACGTAAGGCTCGAACCTCACGTTGAGTTTCAGCTCGTTGGCCGTGGCGCCCTCAAGGTTGACCGTAATCGGGTTGATGCCGAATTTATCCATCTTGTCAACGTCGATGTTGATGCTGAACTGGTTTTCGGTCTGCGAGAAGTCGATGGCGTCCTGCGATGACGAGGCGTAGGTGGTTTCGTTGACCACCACGCGCACCGGCACATCGTAGTTGCGGCTCAGGGCCATCACGTCGGCCACCACGGGAATCGACGTTTCTTCGCCGGTGAGCACCAGAGTGGGCGTTTCCTCATTTTCGAGAAGTTTCGACGAAACCGACATGGGGAACGACAGCTGGAGCATTGCCGGACGCTCGGCCGCCGGGCCCCCGGTTTCGTCGGGATAGGTGAAGAACATCATCTCCGATGCCTCGGTCAGGTAGCTCAGCGGCACACGGAATGTGGCCACACCCTGCTCCACGGTGGTGGCGGGAGTGAATCCGGCAAGGTGTTCGAGCGTGCCGGTGCGGCGCATGGCCACTGCCAGATGCTCATCGCCCAGAATCGAGCGATGGCGGTAGGTCAGGGTGACGCTGTCGGTATCGGCCGGACGCTTGTTGGCGAGAAGCCGCTCTTTGTAGGTGATGCCATAGAACTCCTGGTTCAGGGCCGAATACTGCTGGAAATCGTGGTTGAGATAGCAGTAGGGGGTGCCGCGGAACACGCTGATGGTGGCGCTGCGGGCCTTGCCCGAGGGGAATTCGACGGAAACGGGGGATTCGGCGCTGTTGACGTCGAAGAATCCCTTCGCATCGAACGGAATCGGGGTGGGCTCGCCAAAGGTCACCGAGCCGCCCAGCACTGCGGTGGCAACTGGTTTCAGCTCCTCGCAGTTGTAGACGTCGCGCACGCGGCCCTCCTCGTCGGTATAGTCCATATTGAGATACGTAAGCAGCCCTTCGTCGTTGAGGGGCACTCCGGAATACATGTATCGGATAATCTCGTCGTGCGAGAGCGAGCGGTTCCATGCAGCCACCTGGTCGTAGGCACCGCAGAACTTGTCGGAGTTATTGCTGGAGCCGAGGCCCGAGTTCTTGCCGAGGTAGAATCCGCCTACGCCGGCAGTGGTGTTGGCCTTGTAGGAGCCGTTGCGGAACGGCATGCCGTCGAGATAGAACTCGATGCCGTTATTGCCCAGTACCAGAGCATAATGGTGCCAGCGGTCGAGGGCGTCGGCGGCAGTCACCTTGAAATTGGCCTCGTCGCACCAGATATCGCGCGCGTTCTGCGCCATCAGTAACGCGCCGTTGCGCAGGCGCAGGCCGGTCACGCCGCTGTTGTCGCGGAAGGTCAGCAGGCTGTAATCGCCCGTAAACACCTTTGCCGAGTCGATGCGTACCCATCCCATCACGGTGAACGAGTTGGTGTTGAGCAGCGACTTATAGTTATTGGTGGAACCCACTCCGGCATAACCGTCGGTTATCTTAATTGCGGTGCCCCCCTGGCGCGGGGCGATGCGGTTACGCACCTCGATATTCATCGGAATCATTGCCGGGGGAATGGAGTCCTTGACGTCGGTCTCCACGCTGTTGGTGCCGCGCAGGGTGGTGCGCACCGTGGAGTTGAGCGGGCCGAGCTTGCTCAGGTCGAGGCGAAGTTCGCCCTTGGCCTTGCCTTCGGCGAAATACAGGCCGCTGGGCTTGAGGATGCCGTCGGCCGATTCAATCTGATACACTCCGGCGGGCTCGGGCAGATTGCCGAGAATGTTGGCCGACAGGGCGAAGGTGGAGCTTGATTCGTCGTAGACGGACAGCACGCCGTCAGGGCCGATTCCTTCGATGCTCACTTCGATCGAGGGCCGGGTGGTGACAATCAGTATCTTCTTGTTGGCAATCTGCGAGAGCTTGGCGTCGGTCAGGCGGATGGTGCCGGTTTCGGCATTGTAGGCGGCCTTGCCTGCGGTTTCCCACACCTGCTTGTCGCCGTTGGGGCTCGAAACGTAGACGCGATAGGTCTTGTCGGGGTTAAACTCGCCCTCTACCGGATAGAAGTCAAACACGAAGTCGCCTCCACTGATGCCGTCGAAGGGATGGATGAGGTAACCCATCGGATGATAGTCGAAATAGTCGGTGTCGAGATTGTCTTCCTCGTTCTGCCAGCCGGAGGCGTCATAGACGTAAACGCCGTAGTTGCCGAGGTCGGAGTTGCCGGCGGCAGGAGCATCGGCGGCAGGAGCGGCGGCGGAGGTGAAGCTCACCACTTCCTTATCGGCCGCGCGGAATGTGTGGCTGCCGGGAGTGAGCGCTTCATAGCACACATAGCTTGCGCAGGTGGGCACCGTCATCATGCTGTGGGTGGTTTCGGCGAGTATTCTCGATTTGGGAGCCTTGAGGCTGAAGGTTTCGAGGTCGCTCTCGAGCGTGCCGCCGTTGAAAGGCCAGTAGGCCACGAGGCCATCCTTATTGTCGGCGTTGGTAGAATACATCTCCCGGCGCAGCTGGTCCTCGGTGAGGGCCGTCGACCAGATTTTCAGCTCGTCGATGCCGGCTTCCATAGTGCGGCGCTCTATGCCGTCGCCGAAGAGCGACAGAATCATGGCGCTGTTGAGGGTGGCCTCGGGGATGATGCGGGCGCCCGATGCCACCTGCTTGCCATTGAGGTAGAGGCGTATCTGCCCGTTGCGCTCGGCCGACACGGCCACATGGTTCCAGCTGCCGTAGTCAACTGCGCCGCCGCGCACGTTGGTCACCTGGGTGATGCTCTGTTCATAAACCGGCTGGCTGAACGTGTAGCGCGGAGCGTATTCAAACTTCAGCGCGCCCGATTCGAGCGAGAGTTCCCAGCCCTTGTTGTCGCCCGTGTTGGTGCGGTTGGCAAGAATCACGCCGTCGCTTATGGGCTTAATCCAGAAGTCGATGGTGAAATCGTTGAAGAAATAGTCGTAGTAGCCCAGGTCGACGCGGCCGCGGCCGTTGGAATAGAGGGCCTGGCCCGGCTTTTTAACCACCGGAGTGTCGAACGAAGCGTTGCCCTGCGACATATTGTTCTCATTATCGGGAGCGGTAGCCACTTCGGCAACGGTGAATACGGCCGAAGTGGTGGTCACGTCGGGCGATTCGCGCAAGGTCAGCTCAAGCTGCACGCGGTCGCCGGGATTGAGGGCCCGGCGCATGTACTGGTAGGGATTGTCCACCACCTCGCCGTTGACTGTCCACTTATAGTAGTAATACAGGGGTATGGTCCAGTCGGTGTCGATGCCGATTGTGCGGCGGCCATCCTTGAACGAATATTCCTTCAGGGCGAAGCCATCGTCGAAGAACCGGTCGGCCGGATGCTCGAGGTCGGCCACCCACACACCGCGGCCATAGTCGCAGATAACCATTTCCTGGGTGGTGTAGTTGATTTCGACGTTGGTCGATTTGCCGCTGTTGTAGCCTTTGGTCCAGAAGCGCCAGGTGTCGGCATACGTGCCGGTGGCCTTGTCGAGACATTCGAGCAGGTATATGCCCGCGCTGCCGGAGTGATAGAAGTAGAGGTCGCCCGAGCCTTCGTGAAACAGGAGCTGGGTGCAGGGAATGTTGGGCAGACCGTTGCCCATGTTTTCCCAACGGCCTTCGTTGACATAATAGCGGCTCACCTTGCCCTGCTGGGCGAAATAGAAGACATCGCTGTTGTTGGGGTCGGTGGCAATGACCGAACCCGAGAACACCACGGGGTTGCCGTTGATTGTCAGGTTCTCGAAGGTCTGGCCGCCGTCGATTGAGCGTTTGAACTTATTGGAGGCGGTGATGACGTAGACGGTAGAGCGGCCTTTGTCGCGACACAGGCCGTATTTACCCTGCCAGCCCACGGTCTCTCCGATTGCGGACTCGAGGCTCACGGAGGTCTTGCCGAGGTCGTCGCAGCGGTTGAACGATTTGCCCTTGATGCCGGCGCGGGTAAGGAACCACGAGCCGGTTACCACGTCGGCGCGGGTCTGCGCGTTATACCAGGAGTCGACAGGCATATCCTCCCAGCCCACGGAGCCCATACCGGCGAAGTAAACGGCGCCCGTGTAGGGGTTGATGAACGATTCGCTGCCTTCATAGCCGCGCCAGCTGCCCCAGCGGCCGTAGCGGTAGGTCTGGCCGTCGATATCCTGGGTGTTGCCGGCAATGACCTGGTCGCCGAATTCGTTGACGGCCACGTGGTAGAAGAGCATCTGGCCCATGTCGCTGCCAATCTGGGTCCATTCGCCGTTGTTGATGGCGGGGTCAATCATCAGCATGCCGCCGTCGGAGCCGCGGAACACCCTGCCCGACTTGTGCGAGCGGATGCAGTGGTTGTCGGCGTTATGGCGCGAGGCGGAAACCCTGATGTAGCGGCCGTCGGTGTGTTTGGCGGCAAGCGGATTGGCCCAGCTGAACTGGTTGAACCGGCGTCCGCCGTCGTTTGACTTGGCCGAGCTCATCGAGCAGCCGTAGAGCTTGGTGGTGTCGGCGAAGTTCACGCCGAAGCCGCCGAGCCACACGTTGGCCAGCTCATTGCCGAACACGCATCCCGAGCCGATGCCGAACGCGAGGTCCTGAAGCGTCACCCAGGTCTTGCCGCCGTCTTCCGAGCGATACACGGCCGTGCAGTCGCCCATGCCCACGCAGTTAGAGCCGGTGGCAAACCACCACTGCTTCGGATTGTTGGGGTTGATGACCATATCGCCCACCACGTTGGCCGGGCAGGGGAATATGGCGTCGTTTTCGGGGTCGGCGCCACGGTCGGCCGAATGGTTGGCGAAGCGGCGGTGGCCTGCCTCGTCGCTCACGGTGAAGTGCATCTTCTTGATGTTGTAGACGCGCTTGCCGTTGACGATTTCGCTCTTGGCGCCATCGTCGAAATAGAGTATGGAGCGCGATGTAGGCAGGTAAATCTTATTGCGGTCAACGGGATCGGGCACTATATACTGGAACCAGAGGCCGCGGGTGCCGTTCTGAGGGTGAATGTCTTTGATTGAGTCGGGCACCTGCACGGCTGTCCACGTCTTGCAGGTGTCTTCGCTAATCCACAGGGTGCTGTTCCAGTTCTGGGTGGTGCAGCCTATGAACTTCAGGTTGCCTTCGGCATCGCGGAAGCAGTCGCCGCGCTTGAAGCCCTTGTGGGTGCCACCCTGGATTTTGCGCCATGTCTGGCCGCCGTCGCAGGTTTCGTACACGGCTGAATTGTTCATGAAGCCAAACACGTGGTCCCAGTCGTCGGGGTCGACGGGTATGGAGTAGCCGCTGACGCAGCTGCGCTCCGAGCGCAGGGGAATGCGGTCGGTGATGCACTCCCAGTGCTCGCCGCAGTCGTCGGTGCGGAAAAGGCCGGCGCCGTCGGGGGCGGCATATATTTTGTCGGGGTCAGTGGGATGCACGGCTATCCAGCATATGCGTCCGCAGCTGGGTTTGAACTTGGGTTCCTTGAAGTAGCCGGGCTCACGCGACGTGCCTCCCGGGCGGTCTTTGGGCGGAAGGTATTCCTTGGGCTCCCAATAGGCGTTGAGCAGGTCGGTAGGCACCGTGCGCTCCACGCTTCGGCGCATCGCCGGGGTGTAGACGGTATCCATTATCATGGCAAGCGTGTCGCCGCCTATCATGCGGCGTATCATCGGCGTCACCTCCTTGGCGTAATGCACGTAGCCATCTTTGTAGTGAGCCGTCTTTTTATCTGCCACAGATTTCTTCATGACGCTGAGTATCTCGCTTGCCGACCATCCTTCTCTGGCCAGGTCGATATAAACTCTCTCGTCAAGTAAATCTTCCATATCCACGGAGCGGAAAAGCGAGTCGGGCATCTGGCGCACCTCGTCTTCGAGCCGGGGCTTAGCCGCGGATCTCTTTCCGCTTGCCGAGGCATTGGCATAGCCGCATATGCCTCCGGCAGCTGCAAGGATTATGGAAGAAAACAATAAGGATCGTTTTACCATAAAGTGTTATAAATGACTGA
>CAYUFQ010000030.1:0-12880 GCA_964444045.1 uncultured Bacteroides sp.
TGGGACCTGTACCGAAGAGGAGCAGGATCACACCGGTGATGATCGAGGTGAGGTTCGAGTCAAAGATTGCCGAGAAGGCATTGCTGTAACCGTCCTGGATTGCGGTGCGGACACTCTTTCCGGCGCGGAGCTCCTCCTTGGCGCGCTCGTAGATGAGCACGTTGGCGTCCACTGCCATACCGAGCGCGAGCACGATACCGGCGATACCCGAGAGGGTGAGCACGGCCTGGAACGAGGCGAGGATGCCGAAGATGAAGAAGATATTGAGCACCAGGCCGAGGTTAGCCACAAGGCCGGGAATCACGCCGTAGATTGCAATCATGAAGGCCATGAGCAGCACCAGGGCGACCACGAACGACATGAAACCGTCGTGAATGGCCTGCTCGCCGAGGCTCGGGCCAACAACCATGCTCTCGATTACGCTTACGCGGGCGGTCATGCGGCCCGACTTGAGCACGTTGGCAAGGTCCTGGGCATCCTGCAGGGTGAAGCGGCCCGAAATCTGCGACGATCCGTTCTTGATGGGTTCGTTGATGACGGGATAGGAGTAGACTTCACCGTCGAGCACCACGGCAACGGGCTTGCCCACGTTGCGGGTGGTAACCGAGCCCCACAGGCGGGCGCCCTCGGAGTTCATGCGCATCGACACCACGTTCTGATTCATCTGGTTGAGCTCGGCGCGGGCGTCGGTGATGTATTCACCCGACATTGCGGGCTGCTGGCTTTCGGAGCCCACGCCCTTCTGGGTCTTGAGCATCAGGAGTTCGTAGAAATCGGTGGGCACATCGGCATTGCCGCTCTCTATGGGCTTGTTGCTATAGGCGAGCTTCACGTCGTCGGGCAGCGAGTTGGGGAAGCTCTTGAGAACGGACATCACGGAGTCGCGGTCGGCGGCGCGCACGTAGCCGATCACGTAGCCGCCGCCTGCGGGCTGCAGCTTGCCCATAATCTGGGGAGCGGCCTGCTCGAGAAGGTGGTTGAGGTGCTGAGCCACATGGTTGTCGGTCACGGCATACATTTCATAGAACTCCAGGTTGGCCGAGCGCTTGAGCAGCTCGAGCATGCGGTCGTGTTCCTTCACGCCGGGAAGCTCGAGGAGAATCTGACCCTGCTTGCCTTCGATAACCTGAATGTTGGGCGAAACCACGCCGAATGCGTCGATACGGTTGCGGAGCACGTTGGTGGCAGAGGTCTGCACACGCTCCTGGGCTTCTTTTTTAAGCTGGGCAGCAACGGAGTTGAGGTCGGTGCCGTTGCCGGTGACAACGTCGGGGAAAACAACCGTGAAGTCTGCGCCCTTAACGCTGTCGGAAAAGACCTTGACGAAGGTTTCAACATATTCGAGACCGGGGTCTTTGGACGCGAGCTCGTCGGTGGCCGCAATCGCCATGTTGAGCTTGCTGCCGCGCGATTCGGCTGCCATTGAGCGAAGCAGGTCGCCCATGTTGACCTGCAGGGTCACGTTCATGCCGCCCTTAAGGTCGAGGCCGAGGTTTACGCTCCAGCGGCGCACCTCGTTGCCGGTGTAGCCGAGAAACACCTTCTCCTTGGCGATGGAGTCCATGTACTGCTTATAAGCACCCACATATCTGGGGGTGGAGGCGTCATCGCTGCCGGATACCTGCACTGCATACGCCTCGGCGTCTGTCTCAATCTGGTTGCTCTTCCAGGTAAACGACAGATAGAACGTGCAGATCAGGATGAGGAAGATGGCGATAACACCCGCCACGATACTTCCCAAAGAACCTTTGCTGTTCATGTGTCTTAGAAAAAAATCTTATTGTTAATTGGTTTATATTTCGTTTCGTTTCCGGTATTCGCATACAAAATGCGTGCAAATATACGAAAAAGTTTTCAACTATCAACCACTTACCCGCGATTTAGTAATCGCAGGATGCGGGGCCGAAGCGCTGAAATGAATGTTATAAGGCGCCTATAGCGCTGATTGTCAGAGGTTATCTTCTGCAGGAATATTGAGTTTCGCTTTCACGGCCTCAGTCACGTCTACAATGTCGAATCCGGTGTAGAACGGCAGGCCGGCAGGCAGAATCATCGAAAAACCCTGCTCGGCGCCCACGGCCTTGATGGCGTCGGCAACGGTCTGCTGAATCGGCTCGAAGAGTTCGCGACGCTGGCGGGCCAGGTCTTGCTCGGCATTCTGCAGGAAGGCCTGAAAGCGCTGGTCGAGGTCTTGAATCTCCTGCTGACGGCGCTCGCGGATGCTGGCCGGAGTGGATTCAGGCAGGGTCTGATACTCCTGTATCTTGCGGTTGATTTCTTCCTCGAGTTTCACGTTCTCGTCCTGAAACGTTTTCGATGCGGCATCGAGCTGCTGCTGGGCGGCGGCCATTTCAGGCATGAGGTTCATGATTGCCTTGTCGTCGACCACGCCGACCTTGTTTTGCGCGCTCATGCATGCGGGCAGGGCAATCGCAACTGCTAAAATCAGTTTCTTAAACATGTTTTTATAATGTGATTTAATGGTTTATTTCGCAGTGAGAGTCGACGTGGATGTGCCGACGATGAGAGTATATGACTGGCCGGATGTCATTGCGGGAACGGAGATGAGGAAGCCGCCGCCCTGCTGGCCGCCCGGACCGCCGGGCCATCCGCCGGGAGCGCCCGCGAGGGGAGCTGCGGCATGAGGGGGTGGGGGAGGCGGCATCTTCATGGGCGCGAAGCGGCCGCCACCGCCCGAGGTGCTGCCTTTATATTCGGCGGGCACGGTGAAGGAGGCTATCTCCTCGCCGGCAGAGTTTTTCAACGTCACCTGCTGCCCGGCCTTAACGGTGACGTTTGCCGTGGCATAGGCCTGGCGCGATGCGCCCGATGATGATGACGACGACGGAACGGAATTGTTGCCGCCCACGGCCAGCACGCTGCCGCCGGTGATGTAAACCTTGTAGCCCTCTTCTTCGTTGGCATCGAGGCCACATTCGGGAGCTCCGGCCCCGAAGGCCATGACGGTGCCGCCGGCTATGTAGAGGTTGCCGTTTGAGTCAAGGCCGTCGTTGGCCGAGGCTATCGCGGTGATGTCGCCGCCGTTGACGTACATGTGTGAGGCCGAGTTGATGGCGTCGTCGCAGGCCTGCACGAACACCTCGCCGCCATTTATAGTAAGCGTTTTCTTGCTCTCGATGCCTTCGGCGCCGTTGCCCGTGGTGGTGACGGAGATTCTGCCCCCGTCGATGCTGACAGCGCCGTCGGCCTTGATGCCTTTGGGCGATGAGCGCAGCGATGAGTTAAGGCGGTCGGTCGACCCCGTGTAGTTATGATTTTCCGAGCCGTTGGAATAGGCGAACAGGCCGCCCGAAGTGGCGATTACCACAGTGCCCGCCGTAATGTTGAAGGCGCCGTCGGCCTTGATGCCCTTGCCGCCCGAGCCGGTGGCGGTGAGGGTGAGCGTTCCGCCGGTGATTTCCACGTCGGAGTCGGCCGACAGGGCTGCCGACGCCTTGGCCGAGGCCGATGCCGAATCGTACTTGCCGTTACCGCTGACCGTGAGCGTCAGCTCGCCGCCGCTCACGGCAATACGGCCGTCGGCCTTGATGCCTTTTGCAGCCACGCCGCCCACGGCAGCGGTTATCGTGCCGCCGGAAATGCTGGCGCTGCCGGTGTCGATGTCTTCGCGGCCGGCAGAGTCTTTAAACGACACCTGCACACCGTCGTCGGCCACGTCGCCGATATTGAGCGAGCCGCTCTCCATGGCGAAATACTGGTTGCAGTTAAGGCCGTCCTTAGCCGCATGAATCACGTTGACGGTCAGATTCCTGACCTCGATATATTCTTTTGCGAAGATGGCGTGGGCCGAATTGCCGCTGACGCTGAGAGTGCCGTTGCCGCGGAGTTCGAGATGCCCCTTGCAGTCAACACACCCCTTCTGCACTCCTCCCGGGGTGTCGGCAAGGGTATTGTCAGTGTCGGCCTTGGCGCTGAGTTTTGTGCGTTTGCCGTTGTTGATTGTCAGGGCCGCACCGCCCCCGGCATTGGTCAGCGAGAGGCCGCAGAGCTGAATCGTGGCCTTGTAGCTGCCGTTGAGCGTCAGGCTGCCGTTGGCCGACTCGCCGCTGAGCAGGTAGGTGATTTCGCCACACGTAGAGTCGGAAACTCCGGCGCTCTGATCAATCACCACATGAGCGCCGCTTACCGAGGCATCGACGTAGCCGGCTATGTTGCCGGAAATAATGACCGCGGCACCCGAGTCGCCATAGGTTATCTCAACCGTGTTGCCGGAAACTTCGAGAGTGTCGCACACGGTTATAGCCGAAACCTCGTCGACAGCAAACACACGGGACCCGACGGTTATCTCCTTGCCGTCGGCCACAGGCATGCGCCCCAGCTCTGAAGCCGGGAAAACATATGTCACACTCCCGCCCAACTCAACATTGAGGGTGCGCGCATGGGTGGTGAGACCGATGCCACCCAGCGCGGCAAGCACCGGAAGCAGTTTGTTTGAAAGGCTCATCTTTTCACCTTGATTTTGTCGGATTGACCCGATTCGTTCTTGATTACGTAGATTCCTCCGGGCAAGGCCGACGCGGCCTCGGCCCTGGAGGGGTAGGAGCCGCACGGTTTGCCATCTACGGTCCATAGCGTCACCTTCTCACCATCGGAGGCAACGGGCAGCGCCCCCATGCCGGAATCTTCATCGGAAAAATAGAGCGCATCGACCTCGGCGAGAGGGCAGCTATAGTCGAGCCCGGCGGCATCGGTGGCCACGAGGCTGCCGGCCGCGAAGCGTATGGTCAGCCCCTCGGCCTTGAGCATCATGGCGGTGCCGTCGTTCAAACTGATGCCGAGCCACGAACAGCTCACGCCATCCGTTGCCCGGGCAGAAAATGCGGACGCTGCCATGAACAGCAGCGCCGCAAAGAGAGTTTTAATCATCCGCTTCCGCAAGGAATCAGATGCCGAGTTTTGACTTGACAGCATCGGTGACGTTGATTACGTCGGTGCCGGTGTAAACACTCATGCCGTCAGGGAAAATCATGGTGAAACCCTGTTCGGCGCCAACGGCCTTGACGGCGTTGATGAGCTTCTCCTGAATGGGTGCCATGAGGGTCTGCTGCTGACGGGCCAGGTCCTGCTGGGCATTCTGGCCAAAGGTCTCTATGCGCTGATAGAGCTCGATGAGCTCCTGCTGGCGGCGCTCCTTGATTGCGTCGGGAGTATCGGCGGGCAGAGCCTGAAATTCCTGTTCCTTTTTCGAGAATTCTTCCTGCAGCTTGGTGCTTTCTTCCTGATAGGTCTTGGCAGCGTTGTCATACTGCTGCTCGGCAGTCTTATACTCAGGCATAAGGGGCATGAGAGACTGTAGGTCGACTACGCCGAATTTGCCCTGAGCGAAAGTAACGGCGGGAATTGCGATGGCGATGGCCAAAAGAAGTTTCTTGAACATAGCTTTTCTTTTACGTTTTTTGATGTTTGTTATTTTATTGATTTAATTTCACTTGGAGTAGCCGAGACGGTCGAGCACCTCGTTTGATATGTCGATTCGGGGCGAGGCATAGATGATGTTGGCCGACGATGCGCGGTCAAACACCGTCTGATAGCCTTTTTCTTCGGCAATTTTCTTGATGGCGTTGTATATTTCGTCTTGAATCGGCTCCATAAGGCTCTGGCGCTTGGCATAAAGTTCGCCTTCCGGGCCGAAATACTTATACTTCAGGTCGGTTGCGGCCTTTTCGGCATTGACGATTTCCTGCTCCTTGGCCTTTTTCTGCTCGTCGGTCATGAACACGAGCTCGCTCTGATAATTCTTGTAGAGCTGTTCGGCCTCGGCGCTCTTGGTCTCGACCTCGCGCTGCCAGCGCTGCGACAGCTGGTTGAGCTGCTCGTTGGCCATTTCATACTGAGGATAGTTCTTGAGGATATATTCCATATCCACGAGCGCATATTTCTGCGCGGATGCGGCAAAGGCGAATCCCACGGCCACCGCAAGCAGCATCATTACTCTTTTCATCATATTCACAGGTTCTTTAGTCATTTAATTATATAGACAAGTCAATCGTCAAAAGGTTTAGAATTCCTGGCCGAGGATGAAGTGGAAGTGAGAGCCGCCGCGGTTGCCGTAGGCGTCTTTGTCGAAGCCGTAGCCCCAGTCGATACCGAGCAGGCCGACCATGGGGAGGAACACGCGCAGGCCGGCACCGGCCGAGCGTTTCACGTCGAAGGGATTAAAATCGCTTACCGACGACCATGCATTGCCGGCCTCGGCGAATAGGAGGCCGTAGATGGTCGTGGTGGGTTGCAGCAGGAAGGGGAAGTGGAGCTCCACGCCGAAGCGGGTGTAGGCATAGCCCTCGCGACCATAGGGGGTGAATGAACCGTTGTCGTAACCGCGCAAGGCAATCGTTTCGGTGGCGTAGGTGTAGGAGCCGCTCATGCCGTCGCCGCCCACGTAGAAGGTTTCGAAGGGGGTTTTGAGATATTTGTTCCATGACCCGATGAGGCCGAAATCGGCGCGCGTCATCAGCACGGGGGTGTAGGTCTGAGCATCGGTCAGGGGGGTGTAGGTGCGCGAGTGGAAGCGTATCTTCCAGTATTCAATCCACTTGTAGCGCTCGGCCACGGCCTTCTCCGATTCGTCGTTGGCCAGAGCCTTCCAGTTGCGGCCCGGCATGAAGAGCGAGGCGGGCGGAGTAATCTGCGCGTTGATTGAGAACGTGGAGCCATTGCGGGTGTAGAGCGGATTGTCGATGTTGGAGCGGCCGAGAGTGAGGCCAAGCACCAGCGAGTTCGACTTGCCGTTCTTCATGTAATAGAGGTATTCCCAGTTCTTGAGCGAATAGAAGTTGTAGGTCAGGTCGGCATTGAACGTAAAGTAGTCGTCGGGCCAGCTGAGTCGCTTGCCGAAGCCCACAGTCACGCCGGCCATCTGAAGCACCTTGTTGGGGTCGTAGGCGTCTTGATACGAATAGCCGTTGTTGTAGTAGTTCGAGCCGTAACCGTAGCCATAACCATAGCCGTAGCCATAGTTATACATGTTGTTGAGATAGTTCTTGTTGTAGAAGCTCGACGAGATGCCGGTCTGGCGCGAATAGTAGCCGGTGACGGAGAATGAGTTGGGGCGCTTGCCGCCGAACCAGGGGTCGAGGAAGCTCACCTGATAGGCCTGATAGTAGCGGGCGTTGGTCTGCACGCTCAGCGAGAAGGTCTGGCCGTCGCCCTGCGGAATGAGCCCTTTGTAAGATGACGGATTGAACAGGTTCTTGATCGAGAAGTTGGTGAACTTGAGGCCCACCTTGCCGATAAGACCGGTCTGACCCCAACCGAGCGAAAGCTCAATCTGGTCATTGGCCTTCGAGGTCAGATTCCAGTTGATGTCGACCGTGCCGTCTTCCTGATTTGGCGCCACGTCGGGCTGCACGCTCTCAGGGTCAAAATGGCCCATCTGGGCTATTTCGCGCATGGAGCGCATCAGGGCGTCGCGGCTGAAGAGGTCGCCCGGACGGGTGCGGAGCTCGCGGCGCACAACCTTTTCATACAGCCGGTCGTTGCCGTTGATGTTCACGGCATTGATGCGGGCCTGCGGGCCTTCGATCACCTGCAGTTCCAGGTCGATGGAGTCGCCCTCGATGGTGCGTTCGGTGGGTATAATCTGCGAGAAGATATAGCCGTTGTTGTAATAAGCTGTACCGACGGCGTCTTCGTCGTCGGTGAGGCGTTTTTTCAGCAGTTTTTCGTTGTAGACGCCGTTGGGTTCGATATCGAGCCATTGCTGCAGGCGGTCGCTCGGATAAACCGTGTTGCCCACCCAGCTGATTGAACGCAGATAGTATTGCCGGCCTTCGTCGAGGGTGATGTACACGTCGACCTTGCCGTTGGGATTGGGCACCACGCTGTCGGCCACTATTATGGCATCGCGATAGCCGTGCTCATTGTATTTCTCGAGAATGCGCTCAAGGTCGGCCTCGAAGTCGGCCTCGGTAAACTTCTTTTGGCTGAAGAGCTTTATGAGGTCTTTGTTGATGTTGGTTTTCTTCATCGTGTTGCGCAGCTGGCGGTCGGTGAACACGGTGTTGCCGGTGAAATTGATTGAGTTGACTTTCACCTTGTTGTTGCGGTCAACGTTGATGTGCACAATCTGCTCGTTGGGGGCATCGAGCGCATCGGCCAGATCCACCCTCACCTGAGCGTTGTTGAAGCCCTTCTCCTTATAGTATTCCTTGATGGTTTCGATGATGCGGTCAATGATGTTGGGCGTAATCTGATTGCCGGGAGCGAGATGAAGTTTCTGCTGAATGTCGTCGCGCTCGTTTTTCTTCATGCCGTAGTATTCCACCTCGCGTATGCGCGGCTGCTGACGCAGGTCGTAAACCAGCCACACCCGATTGCCTACGGTTTTATCCACCTTGATTTTAACCGTGGAGAAGAGGCCTTGTTTCATAAGCCGTTTGGCCACTTCGGTGATTTCGCTGCCGGGAATCTCCACGCGGTCGCCAACACGCAGGCCGCCGTAATCTCTGACTACGTCGGGGTTGAAATTCGGGGCGCCGCTGACCTCGATTCCTGCAATGGTGTAGGTGCGGGGCACTGCCGTGTATATTACCTTGGGGTTGGTCACGGTGTCGGCCGGCTGCACTGACTGAGCCGGAGCGGCCGATACTGCCAGAACCACCGCCGCGGCTGCGGCGAGCGAACGGAGCGGATTGGATAAGCGCATATGTGACGTTAAAGCGTTGGGTAGAATCATTTTGATGGGTCGGAGACTTGGTCGCCCGTGAGGCCGAAGCGGCGCTGGCGATGCTGATAGGTGAGTATGGCGTCGGCAAACTCCTCCTTACCGAAGTCGGGCCAGAACAGAGGCGAGAAGTATAGCTCGCTGTATGCGAGTTGCCACAGCAGGTAGTTGGATATTCTGAAGTCGCCGCCGGTGCGTATGAGCAGGTCGGGGTCGGGCAGGGTGGGGTCGGCCATGCTTTCGGCCATGGTCTGATCGGTTACCTCTTCGGGGTTAAGCTCGCCGGCGGCTACGCGGCGGGCTATCTTGCGCGCGGCCTCGGTGATTTCCCAGCGGCTGGAATAGCTTATGGCCAGATTGAGCACGAGGCCGGTGCAGTGGGCCGTGTCGGCCATGCAGCCGCGCAGACACTCCAGGGTTTCGGCCGGCAGGCGGTCAAGGTCGCCCATGATGGTCAAGCGCACGTTGTTCTTGATCAGGTCGGGGGTTTCGCGCGCAATGGCAACTCCGACCAGAGTCATCAGGGCATCCACCTCCGCCTTCGGACGGTTCCAGTTTTCGGTCGAGAAGGTGTAGAGCGTCAGATACTCCACACCGAGCTCTGAGGCAATCTCAGTGATGGTGCGCACGGTGTCGACGCCCCGCACGTGCCCTTCCGACCGGTCAAGACCGCGCTGCCTGGCCCAGCGGCCGTTGCCGTCCATGATTATCGCCACGTGCCGGGGCAGGCGTTTGAGGTCAATCTGTTTTATTTTGTCGTTGAGGCTCATTTCTTGTCAGTCTTGGTAATGGCAGGTTTCGCAACGCTTGCCGAATTCATATGAAATGCCTATGGTTATGGTTGAATACCAGTCGGTATTTTTGGCGAAGGAACTCCTGATGCCCTGCAGGTCGGAGAGGGAGCCGTCGAGGTGGTCGCCCAGAGTCTTGGCCATGGTGAATTCGCCCCAGAGGTTAAGGCGCTCCTGCAGCTTGAACTTCACGCCGACCGACATGGGAATGCTCATCGATGCCCACGTGCCGCCGTCGACGGCCGACATGCACACGCCGGCACCCACGGCCATATACGGAGTCCATCGCTTCAGTTTCTTGAAGGTCTCGCCGATGCCGTAGGGCAGGAAGTTGAACTCCACCCTGGCGCCGAGGTCGTAAATCTGCGAGGTGAAGTCATAGTCAGCCATGTCGGGAAACTTGTTTGAGAATTGCGCCGAGTTGCCCTTCAGGCCGGCTGTGGTGAAAACGCCGCGCACGGCCCAACGCGTATCGGCTATGTAGCGGAACGATATCTGGCCGGCAAAACCGGGATTTTTGTAAAGCGACGCCTGGTTCACGTCGCCCAGATAGCCGCTCATGCCGAGAGCTGCCCCGAGGTCGAACTTATATGTGGCCTCCTGCGCAACCGCATGCGTCCCCCCGGCCGCCATAATCGAGGCAGCGGTCAGGGCCATAAGCATTATGCGCTTTATCGGAGCAAGCATTTCGGTTTTCTCGTTTATTGCAGAGGCTTGAACGTTAGCCTGTTGATTATTCCTATCCAGGTCTGGTCATATAGTTTGCCCGAGCCGTCATAGCCGCCATAAAGGTGCACGTAAGGGGCATCCCATTCGGTTATAGGCTTGACCGCACGCGAGCTGAAGGTCTTTTCAACCAGCAGCACCGATGCCCCGTAGCGCGGAGCAATCTCCCCGGGCAGCTGCACACCCTGCACGCCCCGCAGCCAGTTCAGGCCGTTGTCGAGCGACACGTAAACATCACCCTGCATCGTCCCGTCGGCCTTCAGGCCGCCGAGAGCGAACCAGGCGCTCTGGCGATTGGTGAAATAGGTCTTTTCGTTCGTGCGGAACGTGAAGTAGGGGAAGAGCACGTAGCCCTCGGCCTCGGGAAGCGACTTGCGCCCGTTAAGGCCGCTCAGCCGCATCCAGCTCTGCCCGTCGAAGCCCCAGGTCTGCCCCGAAAGCTCGCCCGAAGCCGTGCGTCCGCCAACGAATATGGCCTGCGGACCAAGCGCCCATTCGTTGGTGTAGCTCCACATCTGCGAAGTGCCGCTCACCGGCATGTCGGGGGCTATGTCGCCGCTCAGCCCGCCCGGATAGGTGACCCACTGCGAACCCTGCACGCCCACCAGTTCCGACCCGATGGCGCCGTAGATGTGGCTCCAGCCGCTCTGAACCGGCTGCCATGCCTGTCCGTCGGCCGAGCTATACACGCTGCCCGACTCGCTCATGACGTAGAGCGCGTCGGCCGAGGCCGTAAGGCTGCTCACCCGGGTGTCGGCCGGCAGAGTGCCGACGGAAGCGGTTTCCCACGAATCCGCGTCGGGGTTGGCCGACGTTGATATCTGAATCTCCGATGCATTCTGCATCAGAGAGTAATATTTGCCATTGAGTTCAACGGCGCGCTGAGCCAGCGGCGCCTGCAGGCTGCCCGGCAGAGTGCGCTTTTCGGTACTCCACTGCAGCGAGTCGGCATGACATTGATGCACATTGACCTTCACCGAATAGATGCGCTCATATTCAGCATTTTCCGAGCCTACGCGAAGCCACACCCTCCCGTGAGAGAAGTTGATGGAGTCGCCGCTGGTCTGCATCAGGTCGATTATGGTGTCGGTGCCGTCAGATAGCTTCGGCATAATCAGCTCAACCGAACCGGCATACGGAATGTCGATATTCACCACCAGCTTGCGCACGTCAGTGCCCCACGGCAGCGAATCGGCATTGAATATCTCGCCTCTCACCTGATCGATGCTGAAAAACACCGAATCAAGATGTGCCATCACTTTTGAGTTAGGCCGCAGCGCAAAACTCTTGACCAAAGTGCTCGACGACGTCTTTGAAATCGACTCAATCTCCTCTTCCACAGAAGAGTTACATGCCGACAGGCCCACGACGGAACCTGCCAGCGCAAGTATGACGAATCTCGAAAAAATTCCTTTCATTCCTTAGCAGCGATAATTATCAACGTGCAAATTTACGCTTTTCTCCGCAATTTCCCACACATTTACACATTTTTAACGCGAAACCACATGACTACACATCCCTATTGAGCCATTATGATTTCAACAAACCGATTGCACGGCTTATAGCGTTATTCAGAGAGAAAACATCGTTTTTTACCGTTTCATATATGACCTCTGCATCAAGCTCAAAGTAACCATGAGCGATATGGTTGCGCATGCCAACAACAGCCCGCCACGGAATTTCAGGAAAATTCTCGGATAAAAAACCGGGGATTATTCGGTTACACCTGTTAATACCTTCTCCGATAGCCGTTAGCAACGTACAATTTGCAGCGAGAAGTTGCATCCCGAACTGCGACCCGGTATAATCTTCGACACATGAAACATTTTCGTTCCATTGCGTCAGCTTAGTTAACGTATTTGAAATGTTTTCAAGTGTAAGAAGAATGTTTTCACAGTCTTCCTCAGAGAATCGTGATTGCATCTCGTGAAATTGTGGAGATAAACTTCGATGACATATTTGAATGACGACGCACAAGGTCTACCGACGTTTTAAGAAGCGATTCAAGATAGTCCTTCAGATTGCTTATCAAAACTATCTTAGGCGGCATCTCCACGAAAATATCCACATCGCTGTCAGGCCGATTGTCACCTCGAGCCACTGAACCAAAAAGCCGCAAGGAGTCCACACCAAATTCAGAGCGAATATATGGAGCGGCTTCAGTCAAGCGATTTATGCACTCGTTTTTTGTACACATCAGTCAAATAAATAATAATCCTTTTGCCCGCAAATATACATAATCTTAGCGAATTTTCAAATATAATTTCATGCAAAACACTTCATTGTATGGCTATTTGAAGAAGTTTTCATATATTTGCGCTCGCGTAACGCTTGCAGAGGCTCTTTGGGGGCTATGAGGGCGGACGCATTGACATTTTAGAAAGCGTTTATCCGCGCTCTTTCTTGACTCGTTGGAATCTCGCAAATTTCGTATCACTGTCAAGGATGTGGCAACGGTAGATGACTTATGTGGATATGTATATACCTATAGCCACACCATACCGCACACGAGTGCCGTTGGTGTGATATATGTGCATATTTGCGTGAGGCCTCTGCATCGTTGCCTGTTCCAACAGTGATAGGCAATGCGAGAGCCTCAACGAGTGGGAACGGGCAACTGATAATGACTCTCACGTATTCTATGTTAAAATCCAAATATTTCAGGGATTTTTTTGTTTAA
>CAYUFQ010000031.1:0-2044 GCA_964444045.1 uncultured Bacteroides sp.
CCTCGTCGATTTCAATGCCGAGCCAGTGCAATGCCTCGTTGATATAGGCCTCGGCTCTGGGAACGAAACGCTGCGAGTCAGTGTCTTCGATTCGCAGAATCATTTTGCCGCCATGCTGGCGTGCAAACAGGTAGTTATATAGCGCGGTGCGCACACCGCCTATGTGGAGCGGCCCCGTGGGCGACGGAGCGAATCTCACTCTTACTTCTCTATCCATAAATCTTGGTTATATCTCAACTGCAAAGTTACAACTTTCATGCCGATTCACCAAATCGGCCTATCACTGTATGGTGGCAAGGCCCCCCTTCGACGTTTCCTTGTAGATTGAAGGCAGGTCGTGGCCGGTCTGTTTCATCACTTCCACTATGCGGTCAAAGCTCACCGAGTGGCGGCCGTCGGAAAAGGCCGAATACAGGTTGGCGTCGAGCGCGCGGGCGGCCGCATAGGCGTTGCGCTCTATGCAGGGAATCTGCACCAGGCCGCACACGGGGTCGCACGTCAGCCCCAGGTGGTGTTCAAGCCCCATTTCGGCGGAATATTCAACCTGGCGCGGAGTGCCGCCGAATAGCTGGCTGGCAGCTGCGGCCGCCATTGCGCAGGCCACTCCCACCTCGCCCTGGCACCCCACTTCGGCGCCGCTCACCGAGGCATTGTGTTTCACCACGTTGCCAAACAGGCCCGCAGTGGCCAACGCCTTGAGTATGCGCTGCTCGCTGAAGCCCTTGGAGGTGTGGAGATGATAGAGCACGGCCGGAAGCACGCCGCATGAGCCGCACGTGGGCGCGGTAACGATTTTGCCGCCGGCGGCATTTTCCTCGCTCACCCCGAGCGCATAGGCATAGACCAGCCCTCGCGATTTGAGCGACGCGTTATAGCCCGACGCGTGCATATAGTAGCTCGTGGCCTTGCGCGCCACTCCGAGTCCGCCGGGAAGCACTCCCTCGTTCTCGATGCCGCGCTCAACGGCCGCCTTCATCACGTCCCACACTTTTTTCAGGTATTCCCATATCGAGGCATCCTCGCATTTGTTGACGTACTCCCAGAAGCTATGGCCGGTGGTGTCGCACCATTTCAGTATGTCGCCTATGGTGGTCATGTCATACACCTGCTCGTGGCCCCGTCGCGCCTCGCCTTCGGCCACCACGTCGCCGCCGCCCACCGAATATTGGGTCAGCTCCTCAATCAGATGGCCTTCGGAATCGAACGCCCTGAAGCACATGCCGTTGGGGTGGAACGGCAAAAATATGTCGGGTTCCCACAGAATCTCCACCGGAGCCACCTTGCCGAGCACGCTCTCGATGGCCTGGTCGGTGAGGTGGCCCTTGCCTGTGGCGGCAAGCGAGCCGTAGAGCGTCACTTGAAAGCGCGCGGCATCAGAGTGTTGCCGGGCGAAAGCCTTGGCCGCGTTGCGCGGGCCCATGGTGTGCGAGCTGCTGGGCCCGTAACCGATTTTATAGAGTTGCCTGATTGATTCCATAACTGTCTGCAAAGTTAAGCAAAAAAAGCCAATTTGCAAATGCTTAGAGCGACAGGGTGAAACCGCCCAGGGCGGTGAATCCCGGCATGTCGTAGCCGCGGTTTATCACGTAGCGGGCATCGGTGAGGTTTTCGAGCCGCGCGAATATGGCCACGTATCTGCAAATCTCGAAGTTAAGCTTCATATTGAGCAGCGCGTAGTTCTGCCGCCTCACGTCATCGGCCACGTAAAGGCCGGCGATGCCCTTCAGGTCGGCGGCGATGTTGAGCCGGCTCCACAGCGTCAGCTCGGCGCCGATATAATATTGATTTTCGGGCGCGCCGACGAGGTTGGTCAGCGAGGTGTGGAGATAGCTGTAGGTGGCATAGAGGCGCAGATTCCGGAGCGGACGGCTGCCGGCCGACAGTTCGATGCCTTTGTTGACAAACCTGCCGGTGTTGACGTTTTTCTGGTCAACAGTCTGGATCATGTCGAAGCCGCGGCTGTAATAGCCCGTGAGTTCAACCGTCAGATAGCGCGAAAAGTGCTTGCTCACCGAGAGTTCATAGTTCATCATCCTTTCGGGAT
>CAYUFQ010000031.1:2054-12750 GCA_964444045.1 uncultured Bacteroides sp.
AGATACAGCTCGCGAAACGACGGATTCCGATACCCCATGGCAAGATTGCCCTTGATGGTGAAGCCGCCGCGCGGATTCACGGCAAAGCCCAGCTGCGGCACCCACCGGGTGCGGAATTTATCGCTGTTGGCCATGCGCAGGCCGGCATTGACCGTAAGCAATCCGCCGGCCACCGACTGCGACAGGGCTGCGTAGGGCGAATATTCCACTATGGTCTTGCGGGTCATGGCGCCCGGATTGGCGTCGGAAACCGGCCGGCCGCCCGACATGGGAATCTCGCCCGAATATGAGTCGAAATCAAACCCCACCGTGGCCGCCCCGCCCTTCCAGGGCGAAAAATTCTGATAAAGCATCAATCCCAGGCGGTTGTCCTTGCTGTGAAAATGATTCGGATCGTCAACGAAGTGATTGCCGTAGCTGAAATATGCGCGCACGAGCCCCGACGTTGACCCATAGTTATTGGCGGCGCTCAGCGAGGCCTCGCCGCGGGTGATATCCTGGCGGTAAACGTCGGTCGACTCCGGGTTCGACAGCCTCGGATATATCGGGTCATTGCCGTTGAAGTGCATTATGGTGTAGTCGGCGGTGGCCGTCCAGCTTTCCGTCAGGTCATAGCCCAGCTTCACGTAGCCGTCGGCCTGACGGAAATCGAAGTTTCGCACGTTGCCGTCGGTGCGGTTATACGAAGCCGAGAGCAGCGACGAGAAGCGGCCGAAGCGCATGGTGTTGGTCAGCGACGACAGCCACGTGTTATACGAGCCGAATTGCGACGTCAGGGAGGTGCGCACCCCGCTGCGGCGCGCTTTTTTCGTTATCACGTTGATGGTGCCGGCCATGGCGTTCGAGCCGTAGAGCACCGAGCCGGGGCCGCGGAGCACCTCCACCCGCTCAACGTAACCGGTGGCATAGAAGTCGGCGATATGATGGGAATAGATTCCGGCAAACTGCGGCTGGCCGTCAACCATCATCAGCACGGCGCTGGCCCTGTCGCCCCCCACCCCGCGCAGCTTTATATGGCCCGAGCCGCCGTTGCTCACTCCGAAGCCGAATATGCCCCGCTCGGTCACGAACAGGCTCGGCACCATGTCCGATATGGCCGATAGCACCTGAGTCTGGCCCGTGGCCTCAAGCCGCCCGCTGTCTATCACCGAAACGGTGTAGGGGAGCAGCTCCTGCCTGACCGGGGCGCCGCTGCCGGTCACCACCACCTCGCGCAGCTGAGTGGCGGTAGAGTCAGGCGCCGCAGCCTCGCGCCCCGCGGCCGTCAGCGCCGCCGCGAGCGAAAGCATGGCGGCTGCAAATGATTTTGTCGGCATACGGGTGTTCACAGATATGGGTTCGACGCCTTTTCATCGGCCACTGTGGTGAACCCGCCGTGGCCCGGAAGCACCCGGGTGGCGTCGGGGAGGGTCAGCAGCCGGTCGGTGACGGAGCGTATCAGCTCACCGTAATCTCCGCCGGTCAGGTCGGTGCGCCCTATGCTGCCGCGAAAGAGCGAATCGCCCGAAATCACCCACCCGTCGGCCGGCGCATAGAGCGCTATGCCGCCGGGCGAATGGCCGGGCACGTGAATCACCTCCACGCGCTCCCGGCCGAGGGTCAGCACCGTGCCGTCGGTCAGCGGCTCTATGTCGGTCAGGTCGGCAAGGGCCGGACTATCCACTCCGAACATGCGCGCCTGGGCCCTCAGTCCGCGCCCGAGCGGAGCGTCGGCCGGATGGGCGTGGGTCTTCACTCCGTAGGCGGCGCTCACGTGGGAGTTGCCGAAGCAGTGGTCGAGGTGCAGGTGGGTGTTAACCAGATATTTCACCGTGAGCCCCTCGCGGGCAATGAATGAGTCGATAGCCTCATTTTCGGCATCGGAAATCATGCCGGGGTCAACTATCATGCACTCGCGGCTCTCGGGCGACCACACCACGTAGCAGTTCTCGCCAAACATATTGAACTGAAACTTAACTATTTTCATGTCACTTTTTGAATGCGAAATAAACGGCTCCTATCAGCAACAGGAACGAAATGAGATGATTGCGGGAAAAGTGCGTGCCCTTGAACATCACTATGGTGAAAATCATGAAGATAACCAGCGTGATTACCTCCTGCATCACCTTCAGCTGAATCAGCGAGAACGGGCCGCCGTTCTGGTCGAACCCTATGCGGTTGGCCGGAACCTGCAGGCAGTATTCGGCCAGGGCGATGCCCCACGAAAAGAGAATGATGACGAATAGCGGCCAGTTGGAAGAGACTCCAATGCTTTGCAGCTTCAGGTGGCCATACCAGGCAAAGGTCATGAACACGTTGGCGAGGATGAGCAGCGCCACTGTGAGTATTGCAGGCTTCATAGCGGAAGATACAGCAGATATTTCGTTGAAAAATAGTCTTCGGTAAAGTAGTCAGACAGCGGCACGTCGAGCACCTCGCGCCCCGTGGCCGCGATTTCGGCGGCAAGGTCGCCCCCCTTCAGGCAGATTATTCCGTTGGGCAGACGGTTGCGCCCGCGGGGTGCGATGAGATGGCGCGAGGCCTTGACCAGGTCGGGCAGCGGCATCACCGCGCGCGACACCACATAGTCTACCCTCTGGCGGCACTCGCCCGAGTCGCCGTGCTGAAACGTGACGTTGGTCAGCCCCACCGATTCGGCCACCGTCTGCGCCACCTTCACCTTCTTGCCCACCCGGTCGATGAGATGAAACCCGCACTGCGGCCACATGATGGCCAGCGGAATGCCGGGAAAACCGCCGCCGCACCCCAGGTCAATAAACCGGGTGCCTGCGGCCGGAGTGATGAACTTGCTTATAGCCAGCGAGTGAAGCACGTGGTTGACGTAGAGATTACCGATATCCTTGCGCGAAATCACGTTCACCTTGGCATTCAGCCCGGCATAAAGAGATTGCAGCGCCTCAAACTGAAGGCGCTGCATTTCTGTCAGATTCGGAAAATATCCGGTTATACTGCTCAGCATTATTGGGGAATGGTGAGGTTAAACATGCTCACGGCGGGCGCCGTGTGCTCGCGGTGGATAACGGCCTTCAGCTCGTCGACGATTTCGGGATATTTCGAAGCGAGATTATTGTCTTCATGAAGGTCGGTGGCCAGGTCGTAGAGCTCGCACACGCCGGCGCGCACCACCAGCTTCCAGTTGCCCTTGCGCACGCCGAGCATGTTGGTTTCATGAAACTCCCAGTAGAGGGCGTCGTGACACTCCTGGGTGCCCTCGCCCGTGAGGGTCGGATAAATCGATATGCCGTCGAAGTAGTCGTTTTCAAGCTCCTTGTTGCGATAGCGCTCCACGTAGTTCTCGATTCCGGCAATGTCGCAGAAGGTGGCCATGAGGTCATAGAATGCAAACTGATGGTCGGAAGTCGATCCGGGCTGAATCTTGCCGGGCCAGCGCACTATGAAGGGAATGCGTATGCCCCCCTCGGTGGTTGAGCGCTTGGTGCCGCGCAGGAGGCCGTCGCGGTTGAAGAAGTTGGGGTCGGCGCCCCCCTCTTCGTGGGGGCCGTTGTCGGAGGTGAATATCAGCACGGTATTGTCGGCAAGCCCCTTTTCCTCGAGCTTGGCCATGATTTCGCCCACCTGCTGGTCAAGGCGCGTAATCATGCCGGCAAACTGGGCGTGGGCAATCGGCGTGGGGTTGTAGCGGCTCCCCTGGTTGCCGCCGAACGAGCGCTCCTCGCACTCGCAGAATTTATCTTTATAGGCCTGGAGAATCTCGTCGTCGGGCTGCAGCAGCTCGGCGTGGGGCAGCGTGTAGGTGAAGATGCCGAGAAACGGCTGGTCGGCCGTCTGCCTGTCAATCCAGTTCAGGGCCTTCTGGTGAATCATGTCGGCCGAGTACTGGGCGCGGTTGAGATAGTCGGCGCCATACATATCGTGCTGCACGTTCTGCTCCAGGGTGACGCGGTGGGTTTCGGTGTCGCCGGCCGATTTGCTGTACTCATTGAGGAAGTTGGGATAATACAGGTGGGCCTGGAATTGGCAGAGGTAGCCGTAGTATTCGTCGATGCCGCGCTTTTCGGGAGTGGAGCGCGAGCCCTCGTAGCCGCCGGCCCACTTGCCGAACATGCCGGTGGTGTAGCCGTTGTCCTTGAATATCTCGGGAATAATCACGTGTTCGGTGGTATAGGGCTCCTGGCCTACTACGCTATATTCCGTCAGGCCGTTGTATTCGGGATATACCCGGTCGGTGCCGTTCCAGTATTCCTTGTTGCCGCGCACGTGGGTGTGGCCGCTGTGCTGGCCGGTCATGAAAGTGGCGCGCGAGGGAGCCGAAACGGGGCTGCCGGCATATGCCTGGGTGAAGAGCATGCCCTGCGAGGCCAGGCGGTCGATGTTGGGGGTGGCTATGAGCTGCTGGCCATAGCAGCCGAGGTCGCCGTAGCCCATGTCGTCACACATTATATATATGATGTTGGGGCGTCCGTTGCCTCCGGCGGCTCCTTCCTGAGCCATGGCCGGAGCTGCTATTGCCGAGAGAGCACCGATTGTGCTGAAAAATATCTTGCTGTTCATGATTGGTTTCTGATGGGAGATTAGATTTTAAGTTTTGCTGAAGCTACGCCGTTGGCGGTGATGGCCTTGACGATATATATGCCGGGGGCGATTGCGGCGGTAGAGAGGGTTGAGCCCTTAGTGCCGGCCACTTTGCTGCCGTTGGTGGCAAACACCACTATGGCCTGCACGTCGGAGCTGGCCACGACGCTGATTTCCACCCCGTCGTAGCGGATTTCGGCCTTTTGGTCGGCGGTAGAGAGGATAAGCTCGTCAATGCCGTCCATCTCCTGGGTGTTGGGGGCGAAGAAGGCCGTGAGGGTGCGGGGCCGGGCCGATGCGGGGGCATCGGTTTCGGCGCTTACCGACACTATGCGGTAGCCCTCGCTCCAGTACAGGAAGGTGGCGTTGCCCTTGGCGGTGGCCGAAGCCTTGCCGTCGGCCCAGGTGGCCGAGCCGCGGTTGGGGTCGTTGACCTTCACGGCGGGAGCCACTGCCTCGGCGGCCTCGGCGGCAACGTTGAGCATCAGGTCAAGCACCTCGCCGTGAGTCTCGTCGTCGGGGCCGGCCATGCCGTTGTCGGTCACTCTGATGCGCATGCGGGTCTGGCCCGTTTCGGCCTCGGAGGGCACCGTAAATGCGGTTTCGAGCTCTTTTTCGGTAAACGTGAGCTCATGCCGGGCCTCGAAGTAGCCGTCGCGGTCCCAGTCGAAGTAGAGATACACCTTGTAGTCGCCGGGCAGGCGGTTGAGGCTCACCGATATGGCCTGCTCGCTGCCGGGAGCCACCGTGGCGGCGTCGCGCGTCTGCATCACATACTTGTTAGTGGGGAGCGAGGCCGACGAATAGGTGATTCGCTTGTTGCCATAGGTGCCCATGGGATACTTATAGTCATCGCCCACCGAAACCTTGCGGATATACACGCTGCCGGTGCTGCCGCAGGGCATCTTGTAGATGCGGTTGCTGAGCGCAAAGATGCTGCGGGCGCCCACGAAAGTGAAGTCGGCCGTGCCGGCAAGGTCGAGCAGGTGGCCCTGAGGGTCGGTGAAGTGATAGGGAGCGGAGCCGTCGGTGCCCGCTACCGTGTAGGCCGTGCCGGAGTTGAGCGGAGCGTCGTCGACCACGCTGACAATCCGGTAGCCGCCGTCGGCATTCGAGCTGCCCACGAAATACCATTGCTGCGAGCGGGAGGTTACGTTGAAGTCAACCCATGCGCCCGAGGCGTCGTAGGCCTTGCCGTCGGGGTTGACGATATGATAAGTGGCCAGCGGAGCCCCCACCTGGGCCGACGAGGTGAACGGCTTCACCTCATAGAGGTCGTCGGTTTCGGTGAGGGTCCAGTACGAACCCTTGTTGGCAACCGCGGTAGTCCAGGTGATGATATAGCTCGAGGCGCCGTCCTTGTTCAGGCAGCGGGCCGATGAGGTTTCGGAGTTATAGTTGGCGCAGTCGGTCGACGAAAGCCAGTAGCACCCCGCGTTCTCGCCGTCGGTCGAGGCCGACAGGTGCACGTAGTATTCAACCGGAGTGGCGCTCATCTGCACGCGCGAGTTCGACGACGGAGTCATGTTGCACGACCCTATGTAATTCCCCGTGGCAGTGTTGCGGATATAGAAGCAATTATCCTTGCCGGTGGGGATAAACTGCCAGAACACCTTGTTCGACGTAGCATAGTCGCCTATGGCTATCGTGCCGTCGGCCTGCTCGGTCATATAGCTCTGGGTGTTGTTTTTCCATTTGATGGTGTAAACCTTGGCGCCGGTGGGGTCGATGGGATCGGGATCGGGGTCGGGCTGCGGGTCGGGGTCGGGAGTCACGCTGCCGTCAACGTAGCTCAGCGTTATGCTCTCCAGGCCGAAAAAGCAGCCCTTATTCTCGCTGCCCTTGGTTATCTGCAGGGTGATGTCGAGGGGCTCGGTGGCATTAAACGCCGACTCCGAGGCTGCATCCCACACCTTGTGGGAGTCGGTCACTCCGGCAGCGATGTCGATATCGTTATAAAACGCGAATTCGTCATCGTTCACGTCTACTTCAACGTTATACTTGCGGTTTACGCCGTCGGCCGACATCTGATAGGCGCCCGAGGCATTGAGCGCATGAATGTGGAGTCCCACGGTGTTGAACTTAAAGTCGGCGGGCAGGCCGCTGATGCTGAAGCTCATGTTGATGGTGGGCGACGTGTTGCCGTTCACGTCGGGACAGATAATCGCCGCGTTGCCAAGGCCCTTGAGCGAGTGCGACACTGAGGTCATCGAGGCAGTGGCCGACTCAACGCCGCTCACTGCAACCGCCACATCGCCGGCCGAGCTGCCCGTGCGGGTAAAACTCAGCGTCACCGCGGGTTCTGATGCCATAGCCGGCATGACAAGCCCCCAAAGAGCAAGCATGGCAGCAGACAAGACTGATACTTTTTTCATGTGGTATTAAAATTAATTTGATGAATTTTTGCACAAAAATAAGGAAACAATCCGACATACGCAAATAAAAATCAATCACAATGTTAACAAGTGTTAAAAATTTGGGGGGGGTAGTTTTTGTCACTACCTTTGCGCATCTTATACAAAAACCACAATAATATTACTAATAAACAAACACAACATAATCACAAAAAAATGAAAAAACTTCTACTTTCACTCTTCGCGGTAGTCGCGACCACGTTTGCCTCCGTTGCAGAGGAAACGCTCGCCTACACCTGCGAATTCAAAAAAACAAATTTCCAAAAGGGAGTTTCAAGTTATACAGATACATGGACAACTATATGTGATGGTTATTCATGGACAATCACAAATTTCAACAATAACAACAAAGGCTGGGATTATATCAAATGCGGAAGCAAAAATAACGCATCTGTCGCATCTATAACAACGGCATTTGCAGCGCCCGAAAAGGTCAGCAAGGTAATTGTAACCATCGATGCCATAACAGCCACAAGCGTTAACTCAATAAAGCTTCAGTCTTCTGCAACCCAAAACTTTTCAACAATTACAGAAGAAATAGCAGCCACCAGCAAAGCAAAAGGTGAACTTACCTTGGCATTGAACAACCCGACCGGAAATCTCTATTATCGTTTAGTATTTGATTGCGCAAAAGGCTCTTCCAACGGTCTCGTTCAAGTCAGCAAAATCTTATATTACGCTACTCCGGACGCTCCCGCTCCCGACAAAGAGGAAACCACTCTGACATGGGCACCCGAAAGCAATACACTGGCTCTCGGCGAAACTTTCACGGCACCCGCACTCAGCAAGCCGGAAGATGCCATAGTAGAATATACCTCCGACAACGAATCCCTGCTCAGCGTCGACTCCGCCACCGGCGAAATGACTCTAACATCAGGCATTACCGGTACAGCCAATGTCACTGCAAAAATAGCCGCTTCCGACCCGAAGTACTATGCTACTCCCGCTGTATATACCCTTACGGTATATGACCCGGATGCACCGGTTGCACTTTATAGCTCGAGCCTCGGTGCAGACTTCTCATTCAGCAATCCCGCGAGCCTCGAGGTTTGGAAGCACGATAACACATATGGCCTGAAAGGCTCTGCCTTTATAAGCTCAAAAATAAATGTTGCTGAGGCCATAGCAATATCGCCCGTAATCGACCTTACCGAATATCACGACGTTACGCTCGATTTCAAGAACGCCTTCAATAACTACAAAGTTAACAACGCTATGATTAGTGTTGAAGACTTCGCGGGCTATGCCTACGTAGTTGCCAAAGAAGAGAACTCATCGGTATGGGAAGACGTTTGCGAGGCTACCGCCCCCGCATCTTTCTCATGGACTTTCTTTGACAACGCAACCGTTAGCCTCGAGAAGTTCGCCGGCAAGAAAGTGCAGTTCGGCTTCAAATATGTATCTACAACCCAATGTGCCGGCACATGGGAAGTGCAAGAAATCGTTGTAAAGGCAAAAGCAGGCGCTCCGGAGCTGAAAGCACCCGTTATCAGCGTCAGCACTTCCGATGGTCAGCAATTCATCAATGATGGCGAATATACAATCGCGGAAGGCACCGCAGTCACCGTCACTACCACCGATGCTCAAAACATCACCATCAAAGACGACGAAGACAATATAATAATCAGCGAGGATGCCGCATCCGTTACCTGGACTCCCGCCAGCGGCTACTACATGCCCACCGTTACCGCCACAAACGCCGCCGGTTCTGACGAAATAACCTTCCTGCTCACGGTTACCGGCGCACTGAAAGACCCCGAACTCGCATATGCCGAAGGAACGGCAATAACCGGATATGCCGGAACGGAGATAGATGAAGTGCCCGAACTAATCAACCGAAACAATCTTACGGTTACCTACAGTTCTTCCAATGAGAGCATAGTTGAGGTATTTTCTGTTGACGAAGATTACATGCTCATACTCAAGGCAGAGGGTAAGGCAACCATCACCGCCACCTTTGCCGGCGACGACACCTATGCCCCCGGCTCAGCCTCATATGACGTAACCGTGCTTCCCGGCCTTGGCGATATCCAGGCCAACAGCCAGGTTTATTCTGACGATGAGGAGATGAACATAACAATCGGCACTCCCGTTATATTCTTCGCCGAAAACGCCCAAAAGATTTCTTACACGATTGAAGGCGACGATAACTACATCAATACTCAGACTAAAGAAGACAGCGCAACCATCGTCTGGTCTACGGAAACTGTTGCTGCAGGAACCTATATCGCCACGGTTAATGCCGAACTGGGGTCTCTTAACAAAACCATAACCATTATGATTAACGTGGCAGCTCCGAAGCAGGAGGCAAAGCTCTCATTCTCGCAGACGGACGTCACCATTACAGAGGGCTCGGAATTCGAGGCTCCCGTTCTGACAACCGACCCCGAAGGCCTTGAGGTAACCTACGAGTCAAGCAACACCGCAGTTGCCACCATCGGAGAGGGCAACGAAGTGAAGATTGCCGGAGTAGGCACCACCACCATCACCGCCACCTTTGCCGGCAACGACAACTACTACGAAGCCACCGCCTCCTACACCCTCACCGTCCGCCCCTCGGCAAGTGAGCAGGTATATACTACAACTCTGACTGCTTCAAGTTTCGGCGTCGAAGACACATCCTACAGTGACAAAGAAGTGACAATCGACGGCATCACCTACGAAGGATGCATAGCCGGCGATTCATCATCAACCTATTTCAGTATCCGCAACAGCGATTCTAAAAAAGGTAATTTCGGCGGCATTGCCGTTACGGTCAACAACCTGAAAGTGGCAACCGGCGTAACCATTACTCAGTGGAAGGACCAAACTTCAGAGAAACCACGTAAAGCGTTCGTTTACGGTTCATACGATGCGTTCACAACCGGCAAAGGATTCACCACTTCCAATATAAGCGATAAGACCAACGCCGTTAAGCTCGGTGAAGCAACGATGGCAAAAGGCGAACCCGTAGATATCGTGTTTGACGAAAACGAGGCATACTATCCTTACATCATAATTTTGTCAGATAACACACTGCAAATGACTGAACTCAAAATTGACTGGATTGACCGCTTTGAAAATCCGCTTGTTGAATTCTCGCACAACGGCAAGCTATCGGAGGGAGGCAGCGTCACCTTTACCATGAACCATAACAAAGGCGACAAAGCCCGCATATACTACATGCACGAAACGGCCGCCACACCTACCCCTGCTTCAGTAGCAGTGCGCCGCGCTCCGGCTTTCACCGACCAGTCATGGAATGAACTTGCCGACACCAATCCTGTTGAAATCACTTCCGAAGGTAAGTTCCATGTTTACGCATCAGATGCAACCGGCAGGAACCGCAGCTCTGTAGTAACCTCTACCGTCAAAGACTCCGGCACTACCGGCATCAGCGAGGTTACAGCGGAGGCTGAGGGCGATGTTGAGTGGTATGACCTGAGCGGACGGCGCGTTGCAGCTCCCGCCAAGGGCGTTTACATCATGAAGCAAGGCACGAAAGTGAGCAAACGTACATTCTGATTACAGAAGACCATAGTTTTAAGTTCATATTATAAATATTGTTATTAGTAAAAAAGGGCGCGGAGGTGTTGTGAAACACTTCCGCGTCCGCCTTTTTATGCCGATGCTGTTGCCGCTGGCGCCCGCGCTTACTGCCAGTAGGCCGAGAGGACGCGGCCGGCGGCGGCAAAGGAGCTGAGACGGTTGGCCAGGACTTCGTCTTCGAGTTCGGCCAGCATTGACGCGATGCGGGGATTGTTGTAGAA
>CAYUFQ010000032.1:0-3352 GCA_964444045.1 uncultured Bacteroides sp.
GCAGGTCGAGCATCGGCAGGTATGCGCCGTTAAATGCCGGAATATGGTAGAAATAAAACGGCAGTCCGGGCGCTCCGGAAGCAATCTCCTCGATATACTTCACCAGCTCCTCCACCCGGCCGATTTTCGGGAAGGGGGGAGCCATGGCGCCGATGCCCCAGGCGCCGATTTCGGCGGCATGGCGGGCCAGGTCATGGCTATCGCGCGCGCAGCAGCTGCCCACGTGGACAATCACCTTGAACCCCTCGGGAGCGGCCTTGACCCATGCCTCGGCCAGGGCCTTGCGTTCATCGGTGGTGAGCATATATCCCTCGCCCGACGAGCCGTTGACAAACACGCCTTTGAGGCCGTTTTTCTGCAGCATGGCGGCATATGCGGGTATCGGTTCGAGATTCACGTTGCCCTGAGCGTCAAACGGGGTAAACGGGGCATCGATGAGCCCCACGATTTTTTCAAATTCCATGAGAATAGGTATGCTGATTTGTACTTAATTAGAATCGTTATTGCGGAGGGGAAAGGGGGAAAAGGACCGTCAGTCGGTGGCATCGGCCGAGGCGGGGTGCAGCATGGTGAGCTGCAAGGTGAGGGCCACGAGCAGTATGCCTCCCATTATGGCGAAGCAGATGCCGAGCCCCACGCTGTCGGCCAGAGCGCCGAGCAGCTGGGTGGTGACGGCGCCCATAATCACGCCGACGGAGTTCATGAACCCATAGGCCAGCGCGCGGCGTCTGGGCGACACGAACTGGCATAGTATCGGCATATTGTTGGCGTCGAACATGCCGTAGCCCACTCCGAAGCAAAGGCCGGCGAGCACCGACAGCCAGGCGTTGTGGGCCAGGCCGATGAGCACCAGCGCGGGTATCATCATGCTCATGCCGATGGCGCTGGTGTAGATGCGGCCGCGCACGTTGCGGCTCACCCAGCGGTCGCTCACCGGGCCGCCGATCATCACTCCGGCAAAGCTGGCCAGGGCAATGGTCAGGGTGGCCATCGGGCCGGCCCATGTCATGCTGAGGTTCAGGTTGTCGGAAAAGAGCGTGGGCAGCCAGTTCTTTGTGGCCCATCCCGGAATCGAGCTGGTGGCGAAGAAGAAGAGGATTACCCAGAAGGCCATGTTGCTGAACACCATTGCCAGCGAGTGAACCACCGACTCGGTTTTCGCCGCTTTTTTCATGCCGGCATTGACCGGGGCGGCAGCCTTCTTGTCGTGGAGCAGCAGGGCAAGCAGTGCGGCGTAGGCCACACCGATGATGCCGAACCAGCGGAAAGTGGCCTGCCACGACCATGTGGTGGCCACCACGGCGCCGAATCCGCCCAGCGCCTGCCCGCAATAAAGGCCTGTCATGTGCAGGCCGATGGCCAGCGAGCGCCCCTTGCCGGTGAAATAGTCGGCTATGAGCGACAGGGCCGACGGGATATACAGCGCCTCGCTGATGCCCATGACGCCGCGGAGCACCATGAGCTGGCTTTCGTCAGTGCAGAAACCCATGGCACCGGTAACGGCCGACCACACGCCCAGCGAGCCTACTATGAGCCACTTGCGGCTCACCCTGTCGGCCACGGCGCCCGAAAAGGGGCTGGCTATGCCGTAAACCCACAGGAATACGGCCATCAACGCGCCGAAAGCCTCGGCATCCCGCAGGGCGGGGATGCTCGCAGCGATGCTATCCTGCATGGTGGAGAGCATCTGGCGGTCGAGATAGTTAAGCAGCGCAACCACCCAAAGCAGCCCCACTACCACCCATGGATAGTATTTCCGGTGTTCGAGCTTCATGCGCGTCAGAGCTTGGCGTTGCGCATATCGCCGGTTTCATTGAAGGCGATATGAAAGGCGAAGCTATAAGGCAGCTCATGGGGGGTCTGCCCGCCATGACCGAGGCTCAGATACTTGCGCAGCAGGGGCTTATAGTCGGGGTGAGCGCAATTCTCGATGATGATTTCGGCGCGCTGCACGGGGTCTTTGCCTCTGAGGTCGGCCACGCCCTGATCGGTGATGAGCACGTCGACCGAGTGCTCCGAATGGTCCTGGTGGGCCACCATGGGCACGATGTTCGAAATGCATCCGCCCTTGGTGATGGAGGGGCAGGAGAAGATGGAGAGGTAGCTGTTGCGGGTAAAGTCGCCCGAGCCGCCGATGCCGTTCATCATCTTGGTGCCGAGCACGTGGGTGGAGTTGATCGCGCCGAAAATGTCGGCCTCGAGCGCCGTGTTCATGGCGATTACGCCGAGCCGGCGAATTATTTCGGGATTGTTGCTCAGCTCGCTGGGGCGGATGGTTATGCGGCGGCAGAAGTCATAGTCGTGGGCAAACAGGCGTGCCTGGGCTTCATCGCTCATGGTCAGCGAGCAGGTGCTGACAAACTTGCAGCGGTCGCGCTCCATGAGGTCGAGCACGGCATCCTGGGCCACCTCGGTGTACATGGTGAAGGGCGGAATCTCGTGGGCGTCGGCAAGGCCGTAGAGCACGGCGTTGGCCACGTTGCCCACCCCGCTCTGCAGGGGCAGGAACTCCTTGGGCAGACGGCCGGCCTTCAGCTCGCTGACAAGAAAATCGCACACGTTGGCACCGATTTTCGCCGAGACCTCATCGAGGGCCGAGAAGGGCTTCACGCCGTCGGTCACGTTAGTGCGCACCACTCCGAGCACCTTCTTGGGGTCGACATACAGATAGGGCGAACCGATGCGGTCGTTGACCCCGTAGATGGGGATTTCGCGGCGGTGAGGGGGATCGGCCGGCAGATAGAGGTCGTGGAGCCCCTCGAGCTTGGTCGAGATGCCCGAATTGAGCTCGATAATTATATGCTTGGCCATATGGGCGATGGTGGGCGAGATGCCGGCACCGGTGCCGAGCACCAGGCGGCCGTCGTCGCGCACGTCGACGGCCTCGATTACCGCGAAATCCAGCGGGCCATAGAAGCCATAGCGGAGCTTCTGGGCCATTTCGCTGAGATGGAGGTCGAAATAGTGGGCGTCGTGAGAGTTGATGCGCTTGCGCAGGTCGGGCGTGTTCTGATACGGAGAGCGGCGGTTGATGGCATTGGCCAGCGACAGTGCCCCGTCAACGTGGGGGTTGGTGCTTGCGCCGGTGAAAATATCGATTTTATAAGGGCGTCCGGCTTCATGCTCGGACGTGGCAATGGCGGCAACGGCATCGAAAGTGTCTTTCGGAGCGCCTGAGGCGGTGAATCCACTGAGGCCCACTGATGAGCCGTTCTTGATATGACTTGCAGCCTCTTCGGCCGTCAGAATCGGAAATGACATGCTATAATCGGTTTAAGGTCTGTAATTTTGCGCAAATATACGCAATTTCCCCGAATTTTCACACCCCGCCCCCTATTTTCATCAAAAATCA
>CAYUFQ010000032.1:3452-12601 GCA_964444045.1 uncultured Bacteroides sp.
AAACCATTGCGGGGCCGGGGGCGTTTGTAGAGTATGAGCAAGAAATCAGAAGTATTGAAAATCTGGAACGAATGTTTCCCGGACGATTCGCCCAAGTGGAGGCGAATGTTTTTCGACGCCGCTTATGCCGACGACGAGGCGCTGACCCTGTCTGACCCCGACACCGGCGCCACCGTCAGCTCGCTGCTGCTGTTGCCCTACAGCATGACGTTCTGCGGCAACACCATCGGGGTGGCCTACATCTACGGCGCCGGCACGCTGCGCAAGCACAGGGCGCGGGGCTTCATGTCGAAGCTCATGCGCGAGGCCCTGCGCGAGGCCGCCGACCGGGGCGACACGTTTGCCGCGCTGATTCCGGCGCGCGACTCCCTGCGCCGCTACTACTCCAGGTTCGGCTTCTCCACCGTGTTCTACTCCCGGCCCGAGCGCTACACGTCGCTCCATCGCTTCAGGTTCAGCGGCAACTACCTGCCGGTGGAGGCCGACAGCCCCGGACTCTACTCCGCCTTTGACCGCATGATGGGCGAACGCGACTACTGCATTCAGCATTCGCGTCCGCAGTTTCTCACTCTGATGGAGGATGCCCGCATGTCGGGCCACGGGTTTGCCGCGCTGGCCGACGCCGATAGCGGCCAACCGGTGGCAATGGTGTGGGCGGCGCCCGAGATAGCGTCTGAAACGCTTCGCGTCAAGGAGTTGCTGGCCATCGACTCCGATGCGGCCAACGCCGTGCTCACGGCCTTGCAGCAGCAGATGCCGGGCCGGCCGCTCACCCTCATGCGCCAGCCCTCCGACTCGATTCCCGGCGGCAACCTGATTCCCGGCGGCATGATTCGCCCGGTCAATGCCGAAGAGGCTCTGGCCACTCTCGCGGCCGCCAATCCGAAGCTGAGCCTCACCCTGAGGCTGCGCGACTCCATCCTGCCCGAAAACACCGGTATCTACACGTTGCGCAACGGCCGGATTACCGTTGCCGACTCCCTGCCCGACGGGCGCACACCCGACCTCGACGTAACTCCCGAGGTGCTGGCGGCGATGATGTTCGGCTCTGGCCCGATAGCCGCCGTGACCGGCCTGCCGGCGCGCAGGCCCCACATGTCGCTGATGCTCGACTGAAGCCGAGTCAGGGCACCGGGTCATAGCCGCTGCCTCCCCAGGGGTGGCAACGGAGTATGCGGCGCACCGCCAGCCACAGTCCGCGCACCGGCCCATGCTTGCGCAGGGCCTCGATGGCATATTCCGAGCAGGTGGGCGTGAAGCGGCAGCATGGCGGAAACAGCGGCGAGATGCATGCCCGGTAGAACCTGACGGGCAGTATCAGCAGCTCACTCAGCAGGCGGCGCAGGGCATTCATCGCTCTCTGTAGTATTGTCTTTTTCGAGCAGCTGCGGCAGCAGCCTGCGCATGGCCGACTCAACGCGATCGTAGGGGCGCAGGTCGCCGCCAACGTAGATGAACGCCACGTCGGCGCATACCCCCGGGGCAATCAGGTCGCGGTTCAGCCGATAGGCCTCGCGTATGCGGCGCCGCATGGTCACGCGGTCAACTGCGTGGCGCAGCCGCTTCTTGGGCACACTGATGAAAAACCTCACCGGCGCGCCGCCGGGCTCACCGGGGCGCGTGCGCCACACCATGCGCAGCGGAAAAGCAAGCGCGCCCTTTGTGCCGGAGCCGGCAAAGAGCGCGTCAATGGCATTGAGCGAGCAGAGCTTTTCGCTTTTATGAAGTTTAAGCCTCATCGTCGGCAGGACCGTTTACTTCGGCTATATACTGGTCGAGGGTGGCGGCTATGGAGCCCGAGCCTTTGGCCGAACCGTCGAGGTCGAGCCGCAGACCGGCCTCGATAACGCTCTTGGCAGTGGCGGAGCCGAAGGTGACTATGCGCAGGTCGCCCTGCTCGAAGTCGGGGAAGTTCTTGAGCAGCGCCTTGATGCCCTCGGGCGAGAAAAACACCAGCATGTCGTAGTCGAACTTCTCGTCGGGGCCGAAGTCGTTGGGCACCGTGCGGTACATCACGGCGCGGGTATACTGCAGCTTGCTCTTCTCGAGGTTGGCGAGTATATCCTTGTTGACGTCGCTCACCGCAAAGAGATATTTCTCCTTGTGATGCTTCTGCAGCACGGGAATCAGGTCTTCGAACTTGCCGGTGGGGCTGTAGAAAATCTTGCGCTTGCGGAAGGGGATATATTTCTGCAGATAGTGGCCTATGCTTTCGGCCGAGCAGAAATACTTGAGGGTGTCGGGCACCTGATAACGGGTTTCCTCGCAGATTCTGAAGAAATTATCAACCGCGGTGCGGGCGGTGAAGATAACTGCGGTATATTCGGGTATGGAGATTTTCTGCTGGCGGAATTCCCTGGAAGTGAGGCCCTCGACCTTTATAAACGGACGGAACACGAGTTCAACATTCCTATTCTTCTCGATGTCGAAATACGGAGACTTGTCACCTTGCGGACGAGGCTGGGATATGAGGATTTTTTTTATCGGCTTCACGATGAATCGATTGTTTTTACGTAGGTGAGATTGCGTATCTACAATAAATCAGGTGTTCAACATAAAATATCGGAAAAGGTGTCGATGAGCGATGAAACTACAGCCAAAGGCACGATTTCCAGGGTGCAAAGATACAAAAAAAAGTAGGAAAGTGACACCGGAGAAGTGTAAAAAAATGCAAATCCCTTGATAATGAACAATATGCGACACACCACGTAGACCCCCGCCGCAACCACCACGCAGCCCGCGAGATATTGCGGATAATACAGCGCGGCCATAGCCGGAAGGATGAGCAGATAGCTCAGCATCGACTGCGACATGAAGAAGGCATGCAGCCACGAGCGCGTTTCGTCGGGCGAGGAGAAGGCATAGCCTACCGCAAGGTAGCCCCCGGTCTGCACCGCCATCAGCAGGGCGGCCAGCGCCGTCAGCCCCACTACCGACAGCAATGGCGACTCAACCGGTGCGCCGTCGACGCAAAACAGCATGAGCCCCTCGAATATGAGCGTCTGCACCAGCGCGAGAGCCAGCACGAGGCGCTCCGACAGGGTGTGTTCGCCCTGCATATTGTCGAACCTCCGGCGCAGCAGCTGCTTGAAGAACGCTCGCCACTGCCTCAGCAGCACCGGAAAGAGCAACGCGTTGACCACGAAGCAGCCGAGCGTCAGCGCATGCAGCCCCGAGTCGGCCGCCGCCTGCACCATGCGCATTGACGGCTCGAGCCCTTGCAAAACGGCAACTTTCTCAGTCATAGTTGCCGGCGAGCACTATGTTTAACGCTTCGGCCGGAGTGGTGGCCACCCGCCATAAATCGCCCGGCAACCCCATGTGGCGCATCATCGAGCACGAATCGGCGTGGGCAAGCTGCGCGAGCAGATTGTCGTAAAAGCCGTCGGTATTGAGAATCACCACCGGATGACGGTAAAGCCCCAGCTGGCACTGCGTCAGCAGGTCCATGAGCTCGTCGAGCGTGCCGAGGCCGCCGGGCAGGGCAATGGCGCCGCAACCGAGGGCGGCCAGCTGCTCCTTGCGCCGGGCCATCGAGTCGGTGAGGTGCATCTCGGTCATGGCCGGATTGGCCCAGCCCCGTTCAACCATAAATTTCGGAATCACGCCTATGGCCCGGCCGCCGGGAAGCGACAGGGTGCCGCTAACCACCGCCCCCATCAGGCCGGTCATTCCGGCGCCCGTCACCGTGGCCACTCCGGCTTCGGTGCAAAGGCGCCCCAGCTCAAATGCGGCGTCGAGAAAGCGCTGCGGAGCCTCGGGCGACGAAGCGCAATAGATTGTTACGGCTTTAGGTTCTCTGTTATTCATTGGTTACTGCAAGTTTACGCGATGCGGTCGACACCGAGCTGCCCTCGGTGGTGACCTCCGCACGATATATGTAGATGCCCCGCCCTACGCGCTTGCCGCCCGAATCGCGCAGATCCCAGGTGAGCGGCGCCGAAACGCCCATGTCGGAGCGGGCCTCGGTCGATGCGCTCCACACCGGAGCGCCGGCAAGGTTATAAACCGTCACCTTGACCTTGAGCATCCGGTCGGGGCGATTGTGGCGCACGAAGAAGTTGGCCTCGGTGCGCGCCGGCGAAGCGTCGGTATACACCTCGTAGATTTCGGGGGCAAGCCCCTCGACCACGTTGCAGCCTATCGTGCGGTCGGTGAAATTGCCGTCGGTGTCCCACACCCGCAGCTTCATTTCGTGAGGTCCGGGCGCAAGGCCGCTCATCGAATATGCCAGAGTGCCGCTCATGGCACCCTGCACAGGCACGGCATCGGGCGTGAAGTATCGGCTCAGGTCGCTGAAGGTGGTGTTGCCGTCGACGGTCAGCGTCATCTTCTTGCCCACTCCGGCCGACGACAGGTTGATGCCCACGTTATCGCTTATGGTGGCGATGAGCATCGGAGAGGGGTCAACGTTGCCACCGTCGGTGAACGAGTCGCCGTTGAGCATCAAGGAGTGGACCACCGGAGGCTCGGTGTCGTCGGGGGTAGTGTCGTCATAGCCATAGGCATAGATGTTTCGCGTCAGGCCTGCGGCCTCGCGCATCTCGCGGCTGTCGGAGCCGCAGGCATAGAGGCTCAGTGTGGCCGGCCGGTAGTTATCGGCCACCGCCGACGGCATCTGCACGCTGACGGCAAACTGCCCGTCGGTCACCTGGCCGCACACGCTGAACAACATGTCGCCATGCTGCTCGAACGCATATTCCGTGCCCTCGCCGTAGCCGTGGGAAACGGTCGAGAACTCCGCGTCATAAAGCGTGGCGTAAATCATGCCGTTGAAGTCAGACATCGGAGTGCCGTCGGGCTGAAGCACCCGGCCGGTGATTTCGAGCTGCTGGCGCGCCATCACCGTCACCGGCTCTTCGGCGCTGGGCCTGCTGCCGTTCACCCCGGTAATCTCGATGGTGGGCGAGGGCATCGACAGCCTCAGGGCCGGATCGCCCATCAGCACGTAGCGCAGGCGGTTCACGTCGTTGTGCAACAGGTTTTTCGATTTCCTATACAGCTCGCCGATGGAGTGGACCTTACCCTCTTCGTCGAATTCGCCGAGCACCGTGCCGAAGGCGGCGCTGAGGTCACCATTGAGCGATATATATACCGGCCGGAGCGCGGAGATGCACGCGATCATGCCGCCCGAGGGCAAAAACATCAGCCCCTCGGCTTCGGAGGTTATGTCGCTGTCCCAGCGCAGAAACGAGCAGGTGGCGGCATAGAAGAACGGCAGCCGGCGCATATGGAAGTTAGTGCGGAAGTCGGTGGGCGCCACTATGGTCTTCGACCCGAGGGCGTGAGGCGACCCGTGGCCGATGAACACGAACACCGAAGTGCCGTCGCTGAAATTGCTGAACAGCACCTCGCGCGCCTTGGGATAGGTGGAGTTCTGGCGCACGAACGCGTCGCAATACACCTTGTTGACCACCATGCGGCTGCCCGATGTCCCGGCGAAGAGATTGGCCACCATCGCTTCCGACTGCTCCATGTGCACGCCCTGGTTTTCATCGTCGGCAAGAATGGTCAGCCGGGTGCGCCAGCCATCGCGCGGCATGGAGTAGAGATATTGCTTGATTTTCGATACGGCAACGGCGGCCTCGGCGGCCGTGGTGGCCGGAATGCGGCCCACTGCAATGTCGAGGTCCTCGCGGCCAGGCTGAGTGCCGTCATTATCGCCGAGCAGGGCAAAATAGTCGTCGGACGAGAACGAGGTGCTCTCGTTGAGCGACGCGCTGCTGACCCACAGCGGCATCGGCTGATTCACGTTGCGCCCCACCACGGTGAGCTGCCTGTTGTCGCAAACGCCCTTGCCCATCATCAGCGCATAGCGCAGCGGAGAGCCCGAGGCCTCGCCCCGGTCGTAGAGCATCTTCAGGAAGCGGCGCAGCGCTCCGGGGTCGAACGCGCCCGAGCCGAATTCGTTAAGCACCTCGTTGAGGCTCACCACCTCCACCCGCAGCGGTTCGGGCTCATACGAGCGGTGAATCGCGGCAATATCGCGCGCGGCGGCGGCATAGACGTCGGGGGTGATTATCACCATATCGGGCACTTCGGCAAGGCCATGGAGATTCTGATTGGCAACGCTGCCGGCGAGCTTCGGCGCCGGCATGGCGTCGCCGTCGGCCCACACGGCATAATGCCTCACTCCGGCACGCGGCGCGCGCCATGCGCCTTGCGCGCCGGGCTGCATCTGCGTGACCGCCAGCGGGTCGGTCACGTCCCATACGTGGACCGACTGGTCGCCCGCTCCGGCATGACACACGGCCGTCGACGTTGTGAAATAGTCGAACGACCCCGCGAGCCGGCGGTCATACACCACTTCGAAATAGTCGAGATTGGCCGCCTTGACCACTCCCGGATTTTCAAAGCCGATTTCCAGCGTCAGCCTGTCGCCCTGCGGGGTGGCGGTCTTGGTGGTGGTGGTCATGGCACCCCACACTCCCGAGTCTGACTTGCTCGTGGCAATGCGGTCAGAGGCCTGCACAGGCATCTCCTCGCCGTTAATCTTGAAGCGCAGGGTCGACATGGCTGTGCTCGTATTGGCCAGGAAACTGGTGGTGACCTTAACGGGAGTGCCCTCGGTGCGGTTGGTCATAGCCACGTTGAAAGTGCGCGAGCGCGTGGCATTGAAATCCTCGCCCACCATAATCCGGCCGCTCTGTCCGGGCGAAACCAGTTCCTGCTCATGCACGAGCATATAGGATGTGGTCACGGCGCATCCGGCCGCCGACTCCAGCGGCGAACCGCCCGACGGAACGGCGGGAAGGGGCCCGTCGTCGGCCGACGCCTCGGTGAGAAAGTAATAACCGTATGAGCTATATGGATTTACCTCATGGCTCAGCACTCCGGCATCGGTCATCGACACCTGCATTGGCCCCACGGCATAAAACACCAGCCCGCGCGCAGTCAGCTGCGCGGGCACCTGCGGAAGGTCGTCGGTATAATTCTCGAGGCTGAGGATATCCGACAGCATGGCGCCGCCGTAGCCGTGGATTCTCACGCGCTCGGGCGCAGAGAAGCCCCACTGCCGCAGAGTGGCCGTGGGGATAAGGTGCATGCCGCTCTCGGCCACGCTTATCTTCACCCACTTGCCCCGGGCAAGGGCCGAGGCGGGCGCATAAGTGTCGACCGGGAAGGCTGACGCACCGATTGCCGACAGCAACATCACCGCCGACAGATATATATAGCGAAGAGATAATTTCATACTATCCAAATAACGCACTCCCCCACCCGATTATTGCGCACAGCCATCACCACAATCAAATCAAATCCGCCCCTTGGTCGTGCGCAATGGGACGGATTTGCATATGTGGAATAAATCGGATTAGATAGTGATTTTGGAAATTTGCCTACCATGGCGCACTATATAGAGGCCCCTCGGCAGCCCATCGAGGCTCCCGGCAATTTTCACACCGTTTAAGTTATAGACCGCAATCTCATCATCGCCGTCAGACACAACTACATTGATTCCATTTTCGGCAGGTTTGTAATTATCTATAGTGTCTATGTGCAGGAATTGTTCCCATGGGGCTGAAGTTTCGTATAATTCTTTTGACTCATTAGGCACATAAAGAGTTGTGGAAACATAGTGACTTTTATCGAACGTATATACGCTTGCATCAGGCGGGATTTGCGCATCAACTTTCAGAGCCTTTAATGCCGTACAGTCATAAAAAGCCCCTTCTTCAATGGTTTTAATTCCACTGCCAATCTCAACGGAAATTAACGAACGGCATTCGTCAAACGCATAGCCTCCGATAGACTTCACAGAATTAGGAATAGTTACTGATGTGAGACCACTGGCACAGAACGCATTGCCGCAGATAGTCGTCACGGAATTAGGGATAGTTACAGAAGTAAGTCCGGTACAATATCCGAACATACCAAATTCAATACTCGTCATTGAGTTGGGGATAGTTATGGAAGTAAGTCCCGAACATCGACTGAACACATCGTTTCCAACAGTCGTCACGGAGTTAGGGATAGTTACAGAAGTAAGTCCGGTACATTCCCAAAAGGCTTGGGAATATATAGCAGTGACGGAATTAGGGATAGTTATAGAACTGAGACCGGTACAACCCCTAAACGCACACTCACCAATAACCGTTACTGAGTTGGGAATAGTTACGGACGTGAGAGCTACACAGTCAATAAATGCCTCATAACCTATAGCCGTCACCGGATATTTTGTATCTAAAAACGTAACAGATGAAGGAATAATTAAATCGCCTGAGCAACCTTCGGATCTCGTCACGGTGCATTCTCCAGTCATTACGTTTAGTTGATAGTTAAGGCCATCAACTTCGAAGGCATGAAGCGGAAGGATGAAGGTAACTGCAAATAGCAGCACAAACAATTGTTTTCTCATTGTTGATTTTATTGCCGCAGGACCGTCCACATTGGCGATTTGTTATTTGTGATTATAAAGCAAAATGCGTGATGGCCGTACTTGCTGCCCGTTCATCGCATAGAGGCTCTGGAATTGCCCATCACTGTTGAACGGACAACGCGCAGAAGCCTCACGCACATATATGATTACACCGACACTGTCTACGCTCTCGCGTAGACGGATGACAGAGAAGTCATATATCCACATCGGCATCTACCGCTGTCTCATTCTTGACAGTGATTGAAATTTTCCAGATTTCTATGCGTCAAGAAAGAGCGTTTGGTAAACGCATCTGAATTTATTATGTCGTGCATCCCGCCCGCGTTACCCGTGACCGGACTTCTGCATAACGGTCTGCGCAGCAAAGTTAGTAAATTTCTGTTATCAAACAAAAAAACGTTACGTATTTTCAACATCAATGACACGCCCGGAACTGTTTCCTCACATTTCCAAAGCAATATAAACGCCACCTAAGCCCTACTATGCAATGCTCTCTTCGGATGAGCAGCTGTATCTGTTACCCGGAGGGTTATGTTGCTATTTCAGGTGGTAGCGCCGCGCGCAACCACGCGCAGCTACTAAAATGGTAACCCTTCGGGCAAGGGAAAAACGTGCAAATCGAAAGTCAGACTTTTGATTTGCACGTTTTCTTGCTACTGTTAGCTGGTATGCGCTGTTACCGGAAGGGTTATCATCATTAAAAGCAGGCCATTGATAGTGCATAATTCCACTTCTCCACTTCTCCACTCCTCCACTTCTCCACTCCTCCACT
>CAYUFQ010000033.1:0-12317 GCA_964444045.1 uncultured Bacteroides sp.
TTATTTTTTGCGGAGTTGCCAGAAGGCTACTGCGGCGGCGGAGGCCACGTTGAGTGAGTCGACGCCGTGGGCCATGGGGATGCGGGCCACGTAGTCGGTGCGGGCAATGACTTCGGGGGCGAGGCCGTCGCCCTCGGTGCCGAGCACTATGGCGAGCCGGGGCTGCGCGGCGAGTTCGGGGGCATCGATGGGCAGGGAGTCGTCGGTCAGCGCCATGGCCACGGTGCGGAATCCGAGCCGCGCCAGCGAGGCTACGTCGCCGTCGGGGAGCCACGTCCAGGGCACGAGGAACACGGAGCCCATGCTCACTCTGACGGCGCGCCGGTTGAGGGGGTCGCATGATGTCGGGGTGAGCAGCACGGCGTCGATGCCGAGGGCGGCCGCGGCGCGGAATATTGCGCCGATGTTGGTGGTGTCGACCACCGAGTCAATCACCGCTATGCGGCTTGCGGCGGCACACACGTCGGCCACCTGCGGCAGCGGCTTGCGGCGCATGGCGCAGAGCACTCCGCGGGTAAGTTTGTAGCCGGTGAGCTGCGACAGGAGGTGGCGCTCGCCGGTGTAGACGGGCATATCGGCCGGGCAGCGGGTCAGGATGCCGGCGGCGTCGCCGGTGATGTGGCGCTTCTCGCACAGCATCGACGTCGGTTCGTAGCCGGCGCGCAGGGCCACGTCGATTACCTTGGGGCTCTCGGCGATGAACAGCCCCCGGCCGGGAGTCAGCCTGTTGCGGAGCTGCGCCTCGGTCAGGGCGGCGTAGGGGGTCAGGGCGGGGTCGTCGAGTCGGGTCACTTCTGTCAGTTTCATGCCGGCAAAGTTAGGGTTTTATTATGTGAAATCCGAAAAAATTGCGTAAATTTGTGGGGTATGTTTATGAAGAAGATTCTGATTGCATGGGCATTGTCGGCTCCCTGCTGGGGGTTGGCCGGGGTGCCGGTGCGGAGCAAAAGCGGGCCGTCGGGGGCACTCGCCGGCCGCAATATAGCATTGTGGCAGAGCCACGGACGTTATTTCGACGGCGACGAGAGCCGCTGGAAGTGGCAGCGGTGCCGCCTGTTCGGCACTGTCGAAGACCTCTACACCCGCTCGTATGTGGTGCCGCTGCTGGTGCCGATGCTCGAAAACGCCGGGGCATACGTGATGCTGCCGCGCGAGCGCGACGTCAATGAGAGCGAGCTGGTTATCGACCCCGACGGCGAGTATGCCATAAACGGCTATGCCGAGCACGACGGCAAGCGGAAATGGACCGATGCCGACGGCGCCGGCTTCGGGTTGCCCACCGACATGCTGTTCGACGGCGAAAATCCGTTCACCATGGGCAAGGCCCGCAGGGTGAAGACCGTGAAGGCCAAAGATGCCGACCACCGTTCGGAGGCGAAATGGAGCGGCGCCATTCCCGGCTCGGGCGAGTATGCCGTTTATGTGAGCTACCCCGAGCTGAAGAATCCGGTGCCCGACGTGACCTATACGGTGCATAGCGCCACCGGGCCGCAGGAGTTCATCGTTGACCAGACCATGGGCGCGGGCACGTGGATGTATGTGGGCACCTTTCCGTTCGAGGCTTCGGAGCGCCGGCGCGTGCTCGTGAGCATGGATAATGTGTCGGCCCACGACGGCGAGGTGGGCGCCGATGCCGTGAGGATAGGGGGCGGGATGGGCAACGTGGCCCGCTATCTGCCCGGGCAGGAGGAGTATGCGCAGCTGAGCGGCCTGCCGCGCTGGGCCGAGGCGTCGCGCTACTATCTGCAGTGGGCCGGGATGCCCGATTCCGTCTATGCCAATCAGGAAAACGACTATCGCGACGACATATTCTGCCGCCCTCAGTGGGTCAACTACATGATGCAGGAAAAGAACGTGCCGATAGATATGGTAATGGCGTTCCATAGCGATGCCGGCACGACCGACGACGATTCGACCACCGTAGGCACCCTGGGGATATACTACACGGCCCGCGGCGGCAAGTATGCCGACGGCACTCCCCGGCGGGTGAGCGGCAAGCTGTGTGATGCCATAGTGAGCTCGATGGTCGACGACGTGCGCGCCCTCTACGACCCCGGCTGGACCCGGCGGAAGATGCGCGACGCCTCGTATATCGAGGCGCGGGTGCCGGAGGTGCCCACGATGCTTCTCGAGTCGCTGTCGCACCAGAATTTCGCCGACATGAAGCTGGGGCTTGACCCTCAGTTTAAGTTCGACGTGAGCCGGGCGGTGTATAAAGGGATTCTCCGCTTCATGGCCGACCGCAAGCTGGCGCAATATATCGTGCAGCCGTTGCCGCCGCAGGGGGTGAGCCTCGTGCGCGAGTCAAACGGCCGCTACCGGCTGTCGTGGCAGCAGACTCCCGACCCTCTGGAGCCGACGGCCAACGCCTCGGCCTACATAGTGGAGCGCCGCGGCGGTGCCGACGGGTCGGCTCCGTTCGTGGCGATTGACACTGTTGGCGCCACGGCGCTCACCGTCGATATTCCCGCCGGCCGGATTTACAGCTACCGCATAGTGGCCGTCAATGCCGGCGGCCGCAGTTTCCCCTCCGAGGTGCTTTCGGCCGGCTATCCGGCCAATGCCAAGGGGCACGTGACGGTGGTGAACGGTTTTACCCGGGTCAGCGGGCCCGATTATTTCTCGGAGGGGTCGATGGCCGGATTCGGCCTGGCCGACCCGGGAGTGCCGATGGGCACGGACCTGGCGTTCACCGGCAGGCAATATGACTTCAACCGGGCTAACGAGTGGGTGCACGACGACCAGCCGGGCTTCGGCGCCTCGCGCGCCGATATGGAAACGGTGCCTGTATACGGCAACTCGTTTGACTATACCGCCATCCACGGCGCGGCGATTATGTCGGCCGGATACGGCTTCGACAGCCGTTCGCGCAAGGCCTTCACGGAGTCGGCCGACCTGCCCGAGGCTCTTGACCTGATTCTCGGCCTGCAGCGCACCACAGTGGCCGGCAAGCGCACGGCCCATCAGGCGTTTCCGCCCGAAATGCGTCAGCGGCTCGACTCGCTGGCGCTCTATGGCGTGCCTATGTTCGTGAGCGGCGCCTACGTGGCTACCGACGTGAAGGCTGATGAGTCGGGAGCGGACTTTATCAGCAGGGTGCTCGGTGTGCGCTGGCGCACCGACAAGGCCACTTCCGTAGGCCGGGTCAGCGAAGTGAGGTCGGCATATGGCGACGCTTTTTCCGGCGGAGAGTTCGATTTCGCCACCACTCCCGGCGATAAGCCCTACTGCGTGCCTTCGGCCGATGCGATATATAATGCGGCGGGCAGCGGCGCGGTGATTATGCGCTATGCCGACAGTCAGGCGCCGGCCGCGGTGGCCTCGGCCCCGTCAGGACGCCGGTGCGTGACGTTGGGCTTTCCGTTTGAGGCGGTGCAGACCCCTGCGGCCCGCAATAAGTTGATGAAACAGATAATGAAATTCCTGAAGCCATGAAAGTGGTTCAATTACGAAATTTTTCAACGTCGGAGCTGAGGAGTGCCTTTGAGGCGGCCGGCAACGACGAGTATGTGGTTCTGGTGCTTACCCGCGATGAGCTGTTGCGGGTCGACGGCCGGCGCATGGCGCAGGCCATGAGCGATGCCGGGGCCGACATGGCCTATGCTTGTTATGTCAGCGACGGGGCCACAGTGACACTCATTGCCAACCAGTTCGGCGCGGTGCGCGATGATTTTGACTTCGGTCCGGCGGTGATGGTGCGGGTGGGGGCTCTACGGCAGTTCCTGTCGGGCTGTCCCGAGCTGCATTATTCGGCATTTTATGCGCTGGCGCTTCATTGCAAGCCGGTGCTGTTCATACCCGAGGCGCTTTCGGCGGTGAAGACCCGGCCGGCGCTGCCGCAGCAGGGCGAGGCGCAGTTCGACTATGTCGATCCGCGCAACCGCCGGGTGCAGATTGAGCGCGAACAGGTGTTTACCGCATGGCTCGGCGCCAACGGCCTGCTGGTAGAGCCTGGGCGCGCGGTAGCTCATGAGGGTGACTTTCCCTGCGAGGCGTCGGTGATTATTCCGGTAAGGAACCGCGAGGCCACGGTAGGCGACGCCATTGCAAGCGCGCTGAGCCAGCAGGCCGACTTTGAGTTCAACGTGATAGTGGTAGATAACCACAGCGATGACGGCACCACCGGAAAGGTGGCTGCCCTGGCCGCCGCCGACCCGAGGGTGGTTCACATCATTCCCGAGCCGGGGCATGGCATCGGCGGATGCTGGAACGTGGGGCTCGACAGCGACCGCTGCGGCCGCTATGCCGTTCAGCTCGACTCTGACGACGTATATTCCTCGCCGCTCACTCTGCAGAAAATAGTCGACCGCTTCAGGGAGAGCGGCGCGGCGATGGTTATCGGCTCATACACGTTGACCGATTTCAACCTCAACGTGATTCCGCCCGGGCTGATTGACCATGCCGAATGGACCGACTCCAACGGCGCGAACAATGCCCTGCGCATCAACGGGCTGGGGGCGCCCAGAGCATTCTTCACTCCGGTGGCCCGCGAACTGAGGTTTCCCGATGTGTCGTATGGCGAAGACTATGCCATGGCGCTGCGGATAAGCCGCTCATACAGGATTGCGCGCATATTCGAGTCGCTCTATTTCTGCCGGCGCTGGGGCGGAAACTCCGACTCGGGCCTCAGCCGGGAGCGCCTGAACGCCAACAATACGTATAAGGACTGGATCCGTACAATCGAACTCAAGGCGCGCCGTGGTGACAGAGATTGACGATTTCATCAAGCGCCAGCTGGCCCTCTGGCCCGAGGCCGCGCGGCGCTATGAGGAGCTTGGCCGCGTGGAGGTGAAAGATGCCGGCGGTTACCGGGTGCAGTTCAATCCGGCCCGCGCCGTCAGCACGGCGGCAAAGGTCGATGCCGCCTCGATTGCCGCGCGCCCCTGCTTTCTGTGTGGCGCCAACCGTCCGCCTGAGCAGATTGCGCTCGAATGGGAAGACCTTGAGATACTGCTCAATCCTTTTCCGGTCTTTCCCGGCCACCTGACCATTCCGGCCCGGAATCACACCCCGCAGTCAATGCGCGGCAGGGTGGGGCAGATGCGCCGGCTCAGCCGGGCGCTGCCGGGCTACACCGTTTTCTTCAACGGGGCGAAATGCGGCGCCTCCGCGCCCGACCATTTCCATTTTCAGGCCGTCCCCACCCGGTATATTCAGATTCCGTGCCGGTTTTATTCCTACGTGCTGCCCGAAGCCGAATTTTCGGCCGAGGAGCTTGATCCGATGGTGAATATGTATTGCACCGACGGGGTGGTCACCGTGATTCCGCGCACCAGGCATCGGCCCGAGTGCTACGGCGAGCTGATTGTCAGCCCGGCGGCCATTGACCTTGCCGGCACGCTGATTACGGTGCGCCGCGAGGACTTTGAGCGGCTCGATGCCGCCAGGGTGGATGCGATTCTGCGTGAGGTCACGTTTGCCGAACCGCCCGTCTACGTGGGGCTTATTGCCGAGCGGCCCGAGGTGACGGAGCTGGCCGGCGGGGTGACCGAGGTGAGCGGCATGGTGATAGGCCATGGATTCCATTGGCAGCAACGGCTGACGCAGCGGTTTGCCGGCGAGATTATCGGCGATGGCGGGCGTTTGTTTAACCGCATAGCAATCGAGGAGTATCTGGCCTCGGTGATATCGTCGGAGATGTCGGCGCTGTCGCCTGCCGAAATGCTCAAGGCTCATGCCGTGATTTCGCGCAGCTGGCTGCTGAGCCAGATGCGGGCTTTCCGCCCGCTGGCTGATGAAGGGGTGGCGGTGGCCGAGGCGGAGTGTGAGCCCGATGAAATCAGGAAGTGGTTCGACAGCGACGACCATGCCGGCTTCGACGTTTGTTCCGACGACCACTGCCAGCGCTATCAGGGCACGACGCGGATTGTTTCAGAGGCTGCCGCCGGGGCAGTGAGGGCCACCCGCGGCCTCGTGTTGATGACTCGCGGGGGCAAAATCTGCGACGCCCGTTTCTCGAAAAGCTGCGGCGGGGCGCTTGAACGCTTCGAAACCTGCTGGCAGCCGAGGGCCCACAGCTATCTGCGCCCGCTCGACGGCACGCCTGACCTCACCGTCGAGGCCAATGCCCGCGAGTGGATTCTCGGCCGGCCGGCGGCCTGTTGCTCCGACACCCCCGCCGAGGTGCTCGACACCGTGCTCAACGACTTCGACCGCCGCTCCACCCCCGACTTCTATCGCTGGACGGTGCGCTACTCCCGGCAGCAGCTCTCGGAGCTGATAGCCCGCCGTTCGGGGCTCGATTTCGGCGAAATCAGCGAGCTTGTGCCGCTTGCCCGCGGAGCCTCCGGCCGCATCTGCCGGCTGAAGATTGTGGGGAGCAGGCTCACGCGCATTGTCGGCAAAGAGCTGATGATAAGGCGCTGGCTCAGCGAGAGCCACCTGTATAGCTCGGCATTTGTGGTTGAGCGCGAGGGCGATGACTTCGTGATTCACGGAGCGGGCTGGGGCCACGGCGTGGGGCTCTGCCAGATAGGCGCGGCCACCCTTGCATCGCGCGGCATGACCTTCGACGCCATATTGCGCCATTATTATCCGGGCGCTGAACTGAAAGCACTGTATTGAACGCATATGATGAAACGCAACGTTATATTCCTGATAATCGCACTCCTGGCCGTCGGCTCGGCCGCAGGGCGGGTGCGCACCGGGGTTGAAGAGCTGCGCAGCGGCGGCTTCGCCCCTCTCAAAGGCAAGAGGGTGGGGCTCGTTACGAACCACACCGGGGTTGATGCCGACTTCGTTTCCACCATCGATATCCTGCACGAAGCGCCAGGAGTTTCGCTGACGGCCCTGTTCGCCCCCGAACACGGAGTGCGCGGCGACGTGGCGGCCGGCGCGAAGGTGGCCTCCGACGTCGATGCCGCCACCGGAGTGAAAATCCATTCGCTCTACGGCACTGTCAAGAAGCCCACGGCGGCAATGCTGAAGGACGTGGACGTGATGGTTTATGACATTCAGGATATCGGGTGCCGCTCATACACGTTTATCTCCACTCTCGGCAATATCATGCAGGCATGCGTGGAGAGGGGCCTGCCTCTGGTGGTGCTCGACCGTCCGAATCCGCTCGGAGGCGAGAGGGTGGAGGGGCCGGCAACTGTCAGCCCCGACTGCAAATCGTTTGTCAGCGCATATTCCATACCTTATATATACGGACTGACGCCCGGCGAACTGGCCCGCTATCTCAATGCCGCCGAGTTCGGCGGCCGGTGTGAGCTGACGGTGGTGCCCATGAAAGGCTGGCAGCGGTCTATGACGTTTGCCGACACCGGGCTTGAGTGGGTGCCCACCTCGCCTAACATTCCCGAGGCCGCGACTGCTATGTATTATCCGGCCACTGGTATTCTCGGCGAGCTCGGCGTATGCCAGATAGGAGCTAATTTCACCCTGCCTTTCCGCCTGGCCGTGGCCGAGAATATCGATGCCGGCAAGCTGGCCGATACCCTCGCCACCTATCGCTTGCCCGGGGTGAGGTTCAGGCCCTGCCACGTGAAGATTTCGGGCAAGCGGCTCCATGGCGTGCAGGTCTACATTACCGATGCGGCGGCCGCCAGGCTGGTCGAAACGCAGTTCTACATCATGCAGGCGCTGGCCGCGCAGGGAGTGGATGCCCTCGGGCTTGCGGCTCCGGCGCGCGTGGATATGTTCAATAAGGTTTGCGGGTCGAAAGAGGTGAGCCGGCGCTTCGGCCGGCGCAACCGGGTGGCCGACGTGATGCCTCTCATCCGGGCCGACGAGGACGAATGGCGTTCGGCGGTGGCTCCCTATCTGCTTTACTGAGCGCTTTGGCACGCAATTTGCTGATATAACAGACGTGAATACTACTGAATATAAAAGTGCCGTTGAGAAGGCACTGACCGAGCGCAACTTCCACGATGCATTCAGGCTGTTGCGCACCATGCTTACGCCCGGACAGTGGCGTCTGCGCGCCGACCTTGAGGCCGCCGAAGCCGATTATAGCCGAATTATTGACTATGCGCTCACCGGCGCGCCCGATCCCGGCCGCGAGGTGCAGATTTCGGCGCTCGTCACCCGGCTTTACAGTGTGCTCGACATGTTGCTGCGCGAACATTCCATAGAGCAGGATAGCTCGCTGTATTTCAGCGCTGTGCGCACTGCCCGCCTGCGCCGCGAGGAGTCGCTCGGGTCGCTGCTCGACGAATATGTCAGGGCGGCCGGCGCGGCGTCGTCGTTTCAGCTGGCCACTGCCGGCAAGTCGGAGACGGCTGCCCGCAGGCGCGAGGCTGAAGACCTGGAAACGAGAGTGTTTACCCGGCTGTGGATAACCACTCCGCTCACTTTCGACGAAATCGCGGCCATACGCGAGGCCATGCGCAATGAAGCCTTGCCGCTGCACATGATGCAGGTGGTGGTTTCGGCGCTGACCCTGTCGCTCCTGCAGTTTTTCAACGAAACCGGGCTGAAGCTGCTGCTCGAGTTTGCCGGCGCCGGCTATCCGGACGAGGTGCAGGTGAGGGCCGCCGCCGGGGCGGTGATGGTGATGTCGCGCTGGCCCGCGCGCTCCGACTCGCCTGCCGTGACGAATATGCTTGAGGCGCTGCGCGAGCAGGGCTCATGGTCGGCCGACGTCGAGCAGGTGGTGCTTCAGTTTATCCGCACGGCCGACGTTGAGAAGATTACCCGCACTATGCGCGACGAAATTATTCCGCAGGTGATGAAGCTGCGCCCCGACATTGAGAAACACATCAAGGAGGTGGGGCTCGACATGGCCGATGCCGAGATGAACCCCGAATGGGAAGAACTGCTCGAAAAGTCGGGGCTCAGCGAGCGTCTGCGCAAGCTCTCTGAGATGCAGATGGAGGGGGGCGACCTGTTCTACAGCGCCTTCTCCATGCTCAAGTCATATCATTTCTTCGACCATCCGGCCAACTGGTTCATGCCGTTCAACGCCGACCGCAGCGATGTGAGCGACGCTTTGGGTCACGATGATGCCATGGGGTTGATAATCAGCGAATCGCCCGCAATGTGCGATAGCGATAAATATTCCTTCATCTTCTCGCTCGACCGGTTGCCCGAATCTCACAAGCAGAACGTGCTCAACCAGATTGGCGCGGCCGGCATGCAGATGGCCGAGATGACCGACTCCGAACTGATGCCCGGGCGGGTAAAGCGCAATATGCTGATAACCCACTATGTGCAGGACGTGTTTCGCTTCTTCAGGCTGTTCCGCCGGCGGAGCGAATTTCCCGACCCGTTTGCCAAGCTGCTCAACCCCGCGGCGATTCCGTCGCTGCGCGCCGACTTTTCAAGCCCGGAAAAAATCCGTCTGCTCGGCGAATTTTATTTCAAACACGGGCATTACGATGCCGCCCTGCGCCTGTTCAGGATGCTTCAGCCCGATTTTACCCTTCATCAGAAGATGGGGCTCGCCCTCGAGCGCCTTGGCCGCCGCGAAGAGGCGCTGACTGAATATGAAAGGGCCGAGATGCTGGCGCCCGACTCGCAGTGGACCCTCAAGCGCCTTGCTCAGGTCAACAAGGCGCTTGGCCGCTACGACAAGGCGCTGGCCTGCTACAAGCGCTACGAGATGCTATGCCCCGACAAGGTGTCGACTGCCCTGAGCATGGGCCATTGCTACTTGCAGCTCAACGAACTGCACGAGGCCCTTCATTGCTATTACAAAGCCGAAATGCTCGATGAAGCCTCGGCAAAGCCGTTGCGCCCCATCGCCTGGTGTGCCTTCCTCAACCGCGACTTCGATACTTCGCGTAAATATTTCGGCCGAATCCTTTCGTCCGACACACCAACGCCTACCGATTACCTGAATCTCGGCCATCTGTCGCTCGCGTTGGGCGAGATGCGCGAGGCCATGAACTACTATAACCTGTATGCCGACGGCAATGTCGACAAACTGGCCGCCTCGCTGGCCGACGACGCCCCGCTGCTCCACACCGCCGGCATCGACACCGACATACTTCCGCTGATAATTGATGCAATCCGATTCAAAAATGACTGATAACCCGCTGCTCAGGGAGTTTGACACTCCCCCCTTCCAGGATATACGCAACGAACACTACCTGCCGGCCATCGAGGCGGCCATTGCCGAGGCTCTGGCCGAGGTCGATGCCATTGCCGCCAACGATGCCGAGCCCGACTTCAGCAACACCATCGAGGCGCTGGAGCGCTCGGGGCGCACGCTCGCCCGGGTGCTCGGCGTGTTTTATCCGCTGCTGTCGGCCGATGCCGACGATGAGCTCATGGAGATTTCGCTCAAGGTGTCGCCGCTGCTCAGCGACTATTCCTCGAAAGTGAACATGAACGAAAAGCTCTATGAGCGTGTGAGGTATGTTTACGACCGGCGCAACGACCTTACCCTCACCGAAGAGCAGCTGATGCTGCTGCGCGACACCCGCCTGGCGTTCGTGCGCAGCGGCGCTGAGCTGAAGGGCGCCGGGCGCGAGCGTTTCCGCCGGATTAAGGCCCGCCTCGATGAGCTGACCACCCGATTCGGCCAGAACGTGAAGAAAGAGCTGGCGCGCTATTCCATGCCGCTCGCGGCCGACCAGATAGAGGGGTTGCCTCAGTGGCTCATCGACCAGATGGCCGAAACGGCCGCCGCTACCGGCTCTGACGCTCCCTACGTGCTGACGCTCCAGGCTCCGGAATACATGGCGTTCATGCGCCTGTCGCCGCTGGCCCACCTGCGCGAGCGCCTCTACCGCATGTATAGCGGGCGCAATGTGGCGGGCGAGTTCTCCAATATCGGAATTATCAAGGAAATCACCGCCTTGCGCCTTGAAATGGCCCGGCTTCTCGGCTATGAAACCTTTGCCGCCTATAAGCTCGAACGCACCATGGCCGGCACCCCGGAGGCGGCCCTGAAGCTGCTCAACGACCTGAAGGATGCCTATATGCCCCCCTTGAGGCGCGAGCTGGCCGAGCTGCGCGAGTTTGCCGGCGAGGAGATTACGCCGTGGAACTACGCCTATCACTCCGAGCGGCTGCGCAAGGCGCGCTATGACTTCGATTCCGAGGCCATGCGCCCGTATTTCGAGCTGGGAGCCGTGAGCCGCGGCGTGTTCGGACTCGCCGAGCGCCTTTACGGCATCCGCTTCAGCGAGCGCACCGACGTGAGCGTCTATCACCCCGACGTGAAGGTCTATCAGGTATCTGATGCCGACGGCTCGGCCCTCGGACTGCTCTACGCCGACTTCTTCCCCCGGGCCGGACGCAAAAGCCCCGGAGCATGGATGACCGACTTCCGCGAGGCCGACGGCACGGTGCGTCCGCTGGTCAACATAGTAATGAACTTCACCAAGCCGGGCGCCGGCCGCCCTTCGCTGCTATCGCCCGGAGAGGTAACCACGTTTCTTCATGAGTTCGGCCATTCGCTCCACTCGCTGCTGACCAGGGTGGGCTACTCGTCGCTGGCCGGCACCAACGTTGACCGCGACTTCGTTGAGCTCCCGTCGCAGTTTAACGAAAACTTTTTCTATTCGCGCGAGTTTCTCGACAGTTTCGCCCGCCATTATCAGACGGGCGAGCCCCTGCCGGCCGAACTTTTTGACCGCATGATTGCCGCCCGCCGCTTCGGCGCCGCCTATGCCTGCATGCGTCAGCTCAATTTCGGCCTGCTCGACATGGCGTTTCATTCCGTCACCTCTCCGGTCGACGACGTGGAGCGGACCGAGCTCGCCGCAATCGCTCCCGTTGAGATTTTTCCCCACGTCGGGGGCACGCTCATCGCCCCGACGTTCGGCCACATATTCTCCGGAGGCTATGCCGCCGGATATTATTCCTACAAGTGGGCCGAAGTGCTCGATGCCGACGCTTTCGAATACTTTGAGCAAAACGGAGTGTTCAATCCCATGCTCGCCGCTTCGTTCCGCCGCAACATACTCGAACGCGGCGGCTCGGCCCCTGCCGCCGACCTTTACCGCAAATTCCGCGGCCGCGATGCCGACGTTGGCGCGCTATTGCGCCGCGACGGCATCTCTTCCAATTTAAAATAGTTAGCAATAACAAATTGACTAATTGACTATTGCATTTTTATTTGGCCGGCCAGAGATTTATGATTAACTTTGCAGCGTGTGTCGGAATCTGCTGACCGCATGACATATTGAAAATTAACACGAAAGTGTCTCAACTGATTTCTCATTGAACGAAGTCTGGAAAACTAAATCAAGGAGAGAGGACAGTGGTAGGCGCTCTCGCGTCTGTAGCATACGGGCGTGGGAGTTGTGACCTTATCCAATCTCCAAGGCAATTCCAGACGCCCGTTCAATAGAAAGATAAGTGAGCAGCCCTCACGTATTCTATGTTAAAATCCAAATATTTCAGGGATTTTTTTGTTTAAAAGG
>CAYUFQ010000034.1:0-12316 GCA_964444045.1 uncultured Bacteroides sp.
TCGGCTGACAAACTGAACAAATTTGAATATTCTGAGTTTTTGATAAACTTTCAAGGAGGTTTCGTCAGACGAGGATTATGTGGAGAGGTTCTATATCAAGTTTATCAAATTATACCTTATCCTATTATTCCGGTTATAAGCATAATCAGCTACATCGCCTTCTTTTTTGTACTTATATTCTTTATTCGACAATTTTATAAAAAAGAATATTGTTGGTGGATAATCTTTACGCCTTTGTTTTTAGGAATGACAGCTTCAATCGTGCGGAAAGATTATATCCTATACACCATTTTAATCACATGCCTGTACTTATTACGCAATGCTTCTCCTTCTTTAATCAAGCGTTTGGTTGCGTTTCTTCTAATCACATTCGGATTATTTTTACATGAGGCCTTTATCTTTTTCGGCTTTCCAATATATGCTTTATTGATGTTATCATATAAGCGAAACAAGGTGCTGAACTATGTCTTGCTTATCCTTCCATTTGTAATCTTTCTTATTCTATGTAAGTTTAAGGGCACCCCAGATACCGCAATATCTATTGTTGACTCATGGAATTCATTGTTGCCGGATGCGCCATTGAAATACGTACACAAAAACAGCATCGGAGCCATCGGATGGGATTCCGTCCAAACATTTATTTTCCATCTCAGAGCTAATGCCGGATTGAAAGAGCATGGAGCCGGTATAGTAATCATACCTGTCTCAATCATCGCCGCATATTATATGATAACAAACTTTTTTTATGTGTTCAGAACCAACCATAAACATGACCCCGATACCGACCGCCTGACACTTTCCTTGCTATACTCATCGGCAATCATCTGCCTCCTGCCAATGTTTACCATTTTAAGTTGTGACGTAGGCAGAGTATTTCAATATGCGTCACTCGCCACATTTGCCACATTCTTAATTATTCCACATCACACAATCTTGACCATTTTCCCCAAATGGTATTCACAGATGATTGAACGATTCAACCATGCCCTGTTCCACATTTTAAAACCCAGCAAGGTAATAGTCATTCTAATTCTGCTATTCTGGGGCATGGGCCCATTCGGCTTTGTAATCAGAGCATGCTGGGGTTACAGCATCATCGGTGGGGTATTTAAGCTTCTAAATGTCCTTGTACAGTGCTTGTTGCACTTATTTCTTTGATTCGGCCACATCAATGGGCTAAGAATATATTTGTGCTGATGCCGCTGTTTTTTGGCGGGCAGTTACTCAATATATGGTGCTGGACACAGTCGCTGGCTGTATTTATGGCATTTTCGTTTATGGCGAGTGCCATATATTGCCTCAATGACTTACGAGATATTGAGGCCGACCGACGTCATCCTAAAAAATGCAAACGCCCTTTAGCCTCAGGTAAACTGCGACCGACTCATGCCATATTGGCCATGAGCATACTTTTGCTTCTAAGCCTATCAATTAGCGGTTCTATGCCCGGCATTGCCGCCAGAAAAGTCACTCTTTTGCTATTATTATATTTACTGCTGAATATCGCTTATTGTTATAAGTTAAAACACTATGCCATAATCGATGTATTTACTGTATCATTCGGATTTGTTTTGCGGCTTATGGCAGGTGGTATGGCATGTCACATATGGCTGTCTCCATGGATTGTGTTGATGACGTTCTTATTGGCTCTATTCCTTGCGTTTGCCAAACGACGTGATGACGTTGTGCTGTATGAGAATGACCGCATACTGACAAGACAGAATGTTATCCGCTATAATATTCCATTTATGAACCAAACGCTCGGAATGATCGGCACAATAACCATTGTCTGCTATATAATGTATAGTGTTTCTCCGGAGGTCATAGCCCGATTCAACAACAACTATATATATGTGACTTCAATATTCGTTATCGCTGCAATCTTACGCTATCTCCAGGTGGCAATTGTTGACTTACGCAGCGGCAGCCCGACCAAGGTTTTACTACGCGACCGATTCATACAATTGTGTATGTTGCTATGGACCGTAACGTTTTTCGCGATTCTATATCTATGAAGATTGCTTTTTTTGATTTTGACGGCACCTTGATGCGACACGATTCATTTATTAAGTTCGCTAAATTCAGTGTCGGTAAAAAAGCACTTATTTTTTCCCTTATGAAATCTGTGCCGATACTGATTTTATGGAAACTTGGCTTTAAGAATAACTCAGAAGCTAAGCAGACATTATTCTCACACCTGTATAGGGGCATCAGCTACTCCAGATTCAAAGAGTTCTGTCAAGCATATGTCTCTTCAATCGATTCGGATATACGTCCGGAGATAATTATGATTAAAAATAACCACAAAAGCGAAGGGCATAAAGTTATAATTGTTTCAGCGAGTATCGGTGACTGGATTCGTCCATGGGCCAGATGCAATGGAGTAGATGATGTAATTGCCACAGAGGTTGAAGTTGATAACTTCGGTAATTTAACCGGACGATTTTCAACTCCTAATTGTCATGGTGCAGAAAAAGCTACAAGAATCAAGAAATCACTACCTGCAATTGAAGACTTCGAAACATGGGCATACGGCGATTCCTCAGGTGACAACGCAATGCTTGCATTGGTAACCCATCCCAACAAAGTTTAACAGACATACCCTTAGATGAATATCGGAAATTTGCTAAAATCAATATCTAAATCCGAAAATCGCAAAGCTGAGGGTCTGCGTTTTGTTGTAACCGGAACTATTGCCACAACAATCCAATACGGATTCTACCTGCTATTCTTGTCTTTACCTGGATTTTCAGCCGTAATCTCCACCATGTTGAGTTACGGCATAAGTTTTGCGGTCAATTATATTGCATCAAACTTATTCACATTCAGAACTCGTCCCAGTCGAAAAAACGCAATCTCTTTTCTTTGCAGCCACTTGATAAATTTTGTGCTACAAACTACTTTAGTAGCATTTTTCAGCAATATTATCCGACCGGAATATGCACTGATTCCAGCTATGATAATATGTGTGCCCTGCAACTTTTTTATGGTAAGATACGCCCTCAAATCACACCATTTCTCGTAGGGTTCGGTTATTTGAGGGTCCAGCCGCCGCCTAACACTTTGTAGAGGTCAATCAGGGCAAGGTATTCGTCTCTGATGGCATTGCTTTCATCTATCTGGGCATCAAAGAAACGTCGCTGGGCATCAAGCACGTCGATATAGTTTAAGGTTCCGGCATGATATTGCAGCCGCGCAAGCTGATTATATTTCGCCGCCGCCTGGCAAAGGCTGATTTTAAGTTTGCTTGATTGCTGTGCGTCCATATAGGCGTTGATTGCGGTGTTAACCTCCGTGAAGGCCCGGATTACCGTCTGCTCATATTGCAGCCGGCTCTGCTCATATTCCGCAATGGCGGCTTTATATTTGTGTTTGCGCCCTCCGAAATCGAATATCGGGCCGGCAACCGTGCCTACCAGGAAGGTGAATGGCGACTTCAGGAAGTTTGATAACTCGTTGTTTTCAAATCCGGGCGTAAATCCAAGCTGCAAAGAGGGGAATCGCTCGGCATAGGTGTATCCCACGTTTGCCTTCGCCGCCGCGAGGCGTTGCTGCGCCGCCCTGATGTCGGGGCGTCGCTGAAGCAACTGCGACGGCACTCCCACCGGCATCTTTTCAATCAGAATAGGCACGAGCGCCTTTTCACCCATCGATAGTGAATCCTGCGGATATTCTCCCATCAGAAGCGTCAGTGCATTCCGGGCAGTGGTTATCTGCCGTTTCAGATTCGGAACGAGCGACGCCGCCGATGAATATTCAACCATTGCCTGCTGATAAACGGTTTCAGAGGTAAGGCCTCCCTCAAAACGGATTTTCGCCATTCTGAGCGACTCCATTCGGGATTCAACAGTACGCTTGATGATTGCCAGCTCGTTTTCGAGGGCTATGAGCCGATAATACGCCTCGGCGGTGCGCGCTATGAGCGACACGCGCATAGCTCCGTAATCGTCGACCGAGGCCACATAGTTGGATTTGCCCCGGCTCTTAGCCCACAGCAAGGAGCCGAGCAGATTCATTTCCCATGAAACCGATACTTTAACGCCCAGTTCCCGGTCGTGCTTTATGCCGGTGCCGGAGTAATTGTTTGTTTCGTCATTGGCGTATGCGGTTCCCTTGAACTGCGGCATCAGATTGGCCTTGTCGATTCCATACATCTCACGCATCTGCTCAATACGCGAGGCTGCCATGAGCAGGTCGCGGTTATTTTCAAGCGTCCGGCCGATGAACCGGCATAAGGTGGAGTCGGAATAGAATTTCCACCAATCCATTTCGGCCAGGCAGGTGGAGTCGCCCTCGACATTCAGAGTGAAGCTATCGGGAACTTCAATCTGCGGCGCGGCGAGATGCTTCACACCGGAACATGCACAGCACATCATGAGGATGGATGCTCCACAAAGCGCTATATATCTGTTCATTTGCGTAGTTTCCTTTTCAGTTTATCAATAACCACAAAAAAGAAGGGAACAAAAACTATGCCCACCGTGATGGCCACGAGCATGCCGAAAAACACGCCCGTGCCTATGTCGCGCCGGGCTGCGGAGCCCGGGCCGGTGGCTATAAGCAGCGGCACGAGGCCGAGCATAAAGGCAAGCGAGGTCATAACGATAGGCCGGAAACGCAGCCGGGCCGCCGTCAATGCCGCCTGAGTGGCATCAATGCCCTTTTCAACTTCTTCCTTGGCAAACTCAACTATGAGGATTGCATTCTTTGCCACCAGACCGATGAGCATTACCAGTCCGATCTGAAAGTAGATGTTGTTTTCAAGTCCGCAGAGCCATATGCCCAGATACGCGCCTACGCCTGCGATAGGGAGCGACAGGATAACCGCGACAGGCACGCTCCAGCTCTCATACTGGGCTGCCAGTACGAGGAACACAAACAGGAGGGCAAGCCCCAGGATGGCTCCGGTGTTTCCGCTCTCGTGCTTTTCCTGATACGACAGTCCGCTCCATTCCACGCCAATGTTTTCAGGAAGATGTTCGCGAACGATATTCTCCAGCTCGTTCATGGCCTCGCCGGTGCTGAATCCCGACGCAGCCTCGCCCGACACCACGGCTGAATTAAACATGTTGAAGCGGCCTATCGTTCCGGGGCCCGACGTGTATTGAGAGCTTCCCAACGAAGAAATCGGCACCATAGTGCCGTTGGAGGCCCTGACAAAAAACAGATTCAGATTATCGCGGGTGGAACGGTAGGGGGCATCGGCCTGTATGTACACACGGTAGATGCGGTTGAACATATTGAAGTCGTTAACGTATATCGACCCGGTAAAGGCCTTCATGGTGGCGAATATGTCGCTGACCGGAATACCCTGCATTTTGGCATGGTCACGGTCCACCTCAAAAAAGAGCTGGGGAATGTCAGCCTGCATTGAGGTAGACAGGTCAGAGATGGCCCTTGACGTCGAGGCATAATGCTGCAACGTGTCGACGGCATTCTGCAAATCCTGATACGTGGCATCTCCGCGGGCCTCGAGCACCATTTCGAATCCGCCCGAGGTACCGAGTCCGGGAATGATGGCCGGAGAGAAAATATAGACCTTGCTTTCGGGATACTGCTCAAGCTCTTTCTGCACCCGGTTTCTCACCTCGGCGATGTTGGCGGAATGTCGCTCATCCCATGGCTTAAGGATTACGGTCAGCTGCGTATGGGCCTGATTTGTGCCTACGCGCGGAGATGAACCGGTTACGTTCAGGACGAACTCCACATCAGGGTCGTTGAGAAGGAATGCCATGGCGCGGTCGGTAACCTCGCGGCTTCTCTCAATCGTGGCGCCCTCGGGCAGCTCGAGCTCTACAGTAAAATATCCCTGATCTTCCTGCGACATGAAGCTCGTAGGCATATAGCTGTTCATCAGGTAGATAAACACAAGCACCAGGCCGAAGGCCGCAAACATCCGGCGGGGATGCCTGATTGTGCGGCTTATCTGATGCCCGTAGACAGTGTTTCCTTTATTCAGCCAGTCGTTTATCAGCCGGAACACCCTGTTCTTTTTTTGCGGTGTGGGGCGCAACAACTTTGAGCACATAACCGGAGTCAAGGTCAGGGCCACTATGGTTGAGATAATAACCGAGACGGCGATAGTTACCGTAAATTGCCGATATAGCTGACCGGTTATGCCCGGCAGGAAACTCACCGGCACAAATACCGCACACAGCACCAGCGACATGGCTATCAATGCGCCTCCGAGATTCGACATGGCCTTCTCGGTTGCCTCAAACGGCCCGAGTTTCTCGGAGTGCATGATGCGGTCAACGTTCTCAACGACGACTATCGCATCGTCCACAACTATGCCGATTGCAAGGATGAGGCCGAGAAGAGTGAGCATATTCAATGAGAAACCAAACATCAGCATGACCCCGAACGTGCCTATCAACGAAATCGGAACCGCAATTATCGGAATCAGGGCGGCCCGCCAGTTCTGCAATGAAAGGTAGACGACTATGATTACCAGAATCAATGCCTCGAAGAAGGTGCGATACACATGATGGATGGACTCCGATATGTAGGTGGTCATATCGAAAGGTATGTCATACGTCATCCCTTCAGGAAAATTCCGGGCAATCTCCTCCATTTCCTTCTTCACCGCATCGGCCACCTCCATTGCGTTCGCGCCCGGGAGCATGCTGAGATTAAGCACGGCAGCGTTGCCCCCGTTTATGCCGCTCTCGGTGGCATAAGTCGAGGCTTCGAGCGACACCCGCGCCACATCTTTAAGTCTTATCACCGATCCGTCGGCATCGGCCCGCAACACGATTTCTTCAAACTCCGACACCGACGACAGTCTGCCCCGGGCAATGATGGGCATCGTGATGTCGATATCTTTGGCGGGTGCCTGCCCCAAGGCTCCGGCCGCCGACTCGCGGTTCTGGTCTTTCAGGGCATTCTGAATATCCTGCACGGTGATGCCTAAATCGGCAAGCTTATCGGGCTGAACCCATATCTGCATTGCATAATAGCGGCTGCCCACGGAGGCAATGCTGCCTACGCCGGGAATGCGTCGCAGCAGGTCAACGACGTTCAGGGTGGTGTAGTTGCTCAGATAAACCTCGTCAAATTCAGGGTCATCCGACTGGATGGTTATGGTCATCAGCCGGTTTGCCGTTTCCTTCTCAACCGATATGCCGTTTCTTACAACTTCGGCAGGGAGCCTGGACTCGGCTTTCTTCACCCGGTTCTGAATATCCACGGCGGCAAGTTCCGGGTCAGTGCCGATATCAAACGTGACCAACGCGGAATATCCGCCGGAATTGGAGCTTTTTGACGACATGTAAATCATTCCCGGAGTGCCGTTCAGCTCCTGCTCGATAGGAGTGGCCACCGCCTGGGTAACGGTCGAGGCGTCGGCTCCGGGATAGGATGCGCTTATCTTCACCACGGGCGGCACAATCTCCGGATACTGGTCGATGGGCAACAGCTTTAATCCGATAACTCCAATAATAAGAATTACGACCGACAGGACAATGGAGAATACCGGATGCCGCAGAAAGTAATTCTTTTTCATAAGTATGGAGATTGAGTGGTTTCGCCGTCGGCAGCCCTGTCGATTGCGATGACCGGACTGACTTTCATGCCGTGCTTGAGTTTGTGGTAGCCTTCGGTGACTATCCGCTCGCCACGCCTCAGGCCCCTTTCAACTATAACCCGGTTATTAGCCTCGGGACCAAGCTCGATAAATCGCTTTTCGACCACGCTATCCGGCCGGACAACGAACAGAAACGCGCCCCCCTTTTCAATAACTACCGCTTTCGACGGCACTTCCACAACATTGCTCCGCATATCAAGCAGCACCTTTACTTTGGTAAACTCTCCGGGAAGCAGATGGCGGCCGGGATTGGGCATCTCGGCTCTGACGGAGAACGTTCCGGTGCTGGGATCCACCTGGGGGTCGGCAAAATCAACCAGCCCCTTATACGGGTATTCAGAGCCGTCGGCAAGGGTTATCGTCACGTGGGCAATCTGCTTATCAGTGCCATCAGCCCCACCGAGACTCACATTCCGCCCTTTGCTCTTCAAGTAATCGAGAGCCGTCATGGAGAAGTCGATTCTTACAGTGTCGCTCTTGACAACAGTTGCAAGGATAGAGGTTCCCGCTCCGGGGCCTACAAGAGTGCCTATGTCGGCTACACGCTCCGATATATACCCTGAAATCGGAGAAACAACCCGCGTGTAGCTCAAAATCAGCTCGGCTTGCGTCAGGTCGGCCTGCGCCACGGTTACCTCCGCATTCGCACTCTCGTGAGCAGCAATCGCATTATCCAGATCAAGCTGTGAGGCGGCATTCTGCTCAAACAATGGGCGGATGCGCTTCAAATCGCGGTCGGCCTTCTGAGCCTGCGCCTTGGCTTTATTGAGCTGAGCCCTCGCGCGGTTAACATGCGCCTCATACACCCTGGGGTCAATGATAAAAAGAGTCTGCCCCTTTTCAATATATGCCCCCTCCTTGAAGAGCATGCGCTCGAGATAGCCCTCCACACGCGCATGAACTTCAACGAACTGCTGCGCGCGGATACGGCCTACGTACTCCCCGTAGATATTTACAGTGGTGGTGTCGACAGCCGACACTTCAACAACCGGATATGAGGCGACCTGCTGTTTCGGCCTCGTTTCAAAGTATATCACCGCGGCGATAACCAACAGCAAAAGGACCACAACAAGCCAATATATCCGTTTTCTTCCCGGTCGGCGCGATGAAGGCTTGGATTGCCTTCTGAACTGATTGAGCATATTCACTTATTTGAGAGGAGTTATTTATATGTTGCCCAGCGAATGAGGTCGCGGAAGGTGGGTTTCTTGCCATACATGAAGATGCCCACGCGATAAATTTTGGCGGCAAGCCAAATCATGAACACTACCGACAGCGCCAGGATGACGATTGACACCGCTATCTGCCAGGCAGGTATGCCGAATGGCACACGGGCCATCATGACCATGGGCGAAGTGAAGGGAATCATTGACATTACCACGGCAAAGGTGCTGCTCGGCTCGCTGACTATCACCATCGAGGAGAAGAGGCCGATAAGAATGGGCAGCACGCCCACAATCTGGAGCTGCGAGGCATCCTGCTGGTTATCGACCGAGGCGCCTATCGCGGCAAATATGGCTGAATAAAGCAGGTAGCCGCCCAGGAGGAAGCACACCAGCAGACCGCCGACCCGCAACACGTAGCCGAGGTCGGTCAGCGAACCGAGCGTGCGGGCCAGGTCAACGTCCATCGATGCATCGGCTGAAGTGCCGGCATTTATTGCGGCCGCCTCGGCCATCATATCAGCCGGAATTATGGCCGGCATCACAAAGGTGATTACGCTGACAATGACAATGCCCCATATCATTATCTGGGTGAAGGCCACGAGCCCCACGCCGATAATCTTGCCGAGCATGAGCTGGGTAGGCTTGACGGAGCTGACCACCAGCTCGAGCACGCGGTTGTTTTTCTCCTCGATTATCGAGGTCATGACCAACGCGCCGTAGACGAGCAGGAACATATATAGCACGAAGTTAAGCACCGTGCCAATCACTGAATTCAGTGCGGCGCTCTGAGTTTCGCCCTCGTCGCCGTTATCGTCGGTGCGGATGCTCTTGAGAGTCACTTCGGTGTTGACGTCGGCCAGAATCTTGTCGAGGTCGGTTATGTCGTATTTCTTGAGTTTTTCGGCCTCGATGATTTTGTTCATCTGCGCAACGATGTCGCCCTCAACGGTGGTGGATGCTTCGTTGGGGGTGAGGAGGCGCACGGCATTGTTGTTTGCCAGGATGTTGCGGTCAATGATAAGGATGCCGTAGATAGAGTCGGAGCGCAGCATATCCTGCTGCGAGGTCCAGGCATCTACGTAGCGCACGGCATCGGTGCTTTTGAGATAGGGCTGAATCACGCCGCTGTCGTCGATGACGGCCACGGTTTTCGTTTCGCCCTTCGAGAACATCATTATCAATGCCGGCAGCAGCATCAGCGCCACCATAACCAGCGGCACGAGTATAGTGGTGACTATGAAACTTTTCTTGTTGACGCGCTCAAGGTATTCGCGTCGGATAATCAGTGAGGTATTATTCATTTTCAGTATTGCTTACGGCCGAGATGAAAATATCGTTCATGGTTGGGAGCTTCTCGTTGACGGCAACGAGAGCAGCCGAGTCATTGACGGCGGCGATTGCCTCGCGCAGGGTGGCTTCGGGATTGAGCTTCACGCTGATGAGGGTGCGGTTCTTGCCGGCCGGGCTGAATTCGTGGGTCTGCACCATAGGCATAAGGCGGGGAATCAGGGCGGTCGTGTCGCCCTCGACCGTAAAGTCGTAGCAGCCTTTGGCAAAGCTGCGCTTAACCTCCTCGACCGAGCCCGAAAGGATGTTGCGCGACTTGTTGATGAGCGTGAACGAGTCGCAAATCTCCTCGACCGACTCCATGTTGTGAGTGGAGAAGATGATGGTGGCGCCCAAATCGCGCAGGCGCAGAATCTCGTCTTTCAGCAGGCGGGCGTTCAGGGGGTCGAAGCCCGAAAAGGGCTCGTCGAAAATAAGCAGCTTGGGTTCGTGGAGCACCGTGACGATAAACTGCACCTTCTGGGCCATGCCCTTCGACAGTTCGCTCACTTTCTTGCCCCACCAGTCGCTGATGCCGAAGCGGTCAAACCATGCCCGCAGGCGCGCTTCGGCCTCCTTCTTGCCGAGCCCCTTGAGCCGGGCGAAAAACATGGCCTGATCGCCCACTTTCATCTTTTTGTAGAGGCCGCGCTCCTCGGGCAGGTAGCCTATATTGACCAAATCGGCGGCGGTGAGCCGGTGGCCGTCGAACATCACGGTGCCGGAGTCGGGGGCGGTGATGTGGTTGATGATGCGGATCAGAGTGGTTTTGCCGGCGCCGTTGGGCCCGAGCAGACCGTATATGCTGCCACGGGGCACCTCGAGGCTTACGTGGCTTAGAGCCACATGGCGGGTGAATGCCTTGCTGACATCGTTGACCTGAAGAATCATGATGAATGTTTATAAGCAAGAAAGAGGAAGCATCGGCGAGCGGTGCATTCCTCTTTCAGTATCAGATGTTGTTTATTTAACGATTACTTTTTTTGACCATTGCGGACACCGCACTATGTAGCAGCCTTTCGGCAGGTCGACCTTTACGGTGCCGGAGTCGACCGCAACGCTCTTGACCCTTTGCCCGGTGATGGAGTAAACCTCGAAGTCGACTCTGCCGGCGGCCGACAGGGCAATGCCCCCGGCAACAGGAGAGGCCGTGCAGTCGGCAGAGGCCACCGCCTCGACATGATTACCGTCATCAGCCAGCGCAACAGAGGGGAATCCGGCCGCGAATGCAGCCAGGATAGCCATGCATGCCATGTGTTTGATGCGTTTCATATCGCAAAGTTAGAGAAAAATTTTTATTTATCCAATTTTTTTTCTGTAGTCACGGTAACGTTGTCGGCCCCGTCGGTGTAGTCAACCGATATTGTGGTGCCGTCGGCAAGGCTTCCGCCGCTAAGGATTATCTCGGCCAGAGGGTCTTCGAGATACTTCTGGATGGCCCTCTTCAGGGGGCGGGCGCCGAATTGCGAGTCATAGCCCTTGCCGGCAATGAAGTTTTTGGCCGCATCGGAAATCTGCAGGTTCAGGCCCAGGTCGGCGCAACGCTTGTAGAATCCCTTCAGTTCAACGTCGATAATCTTGAATATGGCCTCCTTGCTGAGCGAGTCGAACATGATTATGTCGTCGATTCGGTTCAGGAATTCGGGAGCGAAGGCCTTGTTGAGGGCCTTTGTCAGCACGCCGTGGTTGAACTCGGTGTCGGTTTCGCGGGTGGTGAATCCTACTCCCGCGCCGAAGTCCTTGAGCTGACGGGTGCCGATGTTGCTCGTCATGATTATGATGGTGTTCTTGAAGTCAACGCGGCGGCCGAGCGAGTCGGTCAGGCGTCCCTCGTCCATTACCTGCAGCAGCAGGTTGAACACGTCGGGGTGAGCCTTCTCGATTTCATCGAGCAGCACCACGCTGTAGGGGTGGCGGCGCACCTTTTCGGTGAGCTGACCGCCCTCTTCGTAGCCAACGTAGCCCGGAGGCGCTCCGACCAGACGGCTCACGGCATGCTTCTCCTGATATTCGCTCATGTCGATACGCGTCATCATGTTCTCGTCGTCAAACAGATACTCGGCCAGGGCCTTTGCCAGCTCGGTCTTGCCCACGCCCGTAGTGCCCAGGAAGATGAACGAGCCGATGGGTCGGCGGGGGTCGTTAAGGCCGGCACGCGAACGGCGCACGGCATCGGCAATGGCGGCAATGGCGTCGTTCTGCCCCACCACGCGCTGATGCAGTTCATCTTCGAGATGGA
>CAYUFQ010000035.1:0-11707 GCA_964444045.1 uncultured Bacteroides sp.
TCTTCATGATGGCACCGCGGCCGTAGCTTTTTTCAATCTTGCCCATGGCTTGCTTGAGGGCTTCGAGCTTGGCTGCTTTGGGATCGGCAGCGGCTGCGGCGGGGGTGATTTTTTTTGCCATTGTTGTAGTGTTTTGTTAAAAAGTTAGATATTTAGAGAATTGTGTCTTTTGAACACTGCAAAGTTCGCCAACACGCGGGCATCAGACGTGCCCACGCGGGTTAAATTTCCTTAATATACGCCGAAAATCCATCGGGCAGCGCGGAGGCACCGGTAGCCACTATGGGAATATCAACGGCCCCGAGCGCCGGAGTCATGGCCCCGGCCGGGAGAGTGAAGTAATCGATGTCTTCTCCGGCCAGGGGCAGAATCTCGTCGGCCGAAGCCGCCTCATAGCCGATTATGGCATGCGGGCCAAGAAGCTCGCGCACCCGGGCGGGGGCGCCGTGGGCGGCCGAAATCAGCACTCCGCCGGCACGCACGTCGCCGGGGGCCACGGTGTCGAGCACCAGCTGCGGCTTGCCTCTCACAATGAGAATCACTCCGGAGTCGCCGCAGGCCCCTACGGCCTCCCTTATGGCTCCGGCCACCTCGGCATCCGAGGCATCATCGGGCATGTGGAGGGTAATCCAGCCGGCCCCCAGAGCCAGCAGAGCGGCCACCTGCCCGGATATCGTTTTCCCGTCAACGGGTTTAATCACATATTGAATCATATGAACAAAGTTACGCATTTTTCCCTATCCACGCAAATCCGATTAAAATATGAAAAGGCGGCCGCCGGATAAGAGGGGGCGGTCGCCTTTTCAGAATGAATGGATTCGGGTGCGGTGGCGGTTACCTGACGATGGTCTTCACGCCATTGACAATGCAGATGCCCTTGACGGGAGCTGCCAGCTTGCGGCCCTGAAGGTCGTAGATAACGGCCGGAGCGGCGCCGACCTCGCTGATTTCGTCGATTGAGCTCGAGGCCTTGGCCACTGTGGCTTCGGCGCTCACAGCGGGGCTGTAGGCAAAGCCGGCCGAGAGGAAGTTTTCGTCATCGTCGGGGTCTTCGACAAACTGCTCTACTTCGAAGGCATATTCGCCAATCTCCACGGTGTAGACGCCCTCGGCGGTGAGAGCCGGGCTGACGGCAACGGTGTAGAGGGTCTTGTCTTCGTTGGCAACGGCGTCGGAGAGGTTGCCCTCATACACGGTCTGGCCCTGCGAGGTAATCTTGACTGAAGCGAACGAGGTAACCGTAGCGCCGGCGGGAGTGGTGATTTCGATGCCGGTGATTGAGGTGAGCACCTCAGTGCCTTCGTTATCTTCAACGGTGCCGGTCAGGGCAGCCGAAACAGGCTGGTCATCGCCGAGCAGAGGCAGCTCGAGTGCCTCGGCCGACCAGAAGCCGCCGGCATCGTTGGCATAGTTCCAGACGCAGAGCTTTTTGTCATCCGGGTTGCTCGACATGTTGATGTAGTTATTGGCCACACCGGAGTTGGTGATGATGAACTCGAAACCGGTATTGCCGGCAACGAGCTTAATCAGAGCGGCATCTTCGGCATCGACAGCGGGGATAGCCTGCGAATTCGTGGTCTGAACGCCGGCGTAGGTGTTGCTGGCAACGTTTTTCAGGCAGAAAGCATGGTCGATGCCAACTACGTCAGTATCGTCGAATTCGGCAACCCAATAAGAGTTGAGCGACATAGCGCCACGGTTGTAGGGCATGTCGCCGCCGGTGTAGTTCACGTAGGAGCCGGTGCGGTTGTTCTTCCAGGCGAAGCCGGCAGCCATGTCGGCCTGCATGTATTCAACGGCCTCGGCCATAAGTTCCCCGGTTATGGCGCTGAGGTCGGTTGCGGCTTTCACGCGCTCGGCCACTTCATCGAGTTTGGTAGCGCCGGTGTAGCTCGAACGGAAATACTTCGCAAGGTTTTCAACTGCGGCGGACTTGGCCAAAACATCGTTGAGGCGGGCCTGCACGTCGGCATCGGTGTCGTCCTCAACATAGGCGAGCATCATGAACGACGAGCCGGCATCGAGATTCCAGGTGCCAACGCCGGTGCCGGTGTTGAGCGCGTTGAAGAAGTCATAGTTGGAAGTCACGTCGCAACCGGCCGAGGGATTAAAGCCGATGGCGTATGTCACTGCGGGGCTGTCGTAGATATAGGCCACGGTTTCTTCATCGACCAGAGCCGTTGCGCCGGTGAAGTATTTGCCGGTGGCCACGTTCATGATGGTGGCGGAGCCATCTTCGGCAATTTCGCTGACGGTCCAGAGGGCGTAGGTATTGATAACATTGTTGTGATACAGGGCGCCTTCGTCGGTAGCACCTACATAGTGGCCATGATTGCGGGCTGCCTGGCCGGCAACGACTATATACTTGGCGGTAGAGAGGTCAACGTTGTTGGGGTTGGGGCCGAAGTCAACGGGTTCGGGATCAACGCCCGAACCATAGTTGGCAACGGGCACGAGCTTGATATAATTGCTCTGATAGTCGCCCTCCTGAACGTTGGTATTGATTGAGAAGTTCTGACCGCCGGCAGCAAAATTCATATGACGCTGCCGATTGGCCTCGTACTGAGCCACCGAAGTGATCTCAATGGCGTAGTTGCCGTCGGCTTCAATGCGCACTTCGTAATCGGGATGGGGCATGATGCCGTAGGCCACGGTGCTCTGATATTCCCAACGCGCCCCGTTTGCATTAGTTTGCGTAGGGGTGGGGTTAACCGAGCCCTCGGCACCTTTGCATATCATGGCGTACTGACCGGGGTTTTCCGGATCTTCCTCAAAACGCCAGAGCTGCCAGTCGTAGTTGGACGAGCCTTCGAAGGCAGCGGTTTGTGCCCACAAATAAGAATTGGTAACGGCAGCATCATCTACCGGAGCATCGTCCTTATGTATGCAGTCGCCAACATTGTCGGCATTGACAACGCCGATAACAGTTCCGCCACGCGGCGAAGTAGTGATGAGGGTTTCCAGATGATACCATTTGCCGGTATCAATCGGATTCTGAGCATATGCAACCGAGGCAAGCCCCAGGGCTGCAAGAGCAAGAGTAAACTTTTTCATGCTGTTGAAACGATTGAGATTTAATGGTTTATGATAAAAAATTTGTGTTTTCAGGCGGTTTTCATGGTTTATTTCGATGCAAATATAGTGATTTGCACCCGATTAGCAATTGCGGGAGGCTCAGCGTAAACATTTTTTAAGACTTCCGGGCAATTAAAGCGCCCGCATCCTATTGTAAATTTGCCAAGTATTTGACAACACACAAACAACACAGACTGATGCTATGAAATACGTGACACAGACAGCTATGAGAAACCACAGTTTTCGCAGAGCCTACATCAAGGCAAGCAGCGGGCGCCTGAGGGAGAGTGTCGGCCGTTTGGTCGACGACGTGCTGACCTCTCCCGTTGAGCGCGGCTTCTTTGTGAGCGCCGACCACGTGCTGGTGATGAACCGGCGGCGGCGCGAAGGCAAATTGCCCCGCATGAGGGGATTGACCGCCCGGATGTGGGACGAAATCTTTACGGCTATCGACGGCTACATGGACCTTAACCCCGGCTGCTACATCACGGAGGCCGTTTGCCACGTATTGGCCACCGGGCGCGCCTCGCGCTACTTCATGAGCCGCAACGTGGCCATGCGCATCGCCCTCGCCACAACTTTGTAAATTTGCCAAGTATTTTACAACACAATCACACAACACACACATTTATGCAGAATCAGATTTCTTATCAGCGGGTTGTCGACACGGTGTATGCGATGTCGGCCCTCGGGGCACTGACCGGCAACCGCGACCTGCCCGGGCCGCTCGGGCGGCACGACGAAGACGCCATAAGGGAACTTGCGGTCAGGGCGTTCACCGACCTGTGCGCGGAGCTCAACCTCGAATGTAACGGAGAGGAGGGCAGCGTTGAACTTCAGGGCGATTATCGCGCCGCCATCGAGGCGATAGTGACCGACAGGGTTGTGTGCGGCTTGAGCGGACGCACGCCCGACGCCGGCAGAGTGAAGGCTCTCAGGGCGCGGCTGCGCGGCGTGCCCTCAGCGGGTCATGGCTTTTACTAAGCCAGATGGAGAAGGTCGCGGTAAAGGTCGAGGGCGGCCTTGATAGTATCGGGCGAAACCACGCGGTCAATCAGCGGCACTCCGGGGCCGGAGAGCAAAGTGAAGTTTATGGCGTCGGCCGACGCGTTTTTCTTGTCGTGGCTCATCAGTTCGAGCACACGGGCATAGTCGCTGCAGCTCAGCGGCAGAGCGGGCGAATAAGCGCGCCGGAGCAAATCGGCATAAGGATAGAGCTCAGCCGAGGGGAAGCCCTCGGTCAGATGGCTCACAATCATTTCAACGAGCAGCCCGTGGGCCACGGCGAAACCATGAGGCACCGGGGTATTGCGCTCAAGCGCCATCGATTCGAGGGCATGGCCGGCGGTGTGGCCGAGATTGAGGGCGCGGCGTATGCCCTGCTCGCGCGGGTCTTCGGCCACGATGCGCCGCTTCACCTCCACATTCTCCTCGAGCAGCGGCAGCAGCGCCGTAAGGTCGGCCCGGGTTATGTCGAAATCGAGCAGGCGGCGATAGCTGCCTGCCGACGATATGAGTGCGTGCTTGAGCATCTCGGCAAATCCGCTACGCAGCTCCGCAACGGGCAAAGTGGCGAAATAGCGGGTGGAGACAATCACGGTGTAGGCCGGAGAGAAAGCGCCTACTTCGTTCTTGAAGTGCATGAAGTTGATGCCCGTTTTGCCCCCGACGGCGGCATCGACTGCGCCGAGCAGCGTGGTGGGCACGTTGACGAACCTGATGCCGCGCTTGAACGTGGCGGCGGCAAAGCCGCCCAGGTCGGTAATCATGCCGCCGCCAACGTTGATGAGCAGCGACTTGCGGGTGGCACCCGTGGTCGACAGCGCCTGCCACACCGAGGCGAGGCTCGTCAGATTCTTGTTTTCGTCGCCGGCGCCGATGGTTATGACCTCGGCGCCGAAGGTGTTGAGTTCCAGGCCGATGCGGCGGGTATTCACATCGGTGAGGATATAGGCTCCGGAGGGGTTGATGCGGGCAACCTCACGCTCAAGCGCCGGCGCCACCTCGTTGGTGAAAATCAGTTGCTGCATAGCGCTTCGATGAGTTTGACGGAACATGCGGGCATTGAGCCGAAAACGATGTCGGCACCGGCCTCGCGCAGCCGGTCATGCGGAATCGGCCCGGTGGCCACGGCCACGGTGAAACAACCGGCACGGTCGGCGGCCTGAACGCCGAGCGGAGCATTCTCAATCACCACACATTCTTCCGGAGCCACCCCGGCCAGCGACGCGCCCTTGAGGAAAGGGTCGGGCCACGGCTTGCCGCGCTCGACGTTGAGTGCGGTGACGCGCCTCTCAGAGGGGAACGCTCCGGGAAAGTCGGAGTCGAGCCTGCCCAGCAGGCTGCCTTGCGCCGAGCCGGTGACGAGAATGGTCTGCGGATGCCAGGGCAGAGCCATTACGGCCCCGACAAGCTCGCGGGCACCGGGCATCACCGCCGGCGCCGGCTTGGAGCGGAATATATCGGCCTTGCGCTGATAATACGAGGCCACCTCGTCGGGCGTGGCCTCACGGCCATAGGCGCGTTTTATCAGCAGGTTGACGGTGAACTGGCCTGTGGCACCCTCGTAGAGGAAAAACTCCTCGGGGGTGCACTCTATGCCATGCTCGGTAACCATCTGATGCCATGCCGAGGCATGATTGGGCATGGAGTCATAGAGGGTGCCGTCCATGTCGAACAAAAAGGCTTTGGGGCGATGCGGAAACGGGCGGTTCATTGTTTGATTCCGGTGGATTGGGGTGAGGCAACGGTGTCGGAGGGCATGAGAATCTGCATTTCCGAAGCTGATATGGTGTCAGCTTCCTCACTGACCGGGGGAAGCTCCTCAGGCCTGCGGAAGCTGAGCGGAGCAAGCCGCGCGTTGCGGGCGCCGCGGGCATAGACCGAGCGGATTTCGCGCGCAAGGTTCATGCGCACGGTGTCGCTCACGGCAATGCTGCGCGCGGCCATCTCTTCCTTGAAGCGGGCACGCCCCAGACGTATCTTCATTTTATCGGCCGTGCCCTTCACGTTGATGCCGAACTTGAACGGAATGGGCGACTTGAGCACCGACACATGGTAGTTGAGGTTCATGTCGAGGTCGTTATGGCCCATCACGCCGAGGCGGTAGCGGTCGAAATCGAACACGAACGGATAGATTTGCAGCATGTTGTCTTCCATGGCCAGCTGCACCTCCATGTGGTCAATCATGTTTTTGTTCTTATCGTGGAAGAAGAGCCACTTGCTCACGGTCTTGAACGTCTGGGGGTCGATGAGGGTGAGCGAGTCGCCCGCCAGGCGCACCATCGCCTTGAGCCGCGCCATATCGACGTTGAGCAGCGAGTCGGCGGGCATCGTGGCCGTGATGTTGGCATCGACGGTGCCTGCCATGGTGTTGAGAATAGGCATGATGGAGTCGAGCACCGGAATCACTTCGGTTACCTTGCCGAGGTTGAAGCGGTTGAAGTCGAGCGCCAGGCCGAAGTCAATGTCGGAGCGGGTCGGCGCGGAGTAGAGCATATTCAGGTCAACCGAGCCCACCTCGGTTTCGGCATGCAAGTCGCGCAGATTGGCGGCGCCATCGGCAATCAGAATCTCGCCACCGAAATTGCGTACCTCAAGGGTGGAGTAGAGCACAGTGCCTGCACTGAGCTTCAGCCGGGCATCTATGTTAACCGGCACCAGCGGCGCCATGGTTTCAGCATCGTCGGGCAGCTCTATGTCGGCGATAACCGCGGACTCGATATCGTCGTCGTCGTCATCGGGCATCGCGCCGCCTGCAGCCGAGGCCGAATAGGCGGCGCCACGCATCAGGGCGTCGATCAGTTCGTTGACGTTAAGCGAATCGCTTCGCAACTCAAGCTCTACCGAAAGCGGAGCCACGTGATTGCGGCGGCCGAGGGCCCGCTGGATATTGCGTATGCGGCCGCTAAGCGAAAAGTCGGATTCGCCGGCATTGACCGTGAGCGACCTCAGCACAACCGAGTCGGCGGCAAAGCCCATGTCGAGGCCGGTCATAGCTATGCGCAGCGGAAACTCCGGAGATACCATGCGGCCGCTCCGGGCACTGACTCCGCCGGCAATGTTCCAGCGCTTGAGCAGGCTCACGGCCGAGCGGTCAATGCCGAAATCGATTGTTTCAACACTGCTCTCGCTGAGAATCATGGCCTTGCGCCGCTCGGCAATGCGTGCAGAATCGGCTTCGGAGAGCGGCTTCCGACGCGCCTTGCTCTGAGCCGACGGGTGAGCGCCGGCATTGATGCGCGCCCCGCGCAGGCTCATGCGGTCGGCGCCCGAGGCATAGGCCAGACGGCCCACTCCGATATTGGCCTCGATGGAGGGAGTGCGTTCGGAGTCGTCATAGCGGTGGAGCCGCAGCGAGCCGTCGAGATTGCGCATCACCATGCGCGACGAATCGGCATGACTGAGGTAGCGCAGGCTCTTCAGGGTCAGGCGGCCGCCCATCGGGGTTACGGTAGCAGGGTCAGCCGATGCCGCGCGGTTTTCCATGCCGGCACCGACCTTAAGCTCCGAGAGTCTTGCGGTCATTTCGGGCATCATCACCCAGGCCGAGTCGATGCTGAGCGAAGCGGTCAGCAGCGAATCGGCACGAAAATCGGCGGTGACGAATTTATTGGCCGTGCCGAAGTCGAACCTGGCGCAGGTGGCGCCGGCCAGCAGCGAGTCGGCCGGCATGAGCGCCTCAAAGTCTTCAAGGGTGGCGTCGCCGGTGATTCGCGCGCGGTGAAATCCGTTGGGGGTCAGGTCGCTGAGGTTCATATTGAAATCAACATCGGCATCGAGCCTGCCGCGCATGCGCATGCCCATAGCGGCCCAGAAGCGCGGATTAACCTGCGAAAAGTCAATCTGCCCGCGCAGGCAGCCGGTTAGGAGGGGGTCGTCGAGCAGGTTTGACATGCGGCCGCTAAGCGTTATGTCGGTCGACGGGAAGCGGAGGTTCAGCCGGTTGAGCTCAATATCCATCTCCTCGATGTTCTCGCGCACGTTAACGGCCAGGTCAAGCCCAAGGTTATTGAGCGTGAGGTAATAGTCGGGCAGCTCCAGACTGCCGTCGACCAGAAAGCGCACCTGCATGTCGGGCATCTCCTCGAGCACCTCGCCCATAACGAAAGGCTTGTTGAGCGTGATGCCGAAGCCGAAGGTGGCGTCGCCGTCAAGCCGGGGCAATAGTTCCGGAAAACCGCTCAGGTCGCCCAGCAGAGCCGCCAGCCGGCTCAGCTTCACGGGTTCGACCTGCAGATCGAGGGCATTGACATGGAGCGGCTCGGCAAGGTCGAGGTTGGCCGAGAATCGAGTGTGAATATCGTCGAAGGAAATATTGAAATTACTTAGCTCAATGGCCAGGGGGCGCTCAGGCGACCAGCTTATCTCGCCGTTCACCCCCACGGGCAACGCATCGGCCATGGCGCCGAGGCCGCTCACATCGCCGGCAACGTCGAGCGCATATTGCGGAGCCTCGTCGCGGCCCGACAGCGACGTGCGCGTCAGGCTGATGCAGGTCTCCACTCCCTCGTCGGGCAATATATAGCGCACCGTGGCCTCGCCCACGATTTCAAAACTCGAAATATGAATGTCGGGCAGCTCCGTTTCCTCTTCTTCCTCTTCTTCATCGGAAGGGAAGATGGTGAGCGAGTTCACCTCGTCGGAGAGCATCCACATGGTGAACCGCGGGTCGCTTATCTTCACCCGGCCGATGTCGATGCGGCCGCGCAGCAGCGAAAGCAGGTTAAGGCGCCCGCTGAAATCTTCAACGGATATAACTTGCTTATATTCATCGGGAATCTCATCGTTGAGGTTCAACACTTCGAGCCCGGTGACCTGCAGCTCCACGTGGGGGAACGTGCTCCATATCGACAGATCTACGCGCTCCACCTTCACCTGGCCGTCGACCAGATAGTCCGAGCCATACTCCTCGACCCAGCGTGTCAACCGCTCGGAAGTGAGTATAATCGGGCAAAGAATCATCACCAGCAGCACCAGCCCCAGCAGCGAACACGCTATTATGGCCGGAATCTTCCAGAGCAGGCGCTTGCGCGATTTACGCGGTTTTTCGGTTTTCTTTTCGGTTGCTTCTTCCATCAGATTTCAAGTCGGGCAAAGGGCGCGGCATCGAGCGGGCAGAACTCGCCGCGCCTGAATTTGAACAGTCCGGCAATGGCCACCATGGCGGCATTGTCGGTGGTGAACTTACGGGGCGGAATCCATGCGCGCAGTCCGCGATCGCGGCAAAAACGCTCAACGGCCTCACGCACTCCCGAATTGGCGCTGACCCCGCCGCCGATGGCAACGGCCCGCACTCCGGTCAGCTTCACCGCAGCCTCGAGCTTCTTCATCAGAGTGTCGATAATCGCTTTTTGAATCGAAGCGGCCAGGTCGGCCATATTGTCGGCAATGAAGGTGGGCGAGAGCTTCAGCCCGTCGCGCACGGTGTAGAGAAACGACGTTTTCAATCCGCTGAAACTATAGTCGAGCCCCTCGATATGAGGCTTCGCGAACTTGAAAGCGGCCGGATTCCCCTGGGCGGCCAGTCGGTCGATGTGCGGGCCGCCGGGATAGGGCAGCCCCATCACCTTGGCGCACTTGTCGAACGCCTCGCCGGCGGCATCGTCGATGGTGCGGCCGAGAATCTGCATATCGTCGGCGCTCCTCACCAGAATCAGCTGCGAGTTGCCGCCCGACACAAGCAGCGCAAGAAACGGGAATTCGGGCACCTCATCGGCCTCGTTCTCGCGGATGAAGTGACTGAGCACATGGCCGTGGAGATGGTTCACGTCGACCAGCGGAATGCCGAGTCCCAGCGCCATGCCCTTGGCAAACGAAGTGCCCACCAGAAGCGAACCGAGCAGCCCCGGCCCGCGCGTAAAGGCGATTGCGCTCAGCTGCGACTTGTCGATGCCGGCACGGCGCAACGCCGCGTCGACCACCGGCACTATGTTCTGCTGATGGGCCCTCGAGGCAAGCTCGGGCACCACGCCGCCAAACTCCTCGTGGACGCTCTGCGAGGCGATGACGTTGCTCAGCAGCAACCCGTCGCGAATCACGGCCGCCGAAGTGTCGTCGCACGACGACTCTATGCCTAAAATCACTGTTTCATTCATACTTGCCCGCAAAGTTACAAATTTTTTGCAGTAACTGATGCAAAAACTGGCTATCGCGCCAAATTTGGGGATTTTGAGTGGAAAATCACGCCAATTTGTCGCGATTTTCCGCGAATTTTGCGTAATTTTGGCGCGATTAAACATTTCAGACCATGACTACGGCAATCGAAATACTCCACTTTCTGCACTACAATCCCCTGTCAAAACGCTCGGATATACTGACGTCTTTATCGCAACAGATAAGCGACAGAACCCTTATGCGCATATTGTCGAAGGAGGTCAAGGCCCGAAATATCGAGGTTGTCGGCCACGGCCCCGCCACGCGATATAAACTCACGCCTCAGGCCCACGTGACGATGGAATTAAATCTCAACACTTACTTTGATAAAGATATAGATGAGCGTGAAATTCAAAAATCATTTAATTTTGAGCTTATCAACGAGATACTTCCCGCGGTGGAACTCTTCACTCCGGAGGAGCTGCATGAACTTGAAAAAACGCAGGCCATATTCAACCAACACCAGCAGGAAATGTCAGAGCTTGAATACCGCAAAGAAATGGAGCGACTCGGAATTGACCTGTCCTGGAAATCTTCGCAGATTGAGGGTAACACCTACTCGCTCCTTGAGACCGAACGATTACTGAAAGAGAAAATCACGGCAAGCGGCAAGACGAAGGAGGAGGCGATAATGCTGTTGAATCATAAGGATGCGCTTGATTATATTCTTGATGAGCCTGATTATCTGAAGACGCTGACGGTTGGCCGCATTGAGGAGATTCATGCCCTGCTTACGAAAGACTTGGGAGTTGCGAAAAACATACGCCACCGTCGAGTCGGCATAACAGGGACAAATTACACCCCACTCGATAACGAATTTCAAATACGTGAGGCTCTTGAAGATTCAGCAAATCTAATCAACAGCAAAAGAAATGTATTCGAAAAGGCACTGCTGGCGCTCGTTTTGCTGAGTTACATCCAAGCCTTTACCGACGGCAATAAACGAACGGCCCGAATAGTGAGCAACGGCATATTCATAGCCAACGGATACTGCCCCATATCATTTCGAACGGTCGACTCGACAGACTATAAGAAAGCCATGCTGATGTTTTATGAACAAAACAATATAGCCGCTTTCAAGCGCATATTCATTGAGCAGTTTATCTTTGCGGTAAAGACCTATTTTTGATTAGTCGGCGGTGGCGAGGTAGATGGTGCAGACGCCGAAGGTGAGTGAGCGGAATGAGGTGGAGGTGAAGCCGGCCTGTTGCATCAGGGCGCACATGTCGGCCCGCTGAGGCACGGCGGCAATGCTTTCGGGCAGATAGGAGTAGGCGCGGGTGTCTTTGCTGACCATGCGCCCCACAAGGGGAATGATGCCGCGGGTGTAGAGCCGGTAAAGGGGCTTGACAAGCGGATTGACGGGGGTTGACAGCTCTATGACGCAAAGGGTGCCGCCGGGGCGGCGCACCCGGTGCATCTCGCGATAGCCGGCAAGGATGTCGGCGAAATTCCGCACGCCGTAGGCCAAGGTGAC
>CAYUFQ010000035.1:11717-12230 GCA_964444045.1 uncultured Bacteroides sp.
TTGGCAAACGGCAGGGCCAGGCAGTCGGCCACCTGAAGCGCCACGCGGCCGGCCAGTCCGGCCTTGGCCACTTTATCTTCCCCTACCCTCACCATGCCCGAACTGAGGTCTACGCCGGTCACTGCGGCCTGCGGCAGCTTTCGGGCCAGAAGAATGGCCAGGTCGCCCGTGCCGGTGGCAACGTCGAGCACCCGGCGGGGATTACCCGCGCGCAGCATCCCCACGGCCTTGGCCCGCCACAGGCGGTCAATGCCGAGGGTCATGGCGCGGTTCATGAAGTCATAGGCAGGGGCGATGGAGTCAAACATCTGCTCCACCTGGCGCTCTTTCGGAGCGCCGTCGCCATAGGGGGTGATGCGTTCTACCTCAGGCATTGAGCTGATTGAGGCAGTCAATCACGTTGGTTTCGATGCGGGCGGTGAGGTCGGTTTCGGGAGCCGGCTCGAACTTGCGGCCGGTTATGTGCTCATAGAGCTCGATGTAGCGGCGGCTTACGCTCTCAACGAACTCGGG
>CAYUFQ010000036.1:0-12169 GCA_964444045.1 uncultured Bacteroides sp.
ACTTCTCCTCGGAGCCGCCGCCATAACCATGGCCGCCTGCTCAAGCGAAGAGCCCCAGGGCAGTGGTGACAACCAGCCCCAGGCCAAACCCACAGGCGATATCGCCTATCTCAACGTGCGCATCCAGTCTGCCAACGACGCATTTGGCGCCCCTTCAAAGGCTGGCAGCCGTGCCGATGGCGGTTATGAATATGGCGTCGGCAAGGAAAACGAAATAACCAACGCTTACTTCTATTTCTATGACGAAAACGGCCAATATGTCCTTCAGTCGAATTCATGGGTAGACCCCGCAAACGGCGGAAGCACAGAAAACGTTGAGCTTATCGGTCAGAACACCGTTATCCTTACCGGCCTTACCGGCAAGAACTATCCCAGCTGGGTGGTGACTGTGCTCAACAAGCCCGAAGGCTTCACTCCCGCAAGCACCCTTGACGGCATGGAAGCCCTTTATCGCGCATCTTATCTCAACGATGACAACAACTTCATCATGTCTACCTCCAGCTACTTCGGCGAAGACAATACGGTTGCCGACGGTAAGTGGAACTATTTCGCAACCAAACTCAATCCGGAAAACTTCCTTCAGGAAACCCCCACTACCGAACAGGCATCGGCCGCTACCCGCGTCAACATCTACGTTGAGCGTCTGGCAGCACGTGTAGGCGTTGACCTGTCTGACCTCTCCAACAAGCGCCACACTCAGGTCTACACCAAGAACGGCGTCAATTATCCCCTCTATGAGCTCGATGTTACCGTTGCCGGCGAAACCAACCCCGATCTTGGTCAGACCAATCCTACCGCCGCTACTAAAGTGTATATCGCAATTACCGGCTGGGAACTCAACTCAACCGCCAGCAGCACCTATATGTTCAAAAACATCGCCAGCGAATGGCTTGAAGAAGGTGCGTTAGGCAACACCAACTGGGAATGGAATAACTCCGACTACCACCGTAGCTTCTGGGGCAAGGCCCGTAACTACGGCCTCGCTGGCCAGAACATGAAGGTCAATGACTTCACCTGGGACCAGCTCACCCAAAAGCCCGAAACCCAACTGGAAAAAGGCACCAAAGTGTATTGCAACGAAACCACCAATACCGTTGAAAACATCGTTGTTAACGGCAACGTTTCGCCCAAGCGCACTCCGACCGTGCTGCTCTCGGCTGTTGTGTGCGATGCAACCGGCACTCCCATGACCCTCGTTGAATACCACGGCGTTCAATACACCAAAGATGGCTTCATCAACAAAATTCTGACCACAATCAACAAATCGGAATTCGGCAAGAATATCTTCACCCGTGAAAAGGTGGGCGAAACCGCCGACGGCACTCCCATCTACGAATATACCCAGATTGGCAAGGACGACGTTAAGCTCGTTTCGGCAAACAACGGCCTCGGCACGGTTAATATAGCCGTTGCTGACGAAACCATCGAATACTTCACCAACCTCGTTGAAAAAGTTGAAACTGATGCCGACGGCAAAGAATACAAAAGCTACACCGCCGACAATATCCACGTATCTTCCGTAAACGTCCGTCTGGCCGCCGCAACCAGCAATAGCCCCAGCGATAAGGCTACCGCCGCAACCGATGGCGCAATGGTTTACCCGATTCCCCTGACCCACCTCAACAAGGGCACCGAAGGCATTGTTGAAGGCGAATATGGTCTGGTCCGTAACCACTGCTACACTCTTTCGGTTACCAAAATCAAAACCCTCGGCGACGGCGTGTTCATCCCCGTCAAGGTAGGCGACGAATATCCCGAACCTATCGACCCCGACGATCCCAAAGATCCTACCTACTACGTAGAATCTGCAATCAACATCCTTTCCTGGAAGGTTGTGACTCAGGAAGCTGAAATCTAATTTAATGACTCTACAACCGGTTGCGGGAGCCGACTCCTGCCGGCATCCGCAACCGGTTAAACTCTTTTCCATCCGCTCTGCTCCTCATAATATCATATAACATCCTCTTTCCACAACACGCTCTTTCCTCATTTTCTTATAACCCGCTATCAACGAGAGGCAACTGCAGCCTCCTCCAGCATATACAACAACCATTTCATTTCGCAGCAATGAACCTCAACCAAACATTTCGCCATATGCTTGCAGCACTGGCCGCCACTTGTGCGCTGACAGCCTGCGACGATAGCTTCATATTCGAAGGCGAGGGCGACTGCGACCCCAGATATCGCGTCAAGCTCCGCTATGACTACAATATGAAGTATGCCGACGCGTTTGCCTCAGAGGTCGACCATGTTACGGTCAACGTTGTCGATTCCGACGGCAATATCGTATATACCCACCAGGAATCGGGTCAGCAGCTCAAAGCCGACAACTACGAAATAGTGCTTGACGGCAAACTCCGTCCCGGCAACTATCAGTTGCACGCTTGGTGCGGCAGCGGCGCGGAACCCGGCAACAGTTCGTTTGCCGTTCATCCCGCCACCCGCCTTGAAGATTTGCGCTGCACCCTGCTGCCCGACGTGCACGACTATTATAACCGCGCCGCAACCGAAGTGCCCGGAGCTGAAGGCGACACGGTGAAGCGCTCGCTTCAGAACCTCTATCACGGTTTGACCCAACAGCTCGACTTCCCCGACGAGGAAGGAACGCACAGCTACACCATACCCCTGACCAAAAACACCAACTCGGTCAAGGTGATGCTCCAGCACCTTTCAGATACTCCGCTCGATGCCAACGATTTCGTTTTCACCATAACGGCCCGCAACGCGCGGATGGACCACGACAACTCAATGATTGACTCCGAGCCGGTGGTTTATCAGGCCTGGGACGTGCGCGACAATATTGCCGGCGACATTTCAACCGATGGCGAGCCCGGCACCGGAGTCGGCACATACGGAGCCGTGGTTGCCGAGTTTACCGTAGGCCGCCTCATGGCCGACGAAGACGTCAGGCTCGAAGCTCACCGCGTTTCAGACGGTCAGTTAGCCTTTTCGGTGAATATGGTCAAACTGGCCCTGCTGCTGAAAAGCGCCAACCTGCGCTCTATGCCCGACCAGGAATTCCTTGACCGGCAGGACGAATACAACTATATCTTCTTCCTTGATTCGCAATACAGGTGGACCACATGCCAGGTCAATGTGCTTTCGTGGAAAATGGTGTTCCAGAATCAGGAAATATAAGCGAAATATATCTGCAAATATCTGATACAAGTTTATGTACATTACCCGACATTTTCGTTTCGCCATTATCGCGGCCATCTCACTGATAGCCGTGATGCTGGGCTCATGCACGGAATCTGCCGGGGGAAATAACGGCCTGATACCCTCCGAGCCGCCCGCAACATCATATAAAGCGGGATTCTACCTCACGGCGGGCGAGCTGTCAAGCCAATCGCGCACACCGGCCGGCGAATATAATCCGGGCGAAGGCATCGACAACTTCATCGACCTTGCCAACGGCAATATCCGCGTGATAATCTACGACCTGGCCGACCGGTATCTGACCGAGTTTACCGATTTGACAATCACCCCGGTAGGCAACTACCAAAGCAGCAAACGCTACTTTATCAGCGGAAGCACTACCGCCGACATATCATCCGGCAAGTTCAAAGTGGTGGTGCTGGCCAACTGGCCATCCTACCCCGACAGCCCGGAGCCTGAACTCAGTGAGATTTTCGCCCAGAAGTTTGACTTCCATGGCTCGCAGCCGTCGGTTGATAACCCGATTCCGATGTATGGCATCCGCGAAATAAATCTGCCTGAAATCAAGCCAGATGAATCGACCGACCTCGGCACGGTTCACCTTATCCGCGCATTGGCGAAGATAGAAGTGATTTTTGATGATCCGGATGATTTCTGGCACCTGTCGAAGCTGGAACTGACGCGCTACAACACCTCGGGCTTCTGCGCGCCTACGGTAACGAGCCAGAGCGAGTATGTTAAGGACAGCTGGAACAACGACTACATAGGCCGACCGTTTATCCCCGCCAACGCCATCGAAGCGTACAATCTGAGCTTTGTCGACGCAGGCAGCGGACATCATATCCTCTATGTGCCTGAATTCCGCAACGTCGGTTCGGGCAGCAATACCGCCAGAATCTGCGTGGAATTTGCCGAGAGCCAATCGGGCGAGCATTATATCGACCTGCGCGACTCATCGCGTCCGGGCGCCCCTCTTACTGATATAATGAGAAACATATGGTACAGGGTGAAAATCAAAAAACTCAATGAATCATCTGACATACAGATAACTGTCGACGTTATTCCCTATGCCGTATGTGACCTCGACCCCATTTTCGGACTATCTTAAACCAATCTGAAATGAAACGACTTCACCTCCTCATAAAATATACGGCAATCTGCCTGTCGGCAGCCATTGCCATGCTGTCGGCTTCGTGTGTTGACCGGCTGCTATACGACGATGAAAGCATTCCCGAAGGCATCAGCACAATCGACGCGTCGGTAGGTTTCGTCGCCTTCACGCCCGCGCTGGAATCGCGCGCGTCGGGTACCGCAATAAAAAACATCAACTCGCTCTGGCTCGTTATCTACAAGCCCGACGGCACCTTTATCGAAAAACGCGAAGTAACCGGGTTCGACACCGAAAAATTAGAACCCAATACCCGACCCGACGGCACGCCGAGCAGCGAGCAGCAGACCGGCCACGTCAACTTCAAGCTGACACTCAACAACGGCCACTACATGATGTATGCCGTTGCCAACCACGACCTCTCGGCCGTTGCCGACGACGATATCGACACTCCCGCCAAGCTCAAGGCGCTCGACTTGAAGTGGCAGACCGACGATGCGGCCAAGAACGCTCAGATGTTCGGATGGTTCGTCAACGGCAACGAAAAGACTGATTACGGCAACGATGCGCCGATAGTCACCGTGGGGCTCGGCGAGCCGCTGCATGCCTGGGTGCGCCGTGCGGCCTCGAAACTGACAATCGCTTTCGACACGCGCAACCTCAGCGAAAACGTCTACATTTACCTGAAATCGGTCACCGTCAAGGATATTCCGGCCCACTGCTACCTCCACGACGACAACATCGTCGGGTCCGACGCCTACACCCTTGAAAACAAGCTGATCGACGGCGAAACCATTTATTTCAACAAGGCGGAGGCCGCCGATCAGGGCAAGGTAAGCTACGGCAAATGGGCCACAATTGCAGTCGGCGACTCCATTTTTGGCCTCTACAGCAATGCAAACCCGTCGAGTTCCACTCTGACCTCTGCCGAACGCCTTGCTCTTGAACACAGCGAGGAAGCCCCGGCGCTGTATTTCTACGAAAATATGCAGCCTGACGGCATTGAGGGTACAGTGACCGACAAGCGGCAGGATGTGAGCGGCGCCAACTCGCAGATTTCCTACCCCGACGGCACTCAGGAGAATGAATATGAAAAGGGGTGGAAAGACGGCAAGAAATGGGGCTCGTATGTCGAAGTAAAGGCCTATTATATCTGTAATTCTGACGACAACCCAGGCAAGGGCGACATTACCTATCGCTTCATGCTTGGCAAAGACACTAAAACCAACTACGAGGCCGAGCGCAACCACCACTACCGCCTCACCATGAAGTTCAACCGCTATGCCAACGACGTTGACTTCCATATTGACTACAAGGAAGAAGGGCGTCCGGGCCTGATTACGCCCGACACGGTCTACGTTTCCTACACCTACAACCAGCCGTCGTCGATGACCATGCGCGCCATTCCGGCGCCGGGCTACGAGCTGGTAGATATCGAATCCGTAATAATCAACAACGAATGGCGCCCCGACAAAGACCCCGATGGCATCTATTACAACAAAACCGCATGGGATCAGCAGGTCGGCGGCACAAACTCATTTGCGACCACCTGGGTCTATTCTCAGGCTGAAGAAGATGCCGGCAACTGGAATTCATATCAATTCTATAAGCGCGATGGCGAGATTGAGCCTAACACGGAGTTCGGCTTCCTGTCGCTGCGCTCGGTGGAAATAGTGACGCAGGACTTTGGCCGAGGGTGCGACCCTAAGACCGACTTTGTGCGCAATATCCGCCGCGCCTACTTCACTCCTCACAAAAACCCCAATATGCATGGCGACACGCGCGACGTGAACGGCCCGCTGAACTGGCGCAGATATGACGACATTCCCCAGTCGGACTGTACGGTTGCGCACTCTGATGAGGTCGACGGCGATTACACGATTACGCGCACAACCAATCCAAACAGCAAAGAAGTGGTGTATCTTGCCCACCTCCCGCTATATACGCGCGCAAAAACGCTCGACACCTGGGCCGTTTACTCCGGGGCGAACCAATTTTATGAGCATAAGCGCATGGCCCGCCTGAAGATCAAGGCCCGTTACAGATATATTGCCTCATCGAACGAGGATAAGATTCTGGGCGACGAGTACACCGATGTGGGATACACGACGGTGATGCAGACCGAGCGAGTTGACAATCCGCGTGCAATATATCGCGAATATGACAACGATGATCCGTTTGACATCAGGTTGTGCTACGGACGCGACAATTTCATACCTGTCATTTCGGAGGGGCCGTGGACTGCAACAATCGAACGCGACCCGCATAACCTCGTCAGGCTGACGGCCAACAATCAGACCGCTGAGGGCGAGGGCTCATCGATTACGGGCCATACGCGCACTGCCATAAGTTTCAGATACACTCCGCGAGGCAAATTGACCAGCAATACGGAAACCCGCGGCGCCATTATCAACGTTACCTACCACAACAACGACTGCACGCACCGGATTCTTGTGCGTCAGGGCTATGCGCCGCAGACCCTGGGCGTGCACGGCACCACCAAATGGTCCACTTATAACGTGTATAACGACCGGGAGCTGGTGCGCTCGCCCCTTTCGGTCGGCTCGCTGTTCCGCCGATATAAGGATTTGTCATATCCTATTCTTGAGCGTAATAATGATGATTACGGTGTAGGAGTCATAGTTGGCGGCAAACTGAAAATCTGCAACTCCGGCGATACTACCTGGACTCTTAAGGCCTGGGATGAAATCGAATGTGTGCACAGGGCGGAATATTCAGTTGACCCTGAAGACGCATTTCAGAACCTGAAACTCGACAACCATAATCTTAACGTGTCAAACGACTATCGTTTGCCTCTCTACGATGAGTTATGGCAGTTGGGCATCGTGCCGACCAATTCGACTAACCCCAATGATGGCTATGCCAACGACTATAACGTGGGCTATGGCATAATCTATGCCGACGGCGCAACAACCACCCAGACCGACTCGAAAGCCTACAGCTATAAAGACTACGGCAACAAGGGTACGAAAAGCGTTTGCGGAGTGCGCGGTGCGGTAGTGTATGCGCTTTCCAACGGCGACAACGTTCCCTTTCCGCTCGGAGCTTCCGGTCATGCCCGACGCAAAACCCGCGGCTGTAAGCCAGGCGGTACGGCATGGGGAGACTACACAAGCGGCTACGGCTATATGCGCTACGGCAACGTTGACTACCGGCTCACGGGCGACGTTAACAGCCATCGCCCTCTTGCCTGGGATTTGCCGTCGCAAATGGGCGCTGCATACTGGATAAACCACCAATACAGAACCGAAGATAATCCGAACCGGCTTCCGATAGCCATTGACTTCAACTACGGCAACTTTATGAGCTACTTCCTGAACATGGCCGACATATTCGTATATTATGGCGGTAACAACATGGTTTCGGATGCGCTGCCTATAAGGCCGGTCCATGATGACTGATCGGCATTCATGGGGGTACACTTGCTGAATCGCAACATTTTCATTACCTTTGCGGCGCACCGTAGGCGGTGCGCCGTTTAATTTTGCGAATATTACATGAAAGTAACCGTACGTGGTATTTATGCCGGCATATTTGTGCGCGCTGTGTGGCTCGGAGTCATTCTGGCTGTGGCGGCAGGGTGCGTGCGCGATGAGGAGCCGCAGGGGTGGGCCCTGCAGCCGGGCGACGCGTTGCCGGCGTTTGCCGTCGAAACACTCAATGGCGAAGTGGTGACCGATGAATCGTTTGCCGATTGCCGTGGTGCCATTGTGCTTTTCTCAACCGGGTGTGCCGACTGCCGCCGCGAGTTGCCCAGGCTTGAGCAGGACTATAGGCAATTATGCATGTTGCCCGAGGGTGCCGGTTTCAGGCTCATATGCATTTCGCGTGCCGAACCGGAGGAACAGGTGGCCCGTTTCTGGCGGCAGAACGACCTCACGATGCCCGTTGCGGCCGTTCCCGACCGCAGCGTCTACGACCTTTTCGCCGCTTCCGGAGTGCCCCGCCTTTTTCTCGTCGACCACTCCGTCATCACCGCCTCCTACCTCGAAACCCTGCCGCAATCCCCCTTCTCTCCACACTCCACTCTCCACACTCCACACTCCACACTCCACACTCCACTCTCACTAACCCCTGATCAGCCTCACGGCCTCGCCGACCCACAGCACCGTCGACGTGGCGCCTATTATAATCGCCCAGTCGGTCAGCCGTAGCGGCTCAACGTTGAAAAACTCGCCGCCGAAGGTCACTATGAAAATCTGGCCGACGAAGATAATGGCTGCTATCAGCATGAATCCGCCGCAGTGCTTGAAGTGGAATGCCGAGCGTCCGGTGGCGAATGCCCGGGCATTGAATATGTTCCAGAACTGAAGGAAAACGAATATGGTGAAGAAGAGCGACAGCTCATAGTCGCTCAACCCGGTGTTTTGCCCCATGGCAACCCGGCCGATTTCGGTCAGCGAAGTGATGTCGGTGTGTTCCAGATAATAGAGCAGGGCCAGCAGCACTATGAAGAATATGCCGCCAACTCCGATTATCGACCTCCACATAGGGCGGCTGATGATGAACGCCTCGCGCGGGCGCGGCTTGCTCTTCATCACGCTGCGTGCCGGCGGAAGCGATGCCAGGGCCATGGCGGCGAACGTATCCATAATCAGGTTTACCCACAGCATCTGGGTGACGGTGAGCGGCGACTGAATGCCCATGAACGAGCCGAAGAGCACAATGAGGCAGGCGGCGACGTTGACGGTCATCTGAAACAGAATGAAGCGCTGAATGTTGAGGTAGAGCGACCGGCCCCACATCACCGCCCGTCCGATGGATGAGAAGGAGTTGTCGATAATGGTGATGTCGGAGGCTTCCTTGGCCACCGAGGTGCCGTCGCCCATCGACAGGCCCACGTGGGCCGCCTTCAGCGCCGGCGCGTCGTTGGTGCCGTCGCCCGTCACCGCCACCACTTCGTTGCGGCTCTGAAGCGCCTCAACCAGGCGTTTCTTATCCATAGGGCGCGCGCGGGCAATGATTTTCAGCTCATCTACCCGCTCGCGCAGCTGTTCGTCGGTGAGCTCGGCAAACTCCGTGCCCGTGATTATGTTGCGTCCGCCATCGGCCAGGTCGTTCCATAGCCCGATCTGACGCCCGATTTCCTTTGCTGTGCCGGGGGTGTCGCCCGTCACTATCTTCACCTTGATGCCGGCATCGAGCACTTCGCCAACGGCCTCGGGAACGTCGGGACGCACAGGGTCTGAAATTGCCGTTATGCCCATGAACGTCAGGTTTCCGGCGGCTACCCGGCCATCTTCAATGGTCTTGTCGCCGGCCTCGACCACCTGATAGGCGAAGCCGAGAGTGCGCATGGCCTGATTCTGATATTCCAGCAGTTGCGCGTCGATTTCTTGCCTGGTGACGCCGCAGGTGTTGCTGCACATGGCAAACACAATTTCCGGCGCCCCTTTCACGTAGATAATCTCTTTGCCGCCGGCTATGATGGAGCGCACCACCGTGGCCATATACTTGCGCTCGGTGCTGAACGGGAGCTCGGCAATGCGCGTTGACTTGGCGCGCAGGGCGGCATAGTCGGCTCCGCGGCTCCTGAGCCATAGCAGCAGAGCCCCTTCGGTCGGGTTGCCGAGCACCTGAGGCTTTTCGGGGTCGGAGAGGTCGAGCATGGCGGTGGAGTTCACTGCAATCGCTTCATCGATTATGTCGTCTGACGGCGAGCCGAAGAAGTCGGCCTTATAGACCTGCATCTGATTCCGGGTCAGGGTGCCCGTCTTGTCGGTGCAGATCACCGTGGTTGCTCCCATAGTTTCGCAGGCGTGCATCTTGCGCACGAGGTTGTTGGTCTTCAGCATGCGGCGCATCGAGTAGGCGAGCGAGAGCGTCACCGCCATTGGCAGTCCCTCGGGCACGGCAACTACAATCAGCGTCACGGCAATCATCAGCGTCTGAAGGAAGTGGGCCAGGAATAATACCCAGTCGAACTCGGTGGCGGTCAGCGCGTACATGGCAATGCGGGCCACTATGATGGCTGCGGCAAAGCCATATGACGCCTTGGTGATGAGCTTGCCGAGGCCGTCGAGCTGCTCATCGAGCGGAGTCTTCACGCTGTCGTCAATCTGTGCAGCTTCAAACACCTTGCCGTTTTCCGTCTTGTCGCCTACGGCCAACACGCGCATTATGCCGTGCCCCTCCATCAGCTTGGTGCCGCGCATGGCGTGGTTGGTCGGAAACGTGGCGTCGGGGTCGAACTCAGCCTCTATGGTCGACTTGCGGCATATCGGCTCTCCCGTCAGCGTAGACTCGTCGATATTGAGCGAAACCGCCTCGAGCAGTTCGCCGTCGGCCGGCACTTCCTCGCCAGTGTTGAGAATTACTATGTCGCCAACCACCACGTCTTTCTTGGCCACCTGCATGGCGTTGCCGCCGTTGCGGATAACCTGCACCGCACTGTCGTCGTTTACCCGGTTAAGAATCTCAAATTCCTTGTCGGCTTTCAGTTCGAACACGAACGCCAGTCCGGTGGCAAGAATAATGGCTATGAAAATGCCGGCAGGTTCGAAAAAAACGCTAACTCCCTGGCCGAGCGCCCAGAACTCATAGCATGAAATGCCGACCGACAGCGCCCCGGCTACCATGAGGATTACAATCAGCGGGTCGCTGAATTTGCCGAGAAAGCGGCGCCATAGGGGTTCCTTTTCGGGGGGAGTCAATATATTTGCGCCGTTAACTGCGCGGCTTTCCCGCACTTCGGCGTCGGTCAGCCCTGTGTAGTTGCGATTGTATGCCATATGAGTCGGAATCTCTGAAAAGTCACCGCAAAGTTCGCAATAATCCCCGATAAATTCAATAGGCGCTCTCATCTAATTGTCAAGAAGATTTATTATGCGTCTGTTGGCTTTGTCGACGGCCGATGTGTCGAGTGCGGCGAGATATATGCGGGTTGTTTTTTCCGAGTCATGCCCCATCCCCTCGCATATTACCGACAGCGGCACGTTTTGCTCTCTGGCAATCGACGCCCAGCTGTGGCGGCTCCGGTGAAAGGTCAGCGGTTCGCTGAGACCAAGCAGTTCGCCGAGTTTCTTCAGCCGTCGGTTCAGTCTGTTGTAAGCGTTGAGATATTGTTTCCGGTAGTCGGGCTTTGCCGAGTCAATCAGCGGGAGCATGAAGTCCGAGTCTTTCTTGCCCTGGTGGCTCACTATCTCCTGCATCTGCCGTTCCCATTTTATGTTTAGTTGCTGGCCGGTCTTTTGCCGGCGATAAACCAGCACTCCGTTCTTCAGGTTGCTTTTCCTGAGAAAGGCCACGTCGATTATGGCCATTCCCCGTGTGTAGAAACTGAACAGAAACAGATCGCGCGCCAGTTCCGACGTGGGGTCACATTCCAGGTTTAAGCTGCGCAGGGCTTTGATCATGTCTAATGTCACGGCTCTTTTCACCGTTTTGGCTATACCCGTATAGACGTGTTTGAACGGATAGCTTTGCCTGGTAAGCCCTTGAATTACCGCATGGTTATATATGGCGCGCAGATTCCTCATATAATAAGATGTGCTGTTGGGACACAGTCCCTGTCTCTTCATATGGCACTCATATCTTGCCATCAGGGCTGCATCGAAGTCTTCAAATGTAATTTCTTCTGTGCCATGAAAGCGGATAAGGCTGTTGATGGCCGTCGCGTAGTGCTCCGATGTTCGTGCCTTTCCGATGCGTCTCAGTTCATCAATCTGTTTGCGTGCGAATGTTATGAATCCGGCAACGTTGCCCGTCGCCATAAATCGAGTGGTTTTCATCTGTTTTGACATGAAATTGGTTATGATAAATTATGTGTATCATCACGTAATATACTCATGCGAAAGTTCACCCGTATTTGCTTGGAGTGTAGAATCTGATGTTAAAATATGTTAAAGTGAAAAATTGCAAAGGGCTGAGGGGTAGGTGGTT
>CAYUFQ010000037.1:0-11318 GCA_964444045.1 uncultured Bacteroides sp.
TTTTTTTGCAACGCGTTTTCTGAAAATTCTAAATCATTGGTGCTTAATCGTTAAGAAGAGCCTCTACCTGAGCGGTGATATTGCCGACAGTGTAGCCGAACTTCTCGTCGAGCACTTTGTAGGGGGCAGATGCGCCGAAACGCTCCAGGCCATACACCCGCCATTTCGATGCGTTTTGCATCACGGGGTATAAAACCGAGGGCAAGCCTGCCGTCAGACCGAAGCGGGTGCCTCCAGCAGGGAGTATGCTGCGCTGATATTCTTCAGGCTGATGAACGAAAAGACCAATCGAGGGGATGGAGGCCACGTTGACCTTCAGGCCCTTGGCGGCCAGTTCGGCAGCCACTTCAACGAGCATGCTCACTTCCGAGCCGTTGGCCACGAGGGTAACGTCGGGGGTGTCGGAATCCTTGCGCACAAGGTAGCCGCCGCGCTTCGCGCCCATAGCCTCCCGACGGCGGTCGCCGCCTGCCGACATTGCGGGTACATCGTGCAAATCCTGACGCGACAGTATCATCACCGTGGGCGACTCCATATTCTCCATTGCCATCTGCCAGCAGGCTATGGTTTCGGCCGAGTCGGCCGGACGGAGCACGAGCAGGCTCATTTTGCCCTTGAGGTTATCCATCTGCTCGAGCAGACGCATCTGAGCCTCATGTTCTACCGGCTGGTGAGTGGGTCCGTCTTCGCCCACGCGGAAAGCATCGTGGCTGAACACGTATTTCACCGGCAGCCCCATCAGGGCCGACATGCGGAGCGCAGGCTTGATATAATCGGAGAACACGAAGAAAGTGCCGCACGCGGCATACATGCCTCCGTGAAGGGCCACACCGTTACATATCGAGGCCATGGTCAGCTCGGCTACGCCGCTCTGCAGGAACCGGCCGCCGAAATCGGCCGCGGTTATGGCGCGGGTTTTCTTCAGGAATCCGTCGGTCTTGTCGCTGTTGGCAAGGTCGGCCGACGACACCATCATATTGCCCACTTTTTCGGCCAGAACGCCGAGCGCAGCTGCCGATGCGTTGCGGCTTGCCTGATTCTCCTTGACCTGAATGGCGTTCCAGTCGATATCAGGCAGCTTGTAATCTATATAGTCATTGAGCTTCTGCGCGAGTTGCGGATTGGCGGCAGCCCATGCACGCTCTTTTTCATGACGTTCGTCGGCAATGGCAATCAATTCCTTGCGGCGTGCCTCGAATGCCTCGGCAACGTCGGGCCAGATTTCAAACGGCGAGTCGGGGTTGCCGCCGAGATTGCGTATCGTGGCCGGGATATCCGCGCCGGCCTTGCTCAGCGGCTGGCCATGGGTGCTGACGGCGCCTTCAAGGCTCGAGCCGTCGGTGGCGATTACGCCCTTGGCCATTATGGTCTTGCCGATAATCAGGGTAGGGCGCCTGGTTTCGGCACGGGCCGTTTCGAGCGCGCCGCAGAGGGCCTCGGGGTCGGAGCCGTCGATGGCGATTACGTTCCAGTTCCATGCGCGGTATTTGGCGGCCGTATCCTCGTCGGTCACTTCGTCAACCTTAGTGGAGAGCTGCACGTCGTTGGCGTCATAGAACATAATGAGGTTATGCAGGCCAAGATATCCGGCAATGCGTCCGGCACCCTGCGAAATCTCTTCCTGAATGCCGCCGTCGGAGATATAGGCATAGGTTTTATGCGACACTATATCACCGAATTGCACCACGAGCATGCGCTCGGCTATGGCACAGCCGACGGCCATGACATGACCCTGCCCAAGCGGACCCGATGAGTTTTCTACGCCACGGTCAACGTCGAGCTCGGGGTGGCCGGGAGTGACCGAACCCCATTGGCGAAACTCCTGAAGCTCCGCGAGAGTATAGCGGCCCGTAAGAGCCAGAATGCTGTAGAGCATGGGCGACATATGACCCGGATCCATAAAAAAGCGGTCGCGGGCAATCCAGCGGGGATTCCTGGGGTCATAGACAATCTGAGTGCCAAACAAGGCTGCCGTGAAATCGGCTCCGCCCATGGCGCCTCCGGGATGTCCGGACTTTGCTTTCTCAACCATTGCGGCGATGAGCACCCGGGAATTATCGGCTGCGCGCGTAATCATTTTGTTATCCATTGAGCTTGGGATGTATGTTTTTTAAATTTGATGCAAATTTAGGAATTATCTGCGAATATTCGGGCAATGCAACGGAGAAAAAGCAAAACCCTGCACGCAAGTTTACATAATATATATTATGAGAAAACCGTGTCACCTCTGTTTCAGCACCAGTCTGTCGGGCTCTATACCGATGATTTTCGACTTATAAAGGAAACCCACGGCCTTCTTGAAGTCCTTTTTGCTGCACCCGAATGTCGCGGCAATCTGTTCGGGCGAAGACTTGTCGGTTATCAGTCCGTAGCCGCCGTGCCCGTCAAGATAATCTACTATGGCCTGCCCGAGGTCGTGCGCGCGGCGTCCGTTGGTATCTTTGAGCGTCAGGTCAAGCTTGCCGTCAGCCCGCACCTTCCTGACGAATGCCGTCACGGTTGAACCGATTTCGGGATGCGCAATCAGCTCGTCGACGTAAATCATGCCTGAATGAAGATTATTGACGATGGCCTGATAGCCGATATCGGTGCGCTTGACCACCAGCGCCTCCACCCGCTCATGCGGCCGGTACTCGGGATATACGTTGCCAAGGTATTTCTCTAATTTCGAGGAGCATACAATGCGCTTTGTGGCGTCGTCGAGATATGCGTAGACGCAATAATATCCGCCGGTGACCATGCGAGCGCGCTGCTCGTTGAACGGGCAGAGCAAATCCTTAGCCGTGATGCCCCAGTCGAGAAACGCCCCTATGCGGGGATTAACGTCGACAACCCTGAGAAACGCAAAGCGCCCCACCTGAATCAGCGGCTGTTCGGTAGTGGCAATCAGGCGGTCTTCAGAATCAGTGTAGACGAAAACATCGAGTTCGTCGCCGGGCGAAGGGGCATCGGTCAAGTATTTTGCAGGAATAAGTATCTCCGTGCCGTCGCCTGCCTCGAGATATGCTCCGAAGTCGGTCAGTCGGCTGACCGGCAGGCGATTATATTGTCCGATATGTAACATTTATATTTTTGAATCGGCTATGAGGTTCGTAATTACCGCAAAATTAGTCATAATAACTGATTCTGCAAAACTTTCGTAACTTTACTGCTTTATTTGCTGATAATTGAGAAATTTTTCGTAAATTTGCAAATCTATATGCATACATTTCCACTTAAGTACACGATGAAAAACCTTATTAAAATGCTATTATTATCTTCGGCAACGGCCTGCGCGCTTTCGGGCGCGGCCGCCGTGAGGCCGGAGATTCACGCCCTGCCTTCAGGCACATATATCGAACGCCTAAGCAACAACGGCTTATGGGGATTAAGCCAGAACGGCGGAGAAACCGAAGATGGCCTGAAATATTCGGCCGGCGGTTCAATATGGAACATCACCTCAATGACGTCGGCGCCGGTGGATCTGCCGTCGTCGGGTCGCGCATCGGTCATGGATATCACCGACGACGGCTCGATAGTGGTCGGTTCATGCAATGACCGGCCGGCCTACTACATCACGGCCACCCGCCAGTGGGTCACCCTACCCCTACCCGATTCGACCATAGGCGGCGGGCTCACCGCCGTGACTCCCGACGGCACCAAAGCGGTGGGCTACGCAAATATCACCAGCGACTGGGATGCCCGCCCCGTATTCTATGACCTGACCACGCGCCGGCTCATAGAGCTGCCCGCCATTCCGGTAAAGGATATGCACCACGACGTTTCAGAGCTGGTGAGATTCTGCGACATATCGGCCGACGGCCGCTATATTCTCGGGCGCATGTCGGAGCAGATGCTGCTCCCCATATCGATGTGTGCGTTCATCTATGACACTCAGACCGACAAAGTCAGCTACATAGCCTTCACCCCCGACGACAATAAGCCCTGGACGCCTCACTACCGCAACTGCGCGTTTATCGACTACGTGACCATGAGCCCCGACGGCCGCTACGTTTCAGGTCAGGCATACATCACAAACGAGATTGAAGGCTCGGAGTTCTTAGACGAATACTATGTGGCCTTCCGCTACGACGTGGCGACCGGAGAGAGCGAGATATTCGACGGGCCTTACGACAGCGACTCGTCAGGCTTCAGCATCAGCAATGACGGGCGCGTTTATGCCGCAGTGCCGGCCAATAACCCGTATGCGTCAATGATTGTGCGCCATGGACAATACTATTATCCGCTCGACGAGGTGTTCAGCCAGGCCTACGGCATGGATTTCGAAGCGCTTACCGATATGCCCGTCACCGGCAAGCCCCTGTCGGTCAGCAACGACGGCAAGGTGCTGGCCATGATTACCGGCACCGACCGAGGATACATACTGAAAATGAACGAGGAGTGGGCCGACGCGGTTGGCCGCGTAAATCTGCTCAACAGATTCAGCGCCATGCCGGCTAACGGATCGGTTTTCACCACCCTGTCGAAAGTCAGGCTCACGTTTAGCCGCAACATCGACCTGAGCGGAGCGGCAAGCCGCATAAAGCTCCTCGACAACACCGGCAAGACGGTGCAGAGCGCCCTGTCGGCCGAAGTCAGCAACGCCACTCTGACCATCAACTTCCGCCCCACCATACTCGAGAACGGCCGAAGCTACACGGTGAACATTCCCGCCGGATTCGTCACCATGCAGGGCAACGCCATGATGGCGGCGGATAAGATTGAGCTGAAATATACCGGACGAAACGACGGCCCGGTGGCGGTGCAGAGCGTTCAGCCGGCCGACGGAGCCACCTTTGCGCGGCTTGATGCCACGACCAACCGCATATACCTGACGTTTGACGCGTCGGTAGCGGTGGCCGACGGAGCCAAGGCTCACCTGCGCCGCAAGGGCGAAACCACACCGGTGGCCGATCTGACGGTGGCCATAGCCGCCCCATCGGCAGTGGCGCTCTATCCGGCATCGCGTCAATACCTGTATGACGGCACGGACTACGAAGTGGTTATCCCGGCCGGCAGCGTCACCGACCTGAGCGGAGCCGGAGCGAACGAAGAAATAATCATCGGCTATTCGGGCAATTACGTGCGCGAAGTATCGGCCGACGACAAATATCTCTTCGCCGACGATTGCGATAACTACCTCGGCTTTATGTTTTTCGACGGCGACCGCCTCGAACCGGCCGCGGCTCCGGCCGGCTGGGGCTTCACGGCCGACGAACCCTGGAAGATAGTGCGCGAAAACGAAGAGGCCACCGACATGGCGCTGGCCGCACACTCCATGTTTGCCAACGGAGGCAAGGCCGACGACTGGGCCGTGACTCCGCAACTTTTCATTCCCGACGCCGGCTGCTATCTGAGCTTCGATGCGCAAAGCTATCTGATGAACAAAACCGACCGGCTGAAAGTCTATGCCTACGCGTCAGACAACGGCTACTCCTCGCTCAACCGCGAACTGGTTGACGATATGCGCAAAAACGGCAAATTGATTTTCAACGGGCAGCTGACTCCCGGACAAAGCGAGGAAGCCTTTACCGGCGATTGGCAGACGTATGTGGTTAAGCTCGACGAGTTCGCTCACAAATACATTTACCTGGCCTTCGTCAACGACAACGAGAATCAAAGCGCCATATTCATAAACCACGTTGAAGTGGTGCACGACATGTCGTTTCTGACCTCGATAACGTCGGCCTCAACGGTGGTCGACCTTCAGGGCGCACCGGTAGAGGGTGTCATCACCAACGTATCCGACCTGCTCGTCATCAACTCCTTAGACCTTGTGTTGAAAGACTCCTCGGGCGCAACTGTGAGCCAGCTGAGCCAGAGCGGCCTCAATATAACCAAGGGGCAGACATATCAATTCAGCTTCAAGCAGCCGCTGCCGCTCGAGGCCGGCCGCATCAACCGCTATTCGATTGAAATCACCGTAAACAATGCCGATAAGACCACCGTTAACGGCAGCATAAAGAACATGGTGTTCCGCACCACCCGCCAGGTGGTGGTTGAGGAATTCAGCGGCCGCGACTGCAGCAACTGCCCCCGCGGATTCAAGGCGATGGAGAATCTTGAGAGGATATATCCCGGAGGCATCGTGCCGATAGTGATACGCACCTATGAAAGCGACCCGCTGGGCGCCGGACTCACCTCCTACAGCGACTTTCTCGGACTGAATCTGCTTGGAGCCCCTTCGGCCATGATAAACCGCGTTGCCGCCTGCTATCCTACCTACTCCGTCGGCAACGACTTCCACTTCTCGGGCCAGGGACTGGCCGAAGAGGGAGGCGAAGACCCTGTGTGCTGGCTTGATGCCGTCAATGCCGAGATGCAGACTCTGCCCGATGCCGACCTGACCTTCAGCGCCACTTATAACGCCGAAGCGGGCAATATCGAAGTAGACGGCAACGTGAGGTTCGCAATCAATACGTCGAGAAACGTAAATATATTCAATGTGCTGCTCGAAAACGACGTGCCCACCACACAGCTCAACGGCATGCGCTACTACGACGACCCCGACCTCGGCGAATGGGGCAAAGGAGGCATGTATGATGCGCGCGAAGTGAGCCTGAACATTGACCACGTGGCACGCGCCACTTACGGCACCACCTTCAACGGCACCCCGGGGATGATTCCGTTCGTTCAGACAGCAGACAACGAGAACCCGTTCAGCTTCACTCTGACCATGCCCGAATCGGTGGCCGACACCGGCAAGACGGAGCTGGCCGTGATTCTGATAGATGCCGACACCGACGCCGTTATCAACGCGGCGGTGAAGCCGGTAATCAACCCCGACAGCGCCATTGCCGAGATTGAATCCGGCGCCGGCAACTCACCTGCAGAATATTTCGATATGCAGGGGCGCCGGGTAGCCCGTCCGTCGAAGGGTCAGCTGCTCATCAGACGTCAAGGAACAAAAACCGATAAAATCATATTTTGACAATTATGAATAAACTGATTATTTCAACCATAATGCTCACGGCAGCGGCTGCTGCGGCAAGCGCCGCCGTGAATCCCGATGAATTTCCGCTGCTTGAAATCAACACCGATTACCATATACAGGCCTACAAAGAGTTTAAAGGCAAGATAATAGCCCCTGAAAGCGGCATGATGATCGAGTATAACGACTGCCCGGTGTATCTGCTTGGAACCGACGGGGAGCTGGCCGAGATACCCGACCGGCAATTCGCCGGATACATAAACGGCCAACAGGCCTATCAGTTTCCGGTAGAAGCGGCAACCACCTACTACGTCTACACGGAATTTGCCATGTCGGACGGAACCATTCGGTTTGCAATGAATCCGAAACTGGCAATTCAGGGCACCACCCCGGCCCAGAACGAAGTGTTGAGCATTTCAAGAAACAGCTTCATCAGCGTGATGTTCAATCAGAATGTCAACGTAGGGAATGTAATGGTGGAGTGCAACGGCCACTCTGAACCGGTGGAGATACGCATCAATGCGTCCGACCTCTCCATTCCGGTGCGCGATGTGATGGCCGCATGGTACGACAAAGGCATAATTGCCGGCGGCGAAACGCTGCTGGTGCGCCTCGACGATATAACCAACGCGCTGGGCGAGGCTCAGGACCCGATTGAACTGCATTTCATAGCCGCTCCCGCTCCGGCAAAGCTCCTGTCGGTAACCCTTCCGGAAGCGATTGCCAGCTATATGCCCGAAAGCGGCCCCACGACCAGGGCGGTGTTCACCTTCAGCCATCCGATGGCCGCCGACCCCGAGATAGAGCTTTGCTACGCTCCGATAAGCGACGCTCTGGGCTATGAATATACCGAGAAGATTGAAGCAAAAGTGAGCGGCAAGGTCATTACAGTCGATTTTGCCGGCAAATTGCGTGCATCGCAGGATATGGCGCCGTCGGGCAACAGGTTCGACTCGTTTGATCTGCGGCTGTTCCTGCTGCGCGACACCGACGGGCAATACGTCTTGAGCCCGTCAGAAGGCATGTTGGGTTCGTTTCACATGCAGATTCCTTACGTAGAGACCGAGAAACTCGACATTGCCACGCAGTTCACCCCCGAGGCGGGTGCCGACCTGGACGGAACTGACGCCATATCGATTTACTACACCGACGCTTCGGCCGTAAGCTATTCGGGAGTTACATTCACGTCGGGCAATGAGCAGATTACCGTAAACACCGACGAAATCACAGTGGCCTACCTGGGAAACGACCAGGCAGAACTCACTGTGGCCATTCCTCTCGGATGGGCAACCAAAGAAAATCTGATTGTCAGCCTGGCCGACCTGAAAGTGACTGACGGCATTGACCACTCGGCCGATTTCCGCGCGAAATACAACGGTTTCACCCTGCTTTTCGCCTCACCGGCAGACGGCACCAGGCAGGCTTCGCTTGCCGCAGGCAGCACTGTCACCATCGACACCAACCTGAAAAGCGGCGATGCGGTAAGCATGCAGATCAGCAACGGCGACAAAACCGTTTATGGTCCGGTTGATATGACCGAGCGCTATGAGGGAGCGTTTACCCACGTGATGCAGCGCGAGGTGATTCTATATTCCGGCACGACCTACACAATTGAATTCACCGCCGCTAACGGAGTTGAAACGGTGAGCCTCGGCGGCACATCGTCGCCATTTGAATTCAGCCCCACCCGGCTTATCGCCATCAGCCCCTCCGAAGGCGCCGCTATGGCCGACAATGGCCTGATAAGACTTGAATTCGACGGTCTGGTAAGCATTGAGCCCGAAGCCGGCTCAACCGATTTCGTAGCCTCGACGGCAAGCGATAACGCAGAGGAAGGGTTTGACAACACCTGGACTCTCCGCCTCGGCAAGCTATCAGGCGATGAAGCGGTAGTAGCCTTTAAAGCCACCGATCAAGACGCTCTTATCGTAGAGGGCAATGCAGGCGTAGAGACTCAGAGCCATTTCCGCTACGTCTACAAGGTGGAAAGCGGCATACTTGAAATTGTTGAGGCTGCGGTATCAGCCGACGCTGCCATCTACGACCTGACAGGGCGACGCCTGCCCCACCCCTCCCGCGGCATCAACATAATCAACGGCCGCAAAATCCTGAAGCGTCAGTAAGTCAGGGATGAGAGGAGCCGGGCCATTGCGGCGCGGGCTTTGGCGGGGTTGGGAGCGTTGTTGACAATGATTGCAATGACGTGAGTAGGCTTCTGGCTGTCGGGGTCGACACGATAGCCGGCATAGGCCACCACGCCGGTCATCGAGCCCGATTTGAGCAGAAAGTTCTCGCGTCCGGCCATATCTTTCATGAAACCGAACACGGTGCTCCCCCTCATACCCACTCTTGCAAATGAATCGACATAGTCGGTATCCGAGGCCATAGCGCTCAACACTCCGCATAGCTGCCGGGGCGAAATAGCATCGTGGCGGCTGAGTCCGCTGCCATCTTTAATCCTCACGCACTGCATGTCGGCGCCGCAGGCGGTAAGAATCTTGATTTCTTCGGCTATGGCGGCCTGACGCGTTTTTTTCGGAGCCATGAGGCGAAGTGCGGCCTCAGCCATCTGATTGTCTGACCGTACCATCAGCGAGCGAGCCACTTCTCTCAACTCCGGCGAGCGATACGTTGCTACGACCGCAGTGTCGGCCGCAGTCAATTTAATAGCCTTGCCCTGCACGGGCAATGCCGCGCTGAGGGCGTTGAGCAACACTGCGGGCGGATCGGGCATGGAGCAGGTGAAGGTAATTGACTTCTGACGTTTTGGCAGAGCGCCATAGACCGTGAGGTCATAGCTGCCGCAGTTGCGCTTGAATCCGATGGCACCGTTGCCTCCGGCATAGCTCACGCGAAGCCCCGGCACCGCAGGGCTTACATTCATCGAGGGATAATGGAGGGAGAACGTGTTGTCGCAATAGTTGAGCGAATAGAATCCGGCACCGTCTACTCCGGGAATATCCTCGAGTTCCCACGACGGCACGGGGCCCTCGTCGGGCCATCCGGCGCCCTGCATGCGCACCTTGCCGGCTATGCTGCTGATGCCGGCCTGCTGCAATCCGGTCCTGACGGCGGTGATGAAACTTTCGCGTCCGTCCTTGAAATAGCCCGAACCGAGCGTAGGGTCGCCCGAACCGACAATCACCAGGTCGCCGTTGAGCACTCCGTCATTCACCGGCCCAACGGCCATAACGGTGGTTTGCCAGCGATACGAGCCGGAATATTTGGCCAATGCGGCGGCCACGGTGACCGACTTCATTACCGAGGCGGGAGTGAACAGACACGATGAATTGAAATCGGCAAGGGGTGTTCCCCCCTCTACCGGGGCAACGTACACCCCGATCAGGGCCTTATCGCTGCCTTCAAAGTCCAGCGGACACTGCCCCACGGCAGTGCCCGCAAAAAGGAGCGCGAAGATTGCGCCTTGCAGTAGCTTACGCATCAGAGCAAGGAGACTGAGCGTTTCACGAAGTCACTCAGTTCCCTCCCCTTGAGCAGACCCGACGAGAGCAGGGCCAGGTCGATGAGCTGGCGCACCAGCGGCTGCGTCTTGCCATAGCCGGCAGCTTTGTCGGCAATGGCGGCGCGTGCGGCCGACATCTTATCCTGCAGTTCGGTTATCTGCTTCTGCTGGTCGTCGGTCGGCTTATGGTCCTTGACCTCGGAATTGACCTTCTTGAGCTGCTCTTCGGCCTCGGAGAGTTCGCCGAATGATTTGTCAACGTCGGCACCTATGGCATCGACAGCCTCTGCCTTGATGCGGGCAACGAGCGGATGCTCGGTGTTGACCACGAGCGAATAGCTGTCGGGCAGCTCGCCGTAGAAGTTCATACCCGGCTGCATGGCGGCCATCTCCTTCATGCGGCGCATGTATTCGTTGGTGGTGACGGTGACGGGCGAGTCGCTGCCGGCAATTGCCTCGAACTGCACCATAAATTCAGCCTTTTCAACCTGCGGAATCTGCGACTTGAACAGGTTGCTGAGCATATCGGTCTGCACCGGAGTGAGGTCGGCCGACTTCTTTTCGCCCTTGCGTATCAGATTGTCGATAATGTCGGAGTCGACGCGCACAAAGCGGCTGCCTTCGTTCTTGCTTTCGAGCAGACCGACGAAATGCGAGTCAAGCTGGCCGTCCATCACCAGCACGTTGTAGCCCTTGGCGGTGGCTTCGTTGATGTAAGAGAACTGCGCCGTGGGGTCGGTGGTGTAGAGGTAGACTATGTTTTTATCGGCATCGGTCTGAGAGCCCTCAATCAGGGTTTTGTATTCCGGCAGCGTGTAATAGTGGCCTTCGGTATCCTTGACCAGACAGAAGTTCATGGCCGCATCGCGGAACTTTTCGTCAGTGAGCATGCCGTATTCGATGAAAATCTTGATATCATCCCATTTGGCCTCGAAGTCCTTGCGG
>CAYUFQ010000037.1:11328-12002 GCA_964444045.1 uncultured Bacteroides sp.
GCGGTCGGCCTTGAAGATTTCCTCCAGGCGCTGCGACACCTTTTTGGTGATATAGCCCGAGATTTTCTTCACCGCACTGTCGCTCTGCAGATAGCTGCGGCTCACGTTGAGAGGAATGTCGGGCGAGTCAATCACGCCCTGCAGCAGCATCATGAACTCCGGCACCACGCCCTCCACCGAGTCGGTAACGAACACCTGGTTGCAGTAGAGCTGAATGCGGTTCTTGGTCAGTTCGAAGTTATTGTGAATCTTCGGGAAGTAAAGTATGCCCGTAAGGGTGAACGGATAGTCAACGTTGAGGTGAATCCAGAACAGAGGGTCATCCTGACCGGGATAAAGCTCGCGATAGAACTTCATGTAGTCCTCGTCGGTCAGCTCCGCGGGCTTCTTTGTCCATGCCGGTTCGGTGGCGTTGATTACCTTGCCGTCGGTTTCGACGGGCACGGGCAGGAAGCGGCAATATTTCTTCAGCAGCAGGTCAATGCGCGGCTGCTCGAGAAACTCCTTGCTGTCGTCGTCGATATAGAGGATGATATCAGTGCCGCGCCCGGCCTTTTCGGTGGGTTCGAGCACGTAGGCCGGAGAGCCGTCGCACTCCCAACGCACTGCGGTGGCGCCGTCGGTATAGCTCAACGAGCGGATTTCCACCTTTTTCGCCACCATGAATGCCGAGT
>CAYUFQ010000038.1:0-11739 GCA_964444045.1 uncultured Bacteroides sp.
ACTTGTCGGGAATCATGCGGGCGATTTTGCGCAGTTCCTCGGGCGGGTGTTTCATCGAGTTGCCGAGTTCGGCCACTTCGCGTGCCACACTCCAGAAGAGTTTTTCAATCTGGGCCCGGGTGCGCAGGTCGAGCAGGCCGATGGAGAAGAGCTCGAGCGCTTCGTCGCGAATCTGCAGGGCGTCGTGCCATGACTCGAACAGCCGCGGAGCGTCGAGCTTATCCCATATGTCGTAGAGCTCGCGGGCCAGTTCGTGGTCGTCGGGGCTTACGGTTTCGTTGTCTTTCCATGACGGGAGCGAGGTCGACTCGAGCACTTCGAACACCAGGATGCTGTGGTGGGCCGACAGCGAGCGGCCGCTTTCGGTTATGACGTTGGGTTGTTTTATGTCGTTTTTGACGCACACGTCGACCAGGGCCGACACGGCATCGTTGGCATATTCCTGAATGGAGTAGTTCATCGACGACTCCGACGATGATGAGCGGGTGCCGTCGTAGTCTACACCCAGGCCGCCGCCAATGTCGACGAAGTCGATGTCGAAGCCCGTCTTGGTGAGCTGCACGTAGAACTGCACGGCTTCGCGCAGGGCGTTCTTGATGCGGCGAATCTTGGTAATCTGGCTGCCTATGTGGAAATGAATCAGTCGGAGCGACTCTTTCATGTCGTTTTTTATCAGGAAGTCAACTGCTTCGAGCAGTTCCGACGAGTTCAGGCCGAACTTGCTTTGGTCGCCGCCGCTTTCTTCCCACTTTCCCGAGCCTGAGTTGGATATCTTTATCCGTATGCCTACGTTGGGCACTATTGCAAGGCGTTTGGCCACTTTGGCTATGATTTTCAGCTCGTTGAGTTTCTCCACTACCAAAAAGATGTTTCTTCCCATCTTTTGGGCCAGAAGTGCCAGCTCGATGTAGTTTTCGTCTTTATATCCGTTGCAGATAATCAGTGCGTTGTCGGCTATGTTGGTGGCCAGCACGGCATGCAGCTCGGGCTTTGAACCGGCCTCGAGGCCTATGTTGAATTTTTTGCCGTGGCTCACTATCTCCTCCACCACCTCGCGAATCTGGTTGACCTTGATGGGGTAGATCACGTAGTTCTGCCCTTTGTAGTCATAGGTCTCGGCGGCTGTTTTGAAGCAGCGTGATATTTTCTCCACCCGATTGTCGAGAATGTCGGGAAAGCGGAGCAGCACGGGCGCCTGGATGTCGCGCACCTGCAGCTCGTCCATGACGTCTTTTAAATCAACGGGCGCATAGCCCTCCTTGGGGGTTACCTGCACGTGGCCTTTATCGTTGATTGAGAAGTAGTTCAGGCCCCAGCCCTTGATGTTGTAGAGATCGGAGCTGTCTTCAACTCGCCATTTGCGCATCTTAGTGAAAAGTTTGTGGATTAGGGGTTAAAAGAGTGAAATTTAGTCGTTTGGCAGCGCGGAGATGATGGCTTCGCGCGAGTGGCCTATGATGTCGGGGTCGGAGGCCTCGATTGCGGGGTGTATGGTCAGGATTATGCGGCCATACCGGGGCAGCGCGGCAGTGCGCGGCATCACGGCGAAGGCGCCGTCGATGGTGACGGGCACCACCGGAAATCCGAATTCGGTCGACAGAACGAAAGCGCCGCGCTTGAATTTGCCCACGCGGCCCGTGAACGTGCGCGACCCTTCGGGAAAGACCACTATGCTCATGCCCCGGGCCATGAGGCGCTCGGCCGACTTCATGGTGTTGGCTATGCCGTGGGGCGTGCGGTTGTCGACAAACACCTGGCCCATGCGCTTGCACGCCCAGCCCACGAGGGGAATCCGTTCGAGGCTCTTCTTCATCATCCAGCGGAAGTTATGGCCCAGAAAGCCGTAGACGGCGAAAATATCGTATGCGCCCTGATGGTTGGCCACGAATACGTAGCTGCGGCTGCGGTCGATGTGTTCGCGGCCGCGCACCTCCACCCTCACCAGAGTGAGCCAGCACATAACCCGCGCCCATATCATGGCCGGATAGTAGCCTATCCATGCCGCCGGCGAAACGAGCGTCATCACTCCGACAAAGATTGACGTGAACGCCGTTGCCACCAGCATGAGCGGCATCATTATGCAAATCTGATATACGCGATAGAGTATTATCATTATTTCTGAATGAATTTCCAGATTACCGCTCCGTGGGGGGCAACCTTGGTGGTGAACGGCAGGGTGGACGACACCACCTTGCGGGCTTTCCGGCCGCTGATCAGTTCCGTTGCCGAGCATTCGCTCTCCTTGAGTCCGAGAAAGTCGAATGCATGGCGGGGCAGGTTGATGCGCATGTCGGCCTCGGTGTCGCCGAAGTTTACGGCAATGAGCAGCGTTTCGTTGCCGAAATGGCGCAGGTAGGCAAACTGACGGTGGGGGTTGAATCCGGCGCTCTCGTAGTTGACATACATCAGGTCGAAGAAGCTGCCGTCGGTCACGGCCGCCTCCGAGCGGGCAATGTTGAGCACCGTCATGTAGAGATTACGCAGCTTCAGCTCCTCGTCGGTGAGGTTTGACGATGAAGGCTTGCCTCCGCTGAGCCATCGGCGCATCTTGTCGAGGCTCCAGTAGTCGAATATGGTCGTGCGGCCGTTTAGCCCCGAAAAGCCTTCGGCCTCCATGCCGCGCTCGCCGAGCTCCTGGCCGAAATAAATCATCATCGGTCCTGACGAAAAGGTGGAGGCCACCACGAGCGATGGAAGCACCGTGTCGGCGCGGCCGGCATAGAAGTCTGACGCATAGCGCTGCTCGTCGTGGTTCTCGATGAAGTTGAGCATGTGCGGGGCCAGATTCCCTACCGTCTGCCATGCGCCCGTGAGGCGGTCGGCGCCCATGTTGTGGCACTCGATGGCGCGCAGCGTGTCGTAGAGGTTCACTTTATCGTAGAGGTAGTCGAATCCGGCGTTGATAAACGTGGCATAGAGATTCACGTCGTAAATCTCGGCGATGAACTGTATGCCCTTGCGGGTGCGTCGCACCTGCGGAATCACCCATCGCCAGAAGTCGACCGGTACCATGAACGCCATGTCGCAGCGGAAGGCGTCGACCCCCTTGCGCGCCCAGTAGCGGAGAATGTGGAGCATCTTGTGCCAGGTGTCGGGCACGGGGTCGAAATGACACTTCGAGCCGCCGCAGTAGTCTACTCCATAGTTGAGCTTCACGGTTTCATACCAGTCGTTGCGGTCGGGCGAGGGCGTGAAGCAGTCGTTGCCCGAGGCCTTTGCCGGCTCTTCCACGTAGTCGCCCAGATGCACGTTGGAGGGGTTGAACCGGGTGCCGGGCAGGTAGTAGAAGTTATTGTCGGGATGAAACGCCATCAGCGGATTGTCGTCGGCTCCGAAGTCGTGAACGCCTTTCGGTGCGGCGTCCGAGTGATATTCGCGGGCCACGTGGTTGGGCACGAAGTCGAGCACCACCTTGAGCCCCTGCTCATGGGTGCGGGCTATCAGGGCCTCAAACTCCTCCATGCGCCGGTCGGGGTTGTCGGCCAGGTCGGGGTCTACGTCGTAGTAGTCGGTTATTGCGTAGGGCGAGCCAGCCTCGCCTTTGATTATATGCGGATTGTGTCGCTTTATGCCGTAGGCCGTATAGTCGGGGCGATGGGCGTGTTCGATTACGCCGGTGTACCACACGTGGGTGGCACCGAGCGCCTTGATGGCACGCAAGGCCGAGTTGGTTATGCCGCTGAACTTGCCCGAACCGTTCGTTTCCAGAGTGCCGCACGGCATGCAGGTATCGTTGGTGTTGGCAAACAGCCGCGGAATAAGCTGATAGATTATCGGTTTCATATTTCGGTGCAAATTTACGAAAAAAACCTGAATGCGCGAAAAAAGTTGTGGGGCCGGAAAATTATTCGTACCTTTGCAGCCGGATTCCGTAATCGCTGGCGCGACGAAGAGGTGCGCGTTTATGTTGCGGACGAATGTAAAATCTTAATAATCAATTAGTCACAATGGACTTGATTAAAGTAGCCGAAGAGGCATTTGCACAAAACAAGAGCTATCCCCGCTTTCAGCCGGGCGATACCATCACCGTGGCCTACCGCATTAAGGAAGGTAACAAGGAGCGTATCCAGCAATACCGCGGTGTGGTAATCAAAATTTGCGGCGAAGGAGCCAAGAAGCGCTTCACCGTTCGCAAGATGAGCGACAATATCGGCGTTGAGCGTATCTTCCCGATGGAATCACCGTTTATCGACTCTATCGTGGTCAACAAGTATGGTAAGGTGCGTCGCGCCAAGCTTTACTACCTGCGCAACCTCACCGGCAAGAAGGCCCGCATCAAGGAACGCCGCCTGAAACCTTCGGAACAGGCAGCCCTCGCAGCCGACAAGTAATTTTGAAAGCGCCGCTTCCCAACACTTCGGAAACGGCGCTTTTAAATTTGCAGGAATTTTCATAACTTTGTGGTCTGAAAGCATACGATAATGCAGCGACCCAAATATCCAATCGGCATACAGACATTCTCCGAGATAATCGGGAACGGTTACATCTACGTTGACAAGACGAAATATGTCTACGACCTTGTGACCCGGGGAAAGTATTATTTTCTGAGCCGTCCGCGGCGTTTCGGCAAGAGTCTGTTCCTGTCGACCCTCGAGGCATTCTTTTCGGGAAAGAAAGAACTGTTTGCCGGGCTGTATGTTGCCGGCATGGAGTGGGATTGGGTGGAATATCCCGTGTTTCACATGATGCTCAACGGCCAGGACTACACCTCGGTCGACAGGCTTGACGAGACGCTTAACTTCCATATATCCACGTGGGAAAAAGCCTATGGGCTGCCGGCCGACAATACGTACACCACGCCGTCGGTGAGGTTTGCCCGCCTTATCGAGGCCGCTCACTCTCATACGGGGCGCCAGGTGGTGATTCTGGTCGACGAATATGACCTGCCGCTGCTGCAAAACATCGAGCAGGAGAAGGAAGAAGTGCACCGGGCCATACGCGAGCATCTGCAGGCGTTTTATTCCGTGATTAAATCGCAAGACCGCCATATCCGTTTCGCCATGCTCACGGGCATATCCAAGTTCAGCAAGGTGAGCGTGTTCAGCGGGCTTAACAACATCAAGGATATATCGCTCGACGTCAGGGCCAACGCCATATGCGGCATAAGCGAGTCGGAGCTGCATGGCGGCGATTTCGCCGTGGGCATGGCACAGCTGGCCGAGGCCTGCGGAATGACGCTCGAGCAGACTGCCGATAAGCTCAGACGCGAATACGACGGCTATCATTTCGCCAAAAGCGGCGAGGGGATATACAATCCCTTCAGCCTGCTCAACACGTTCGACATGCTCGACTTCAGTCACTATTGGATTGAGTCGGGCACTCCGTCGTTTCTTATCCGCCTGCTTCAGAACCGCGACTGGAACCTGGCGGAGGTGAGCGGAGCAACGTGCAGGGAGCTCGACCTCAGGGGGTCGGAGCGCTATGTGTCGAATCCCATACCGCTGCTGTTTCAGTGCGGCTATCTGACGATAAAGGGCTACAACAGGGAGTTTGACGAATACACGCTCGATTATCCCAACGACGAGGTGGCCGAAGGGCTTACCAACGATTTGCTTAAGGCGGTTTCGTGCAATCAGGATGCCGGGGCATTTATATCGAAGTTTGTAAAGGCGGTGAGAGGCGGCGACGCCGAAACGTTCATGCACGGACTTCAGTCGCTCATGTCGGATGTGCCGTATGACCTGATTGTCAACAAAGAGCGCCATTATGAGAATATGATGTATCTGGTTATGAAGATGATGGGCTTCTACGTGACCACGGAGTACCGCACCTCCGACGGCCGCATCGACATGCTCATCCAGACCGACCGCTACACTTACGTCATTGAGTTCAAGCTTAACGGCACGGCCGAAGATGCCCTGGCGCAGATTCACGACAAGGGATACGTGCTTCCGTTTCATACCGATGGCCGGCGGATAATTCTTATCGGCGCGGCCTTCAGTCCCGCAACGCGTCGCCTCGACTCCTGGTGGATTGAACGGGGATAGACAAAGATATTCAACACCGAAAAAAACTAACCAATAAAACAGAGATATAAAGAAGTGACACCACAAGTTTCCATCATAATGGGCAGCACGTCCGACCTGCCCATTCTGCGCAAGGCCGCCGATTTTCTCGATTCCATGCAGGTGCCTTTTGAAATGAACGCCCTGTCGGCCCATCGCACTCCGGCTCAGGTTGAAGAGTTTGCCCGCAATGCCGCCGGCCGTGGCATCAAGGTGATAATTGCCGCAGCCGGCATGGCCGCGGCCCTGCCCGGCGTTATTGCCGCCATGACTCCGCTGCCCGTAATCGGCCTTCCCATCAACTCCACTCTCGATGGCCGCGATGCGCTGCTCAGCATCGTGCAGATGCCTCCGGGTGTGGCTGTGGCCACGGTGGGCATCAATGCCGGACTGAATGCCGCGGTGCTTGCCGTGCAGATGCTGGCGCTGGGCGATGCCGCCCTGGCTGCGCGCTACGATGAATACCGGGCCGGGCTGAGCGCCAAGATTGTCAAGGCCAACGCCGAGCTGGCCGAAGTGAAATATACCTATAAGGTGAATTAAATGGATTTGATAAATTGCCGGCGCAGAAGGTGCCGGGAAGTGACCGTTGGCGGCGGCGACGTGAAGATTGGCGGCGGCAACCCGATAGTGGTGCAGAGCATGACGTCGACGCCGACCACCGACGTGGAGGCCTCGGTGGCTCAGGTAAGGCGCATTGCCGGGGCCGGAGCCGCCCTGGTGCGTCTGACTGCCCAGGGAGTGCGCGAGGCGCAGGCCCTCAAGGATATCCGCAGCCGGGTTGAAGTGCCCCTCGTGGCCGATATCCATTTCAACCCCAATGCGGCGCTGGCCGCCGCTGAAGCGGTTGACAAAGTGCGCATCAATCCGGGTAATTTCTGCCGCCAGGGAGCCGACATAGAGAGTGCGCTCATGCCGCTGCTCGAGGTGTGTCGCCGCCGCGGGGTGGCGTTGCGCATCGGGGTGAACCACGGCTCGCTGTCGCCTGAAATAATGGAGCGCTACGGCGACACGCCCGAGGGCATGGTTGAGAGCGCCATGCAGTTCCTGCGTATCTGCAACGGGCATGACTTCAACGATATAGTGGTCAGCATCAAGGCGAGCAACACCGTGGTGATGGTGCGCACCGTCAGGCTTCTGGCCGAAACGATGGCACGCGAGGGGCTGGAATATCCGCTTCACCTCGGAGTGACCGAGGCCGGCGATGGCGAGGATGGCCGGATTAAGTCGGCCGTGGGCATCGGCGCATTGCTGTATCAGGGCATCGGCGACACCATCCGCGTTTCGCTGAGCGAAGACCCCGAGCGCGAGGTGCCGGTGGCGCGTGCTCTGCTGGCCCACATAGGGGCCGCCGCATCGGCTCCGGCCATAGAATGTGTATATGCCGGAGGCTATGATTCCGTCATGCCCGGGCGCCTGCCCTCGCGCGCCATTGGCGGCGTCGGGGGCGAAAACGGGCCGGTGATTATGAATTTCGATGCGATGGATGCGCCGGCGTTTGAGTTTGATGCCGCCGACGGCGACTTCTCGAAGATTCCGGCTGATGCGGTTGTGGTGCTGACGTCGCGCCATGCCAATCGGGTGGGCGAGTTGCAGGCGGCCCGTCATGCCATGATTCGCGCCGGAGTGGATAATCCGGTGATAATGTCGCTGACCTACGATGCCGCCGACCCTGACCTGTCCGTCAAGGCTGCCGCCGATTTCGGCACCTTGCTGCTCAACGGCCATCACGACGGCATCCGCATTGACGCTCCCGGCATGGATACCTCCGCCCTGGCGCTGTCCATTCTTCAGGCGGCGCGGCTGCGTTTCAGCAAAACGGAGTTCATCTCCTGCCCCAGCTGCGGGCGCACCATGTTCGACCTGCAGAGCACTCTCAAGGAGGTCAAGGCGGCCACCTCGCATCTCAAAGGACTGAAAATCGGAGTGATGGGCTGCATAGTGAACGGCCCGGGCGAAATGGCCGACGCCGACTATGGCTATGTAGGCGCCGGAGTGGGGCGCGTGAGCCTTTATCGCCGCAAGGAGTGCATTGAGCGCAACATACCGCAGCACGAGGCCATCACTCACCTCATAAACCTGATTAAAGCCGACGGCGAATGGGTGGAGCCATAAGTGAACTCGTGCTGTCGAACGGCCTGCGCATGGTTCACCGCCAGGTGCCGGGCGCTACCGAGTATTGCGGTCTGACGGTCAACGCCGGTTCGCGCGATGAACTTTCGCCCGGGCGCTTCGGCCTGGCTCATTTTGTTGAGCATACGCTGTTCAAGGGCACCCGCAGGCGCTCCGACTCCTATATATTAAACCGCATGGAGGCCGTGGGCGGCGAGCTTAACGCGTTTACCACCAAGGAAGAAACCACCATCTATGCGGCTATGCCGGCCGGAAGCCACCGCCGCGCGTGCATGCTGCTTGGCGAACTCGTTGCCGAATCGACCTTTCCGGCAAAGAAGCTGATGCTTGAGCGCGAGGTGATTTGCGACGAGATAGACTCGTATCTCGACTCGCCGGCCGAGGCCGTATTCGACTCTTTCGACGAGATGGTCTATGCCGGCAACCCGTTGGCCCACAATATCCTCGGCACCAAGCAGAGCGTCATGTCAATCAGCTCTGAAACCTGCCGGGAATATCTTCATGATGCCTTCACGGCCGAAAATTCGGTCTACTTCTATCTCGGGCCCGAGCCTCTTGGCCGGGTAGTGTCTGCTGCCGAACGGGCCTTTGCCGCTCTGCCCGCGGCGGGGAAGCCGGCGCCCCGCGTAGCGCCTGCGGTATGCCCCCCGGAAAGGCGCGTGGCCGACAATGCCTCGCATCAGTCGCACACCGTCATGGGAGTGCCCATAGGCGGATTGCACTCGGCCGACCGCCACGTCATAGCTTTGGCCACCAATATCCTTGGCGGACCGGGCATGAACTCCTTGCTCAATCTTGAACTGCGCGAGCGCCGGGGCCTGGTCTACACGGTCGAGGCATCCACGTCGCTGCTGAGCGACTGCGGCATGATGACCATCTACTTCGGCTGCGACCACCGCGACCTGAAGCGCTGCATCCGCCTGGTCGAGACCACCCTGTGCCGCTTTGCCGACAGGCTGCCGAGCGAGCGCCGGCTGGCCGCCGCCAAGCGTCAGTACATAGGCCAGCTCACCCTCGGCCACGACAATAAGGAGCAGCTGGCGCTCAGTTCGGGCCGCGCCCTGCTGCACGGCATGCGGCCGCCTACGCTGCAGGCCACTGTCGAGCGCCTGCAATCCGTCACTCCCCAGGGGCTGCGCGATGCCGCCGAACGGCTTGCCGCGGCTCCGTTGCGCACTCTTACCTTATGTTAACTGACTAATCCACGAATCATCTACAAGAGCTATGTCAGATATTTTGTTTACCCCGGCCAAAATCGGCCCTGTTGAATTGAGAAACCGCACCATACGCTCGGCCGCTTTCGAGGGTATGGCCACTGACAATAACCCGTCGGAAATGCTGCGCGACTATCACGTCAGCGTGGCCCGGGGGGGTGTCGGCATGACCACTCTGGCCTATGCGAGCGTGATGCGCAACGGCCTGTCGTTTGAGTCGCAGCTATGGATGCGCCCCGAAATAGTGCCCGCGCTGCGCGACATAACCGACGATATTCATGCCGCAGGCGCCAAGGCCAGCGTGCAGCTGGGCCATTGCGGCAACATGAGCCATAAGCGCACTGCCGGCGAGACTCCGCTGGGCGCGTCGACCGGCTTCAACCTCTATTCGCCCACTCCGGTGCGCGGAATGAGGGCCGATGAGCTCGCGCCGATGGCCCGCGCTTTCGGCGATGCCGTCCGCACGGCAAAAGATGCCGGCTTTGACTGCGTGGAGATTCATGCCGGCCATGGATATCTGATTTCGCAGTTCCTCTCGCCCTACACCAACCGGCGCCGCGACGCCTTCGGCGGTTCGCTCGATAACCGCATGAAGTTCATGCGCATGTGCATGGAGGAGGTGATGAAGGCCGCCAACGGCGAGGTGGGCGTGCTGGTCAAGACCAACATGCGCGACGGCTTCCGGGGCGGCATCGAAATTGAGGAGGGAATAAAAATCGCTCAGGAGCTTGAGCGGCTTGGGGCCGACGCGCTGGTGCTCAGCGGCGGCTTTGTCAGCAAGGCACCTATGTACGTGATGCGCGGCCCGATGCCCATCAAGTCGATGACCTACTATATGCACCCCTGGTGGCTGAAATATGGAGTGAAGATGGTGGGCAAGTGGATGATTCCCACCGTGCCCTATTCCGAAACCTACTTCCTCGATGATGCGCGCGAATTCCGCAAGGCGCTGAAGCTGCCGCTGGTCTACGTTGGCGGTTGCTCCACCCGCGAGGGGATTGACCGGGTGCTCGATGAGGGCTTCGAATTCGTGCAGATGGGGCGCGCGTTGCTCCGTTGCCCCGACTTCGTTAACCGCATGGCTGCCGGAGAGCGGTCGGCCGGCTGCGACCACGTGAACTACTGCATCGCGCGCATGTATTCGCGCGAGATGGCTTGCCATCACTGCGCCGGCGACGTGCCGGCGTCGCTCATGCGCGAGCTCGACCAACTGAAACGCAAGGCTGCCGCTGGGAAATGATTGCTCTGGTTACCGGTGGCGCCTCGGGCATAGGCGCCGAGTTTTGCAGGCAGCTCGCCGCAGGGGGCTGGCGGGTGATTTCCGTTGACCGCACTCCGCAGCCCGATGTGGCCGACTCCATTACGCTCGACCTCACCGTGCCCGATGCGGCTCATATGCTGCTGGCGCGGCTCGACGGTATGGGCATATTGCCCGATTTGTGGATTAACAATGCCGGCATTTTCGATTTCAAGGCGGTTACCGACCTGAGCGAGGCGCGGGTAGACCTGTATATGGACCTTCACATGCGCTCGCTCACCCATATTTGCCGCCTCGTGGGTCAGCGCATGGCCCGGCGAGGTTCGGGCATGATTCTGAATATGAGCAGCATGAGCTGCTGGATGCCCATGCCGGGCATTGCCCTTTATAGTGCCACCAAGGCCTATATACGTGTGTTTTCCAGGGCGTTGCGCCTTGAATTGAAGGATTCGGGGGTGAGTGTCACGGTGGCCTGCCCGGGCGGAATCGACACTGCTCTGTTCGGCCTGCCGATGCACCTGCGCAAGCTCGCCGTGAGGCTCGGGGCCACCCAGACTCCGCAAAAGTTCGTCAGGCGTGCGCTCAGGCGCACGCTGCGTCACCGCAAGCAATATATCAACGGGGGGCTGAACCGGGTGGCCATCTTTGCCGTGGGCTGCCTGCCCGACTGCCTGCGTATTCAGGTTAAGCGCCGCCTGCTCGATCGGCTCACTGCCAGGTGAGGGTGCGCGAGCCGTCGGCGTTCACCTTGATGGTGAGGTCTATGGCGTCTTCGGGCAGAATCGGGTCGACCACGTCGGGCCATTCGATCAGACACACTGCTCCGCAGTCAAAATAGTCTTCGATGCCCATGTCGAGCGCCTCGTCGAGGTTCTCGAGCCGGTAGAGGTCAAAGTGATAAATGAGTTCGGCCGTTGTGTCCGAGCGGTATTCGTTGACCAGGGCGAACGTGGGGCTGGCCGTGGAGTCGGTTTCTACTCCGAGCTCCCTGCACAGGGCGTTGATGAAGGTGGTTTTGCCGGCGCCCATTTCGCCGTGTAGCGCCACTACGGTGCGGTCGCCCATGTCGGCAATGAACTGCCGGGCGACCTCGGGCAGCTGTTCAAGCGAGGTTACTGTAAGTTCTTTC
>CAYUFQ010000039.1:0-11552 GCA_964444045.1 uncultured Bacteroides sp.
AGAACGTCTTGCTTTTTGTGTGCGACTTATATTTGCCCTTTTCGTCCAAATAAACTATCACCAACAACACCGTGGCCTCCACATGGTGGCTCCGCGACGGCTCTTTCCTGCGCATGCGCAACATCGAGCTCGGCTGGAGATTCCCCTACGGACGTGTTTACGTGTCAGGTCAGAACCTCCTCACCTTCAGCCCCTTCAAGCACTGGGACCCCGAACTCGAAGGCTGGAACTCCTACCCGATGCAGAAAACCGTGTCTGTTGGCGTTCAGCTCTCTATCTAATATCATAACCCAACATATAGACTATAACAGACAATGAAAATAAATAAAATCTTCCGATTCGCATCCCTCGCCGTTGCATCGGCTACGCTCATGGGCGTGACCTCCTGCAACTACCTGGACGTCGTTCCCCCGGAGCAGCCGGGTCTGTCTGACGCGACGAAGAATCACACCACGTCCGAGGCTTTCCTCTACTCATGCTACCACGGCATGATGCAGCGCGAATTCGCTCCGCGCGACTATCGCTCCTGCCTTAACTCGGCAAACGACGAATTCCTGATTCCCGAAATCTGGTATTCGATTGACAGCCCGTCGTCGTATGCAATCATGCGTAACACGCAGACCACCTCTGCCACCGGCTATGACCCCGGCTTCTGGACCTGGTTCTATGAAGCAATCGGCCAGACCCTGCTCTTCGACCGCGAAATCGCCAACGCCTACGAGCGCGATAACAACGTGAACAACGTGTGCGTTGACGACACTGAATACAAGATGTGGCGTGCCGAATCGCGCTTCTGCCGCGCCTACTATCACTTCCAGCTGCTGCGCCTCTACGGCCCCATACCCATCACCAACTCACTGGTGAGCATGGACGTCAGCATGGGTGCATATCCCGGCCGCTCGCACTTCGACGCCTGCGTTGACTGGATTGTCAACGAGCTCGACGAAGCCGCAAAAGACCTGCCCGACGGCAAGCGCGACGCCGCCCAGCTCGGCCGCGCCACCCCGATGATCTGCGCCGCCGTGAAGGCCCGAGTGCTGCTCTATGCCGCATCGCCCCTGTGGAACGGCGAGTTCCCCACCGCCTACCGTAACTGGAAGAACACCAACTACACCACCGAAGGCACCAACCGCTACACCGGCGAGCCTTACGGCCGCGAGCTGGTTGACCGCCAGTTCCACCCCGAAAAGTGGCAGCGCGCCCTCAAGGCCTGCTCGGAAGCCCTGCAAAAGGCCGAAGAAGAAGGCTACACGCTCTACAACCCCACCATCGACGACGAAAAGGACCAGATTGACGCAGACGTGGCCCCCGGCGACATCCGCATTCCCGGCCTTGACGAACTGACTGCAAAGATGCAGGAGCTCAACTTCACCTTCAAGGATGCCGAAGGCGAAGATGCCCCCTTCGATGCCGACGAGTTCAAGAAAGCGGTCTACAAGCTCCGCTATCTCCACACCACCACCGTCAACGAAGGCAACACCGAAATCATCTGGGCCGACAGCTCGCCTTACTACTACGACCCCATCTACGGTTATCATGACTCGCGCCTGCCCCGCCGCGTGCTCCAGACCACCTCGAACCAAACCTGGAAAGAGGGCTGGAACGGCGTAAGCCCGACGCTCTACACCGTTGAGCACTTCCTCAACGCCGACGGCACAGTGCCCGGCACCAGCACCAGCGTGAACTTCAACTCGCAGTCAGGCCAGTTCTACAAAGACGGCCACCTGGGCAAGGACGCCGACGGAGTTGACCGCAGCCGCGTGACCAACATCTGCCTGAACCGCGAACCCCGCTTCTATGCCTTCATCGGCTTTGACGGCGGCGACTATCTGACCAACCTGAAAGACGGCGAACCCTGCGTGCTCAACATGCGCGACCCCGAACAGCAGGGCCGCGGCCAGGGCGAACGTAACTACTCGGTTACCGGCTTCCTGAGCATGAAGCACGTTGATCCCCTCTGCAAATGGGACGGCACCAACGGCAACTGGACCGAGGGCACCAAGAGCCCCCACGTACTCATCCGCCTGTCGGAGCTGCTGCTCAACGTGGCCGAGTGCGAGGCCTACATGTCGGAACACGGCATCACGCCCGACGCTGAAGACGCAATCAACGCCGGCAAGAGCGCCGAAGCCCTGAAGAGCGACGCCATCGCCAAAATCAACCAGATCCGCAACCGCGCCTACGTTGGCCCGCTCACCGAAGGGATGATCGGCACCATCGAAACCCGCACTTCGGACAACAAGCAGAAGACCTGGACCCTGACCGAATGGGTGCGCAACGAACGCTTCGTTGAACTCTGGGACGAAGGCCACCGCTACTTCGACGTGCGCCGCTGGGCTGCCGGTGAAGAATACTTCGGCTACGGTAAGCGTCGCGGCCTCAACGGCCTCGCCATCAACCCCGGCTCGACCTTCACCACCCCCATGCTGATCAACTCGCAGTACACCTTCCACTATCGCCAGTATCTCTACCCGATTCTCGTGGAGCAGGTTTACAAGAATCCTCAGATGGTGCAGAACCCCGGTTTCTAATCGATTATCAACTAACCGACTTAAACCAATCAGAAAACAGATATGAAAAAAATAATCATAGCCTCGGGACTGCTTGCTCTCATGGGTGCTGCCACCTCTTGCGACAAGTATGAGATTTATCCCGAACAATACGGCGACGTCATGATGATCAAGGACGGCGGCGAAAAGGAGGTTACCATCTATGCCACCGATGATGCCGCCGAATACGGCATCACGGTGATGAAGGGCGGCCACTCTCCCGAGAACGTCACCACCGCCAAGCTCCGCATCATGACCGACGCAGACCTTTCGAAATTCAAGGAAACCTTCTATGGCGACAAGGACTTCGCAGGTCTGGCAATGCTCAACCCCGAATTCTACAGCTTTATCGATGGCGAAGGCAAAGAGGCCGCCAACGGCGAGATAGTTCACAACTTCAACTCGGCCAACGACCGCTACTTCACCGCCAAGATAGTGCTCAACGCCCAGAAGATTTCGGACTGGCGCATGGAGATGGAATCGACTCCCGAAGGTGTGCTCGAACTCAATGCAAAGAAGTTCGTGGTGCCCGTGGGTCTTTACTCCGACAATGACTCGATCAACGCCGACAACTACTTCGTGATGCTCGAACCGGTGGTTACCGACCCCGTGGCCACCATCAACGTGGAATACAACGGATATGAGCTCACTCAGGTTTCGCGCACGAAACTGGTTGACGACGCAGCCTTCCGCGCAGGCACGGTTGAACCCGAAATCTACATGGAAGTGCCCTGTAAGAACCCCTATGGCTTCGGTATCTCCTACAAGAGCAGCGCTTCGCTCGTGAGCACCTTCAATACCGCCCACACCGACGTGCAGCTCACCAACATGAAGGACGCCGAGCTCTACACCCTGGGTACGCCCAAGGCTGACGGCAGCGGCTATGAGGACGTGATTTACTTCCCCGCCGGAGTGACCCGCGTGCGCGTGCCCCTGACCATCAACGCCAGCGCAATCGACGTTGACGACCTCAGCACCAAGTACGTGAAGGGCATCGAATTCCGTCCGGTAGCTCCCAAGGAGGGCATCGACATGCTCTGGGGCGACGAAATCGCCCAGCTCGGCATCGACGACCCGAATCTGGTAACCGAAGTGCCCGAAAAGGTGAAGAAGTCGCTCAAGCTCCCCACCGACCCCGAGAACTCCAAGAACAACTATAAGTTCTTTATCGGCTTCCAGGTGGTAGAGACCCCGCTCGAGCTCAACGACGGCTGCGTGACCTCAAACGACTGCGAACCGACCGAAGGCTCGATTGCCGCTCTGTTTGACAACAACCTCTCTACCTTCTTCCACTCAGGCTGGACAGTGGCATTTGACCGCTCGGCACCCTTCGCTTCCTATCTGGAAATCGCAGTGCCCACCTCGAATCCCATCAACGCCTGCTACTTCCAGTTCACCTCGCGCGTGCACAGCAACCCCATGTCGCCGAAGGAAGTTCACCTCTACTACTCTAACGAGGACGACGACCAGCTGCGCGAACAGGAGAACGCATGGCACAAGTTTGCCGAAGTGAAGCTGAAGAAGAAACTCGGCTCGGGCGAAACCGGCGAACTCGGCTCGCTGAGCAACATGGCCATCGCTCCCGAAGAGTTCAAGTATCTGCGCTTCTGCGTGATGACCAACGCTAAAGATGAATCGCTCACCGCTCCCAGCACCGCAATCTACTGGAACCTTGCCGAACTGCGCATGTATGGCAAGAAGATTGAACCGGCTGCAGCCGAGTAAACCTTTTCACTCTCCATAAAAAAAGCCTGCCGCACGATTGCGGCGGGCTTTTTTTTTGGAGAGTGGAGGGTGGAGAGTGGAGATGTGGAGAGTGGAGAGTGGAGAGTGGAGAGTGGAGAGTGGAGGCAACCCGAAGGGTTGTTCTGGTTAGTAGCCCCGGGTTGCGCGCAGCGCTACCCGGGGACTGCGTGGCACATGCATGGAATCTGAAAAGATTCCCCTTTGAGATGAAGAAGAATCTTTCAGATTCCTGCTCGATGCGATGAATACCGGTGGCCAGCGCTGCGCGCAACCACGCGGCCAATAACAAATAACACTTAGGGGAAGTGGAGAGTGGAGAGTGGAGAGTGGAGGGGGTGAAGAGTGAAGAGTGAAGGGAGAGCGGAGGGGGGAGGATTTGCAAAATTCGGCAAAAAAGGCTAACTTTGCAGCGCAATGAGCGCGAAATCACACATAGCCAAGTTCGTCGCATCGATCATGCTGCTGCTGAACGGAGCGGCCGCAGAAGCGCAGGTGCCCTTTGACCGCGGCATGAAGGAAAAAATCACTTTCATACCGGCCAAACAATGGATTGCCGGCGTGAACGTGAGCTATACGGCCGAGAAATTCGACAATTATCAGTTTCTGGTGTTTGAAGACCTGAAAGGGCGCGGCTACACGTTCAAGGTGAGCCCGATGTGTCTATACTCCTTTGCGGGCGACCTTGCCGCAGGCGGCCGGTTTTCATATTCGCGCTCGCTGGTGAAGCTCGACAACGCTTCGGTGGTGCTGGCCTCCGACGTTGACTACGACGTTGACCACCTCTACTCGCTGAGCCACAGCTACGGAGTCACGGCCCTGTTTCGCAACTACATTCCGCTGGGCAACTCAACGAGGTTCGGCATATTCAACGAGGTGCAGCTGCAGGTGTCGGGCGGGCAGAGCAAACTCGCCAGCGGCACGGGCGCCGAACTGAGCGGCACCTATTCACGCAACCTCAACATAGGCATCGGTGTGACCCCTGGCATGGTGATGTTTCTCAACAACTATTCGGCCATCGAGGTCAACATCGGAGTGCTCGGCTTCAACTATCACGACACCAAGATGACCACTGACCAGATATACATAGCCCATATGAAGCGTCAGTCGGCCAACTTCAAGATCAACCTGTTTTCAATCACGTTCGGCACCGTGTTCTATATCTGATGAATAGGCTTCTGACCCGCATATCGGCCCTTCTGATACTCGCCGCGGCATCGACGGCGGGCTTACGGGCGCAAGCACCCGCTGACTCCACCGCCACGCCGGCGCCGGCGCTGAACCCCGACCTGGTGATAGTGAACGGCACGGACACAGTGTCGATGATACTGCCGCAACGCAACATAAGCCGCTATGACCGCGGGCTGCTCAACTATCTGTTCATTCCCCGCGGGCAATGGGCATTCGGCCTCACCGCCAGCTACGGGGAGCTGAACACCGACGACGTGGAGGTGCTGTCGATGCTCACCGACCTGTCGGTTCACGGCAAGCAGTATTCCATACGCCCGTCGGTGAGCTACTTCTTCAACCACAATCAGAGCATAGGGCTGAAAATCGCCTACAATCACGCAAACGCCGGCATCAACTCGCTGGGAGTGGACATCGACGACGACATGAGCTTCCACATTTCCGACGTGAGCTACACTTCGACCTCCTATTCAGGCGCCATAAGCTACAGGAACTACGTGGGGCTCGACCGTGGGAAGCGCTTTTCGGTGTTTAACGAAGTGGACCTCACGTTCACGTCGGGCACGAGCGACTTCAGCCGGCTCTACAACAACGAGCCGAAGCTCACCCACACGCGAATCAACGAGATAGCGCTCAACTTCAGCCCCGGCGTGTGCGTATTCATCATGGAAAACGTCAGCTTCAACATATCGTTCGGCGTTTTCGGCCTGAAATACCGCCGCGAGCACAACACCACGAACGGAATCGACGAAGGCACGCGCACGAGCTCGGGCGCCAACTTCCGCTTCAACATATTCAACATCAATTTCGGCCTCGGTGTGCACATATAAGAAAATATTACCCCTGCTGACGCTACTGCTGCTGGGCAGCTGCATCAAGAACGACCTGCCCTATCCGCAGATTGCCGTGAAGTTCACTGACTTCATGGCCGAGGGGCAGGCAGAACCGGCAGTAATCGACCCGGAGACGCGCACCGTGACGCTGACCATGGGCGAGGAGGCCGACATGAGCAACGTCGGGGTGCTGAGCTACACGATTGACCCCGCCGGGGCCACGGCCACCGGCCTCGGCTCCACCCTTGACCTGACGGAAACGCGCTACGTGACCCTGACGCTCTATCAGGACTACGTGTGGGCCATACGCGCCTCGCAGCCCATAGCGCGCCACTTCACGCTCGACGCCCAGATTGGCGAGGCGGTGATCGACGTGCCGGGGCGGCGGGTAATCGCCTACGTGCCTCAGGGAACCGACCTGCAGGCCCTGAAAGTGACCGGAATAAAGCTGGGCAGCACCGCCGCGACGATGCAGCCCGACCTCAACGGGCAGACCGTTGACCTGAGCCGGCCGGTGGAGGTGACGGTGACCGACCATGGGCGGGAAACCCTCTGGACAATCTACGTTGAGACGGTGAATGCCTCGGTGAGCCTGACCAGGGTAGACGCATGGAGCCGCGTGGCCTGGCTCTATGCCAACGCCGAAGAGGGGAAAGACAACGGATTTGAATATCGCCCCGAAGGCACGGAGGGATGGACCCGCGTGCCCGCCGGATATATCACCTCGACCAACGGCAGCCTGACGGCCAGAGTGACGCACCTGTCGCCCGAAACGACGTATGAGGTGCGCGCCTATTCCGACACCGACGTAACCGCCACCGAGCAGTTCACCACCGGCTCCGAGCCGCAGCTGCCCAACGGCAACTTCGACGAATGGTGGCTCGACGGCAAGGTGTGGAACCCCTGGACCGAAGGGGGCCAGGCCTACTGGGATACGGGCAACAAAGGCGCCACCACCCTGGGCACGAGCAACTCGCTGCCCACCGCCTCGACCCCCTCTGGCACCGGCTATGCCGCCGAGCTGCGCAGCGAGTTCAAGGGCATCGGCTCGATAGGCAAGCTCGCCGCCGGAAGCATATTCACCGGAGTGTTCGTGCGCACCGACGGCACCAACGGTATTCTTAACTTCGGCCGCCAATTCACCGAACGCCCCACCCGACTGACCGGCATGATGAAGTATAAGTCGGCGCCCATAAGCAACGTGGGCTCCGACGCCGAATATGCCGACTGGAAAGGACGCCCCGACACGGCACAGATTTACATAGCCCTGACCGACTGGACGGAGCCCTTTGAGGTGCGCACCAACCCCAAGACGCGCCATCTGTTTAACCCCGCCGCCCCCGAGGTGATAGCCTATGGCTCGGTGGCCTACGGCACGAGCGTTGACAGCTGGACCCCCTTCTCGATTAACCTCGACTACAAGAGCACCGCGCGCAAGCCCCGGTATATTCTGGTTGTATGCTCGGCCAGCAAATATGGCGATTACTTCGTTGGGGGCAACGGCTCAGTGCTTGAGGTAGACGACCTGACCTTGGAATATGACTACTGAACAGCAATTTGACAGCGCCATAGCGCAGTGCCGCGCCCTATTCGCCAAGAAGCTCCACGATTATGGAGCCGCATGGAGGGTGCTGCGAGTGCCGTCGCTCACCGACCAGATTTTCATCAAGGTGAAGCGCATACGCGAGCTCCAGAGCCTGGGCGGCGACGGGGCATCGGCCGTTGGCGAAGGGATATTGCCGGAATTCATCGGAATAATCAACTACGGCATCATCGGCCTGATTCAGCTGGAGCTGGAGCCGGTGTGCAGCCCCGACATAACCGAGAGCCGCGCCCTTGAGCTCTATGAGGCCAACGCCCGCAGAATCCGCGAGCTGCTGCTGGCCAAGAACCATGACTACGGCGAGGCCTGGCGCGACATGAGGGTGAGCAGCTACGTTGACCTGATTCTGATGAAAGTATTGCGCACCAAGCAGATTGAAGACCTCGACGGCGCCACGCTGGTGAGCGAGGGCATCGGCGCGAACTATATGGACATGGTGAACTACTCAGTGTTTGCCATCATCAAGCTGACGGAATGAAACTCGCCATATGGCTATCGCGCCTGATCGTGGGCGCGACCTTTCTGGTGAGCGGCACGGCCAAGATGATTGACCCCATCGGCTCGCTCATTAAAATCGAAGCATATCTGGCGGCATGGAATCTCGACGAGGTGATTCCCCGCGGGCTGGCCCTGCTGGGCGGCTGCGCCCTGTCGATGATTGAGTTTCTGACGGGGCTGCTGATTTTCACGGGGTCGCTGCGGCGCACCGCCGCCCTGTCGGCCACGGCAATCATGGCCGTGATGCTGCCGCTGACGGCCTACATAGCCATAGCCGACCCGGTTGACGACTGCGGCTGCTTCGGCGATATGCTCACGCTGTCGAACACGGCCACCTTCGTAAAGAACCTGCTGCTGATGGTGCCGACGCTGTTTCTGCTGCGCTATAACGGCCGCTGCCGCGGATTTTTCGCGCCGTGGAGCCAATGGATTCAGATTGCCATCGGCGCCTGCTATATGCTTATTGTGGGGGTGATAGGCTATCACGAGCAGCCGCTCATCGACTTCCGCGCCTATCCGGTGGGCGAACCGCTCACCGACCATGCCGGCGCCGGGATGAGCTACGTTTACCGGGCGCCCGACGGCTCCATGCACGAATTCACCGAGGACGACAGTCTGCCCGACGAATCCGACGGCTGGGAATACGTCGAAGCCCGCGAAACGGCGCCGGCCTCGGGCAAGATGCTGGCACTCTTTGACCGCGAGACCGGCCTGGAGGTAACCGACGAGGTTATCGGCACGAAGGCCGTGCAGATGCTGCTGCTCATTCCCGAACCCTCGGCCGCGACCGCCGCCGGCAGCTTCACCGCCAACGAGCTATGCGCCGCCATGGAGGCTCGATATGGCCGCGGCGCCTTCGTGGCCGTCACCGATGCAAGGCCCGAGGCCGTCGATGCCGCCCTTGACCTGATGATGGCCGAATATCCCGTATATTATGCCGACCCGAAGGCCATCAAGGCAGTGGCGCGAGGCGACATGGCCGCCGTGTGTCTGCGCAACGACACCGTGTGCTGGAAGCGCACCCTGTCGAGCATCAACCTCGACCTGCTGGAACGGCCCGACGCCGACATCACCGCCGACTATGCCACCAATGGCAGCCGCCTGTTTCTGAACCTCACCCTGCTGTTCATAGCCGCCGAGGCAGTGCTGTCGCTCATCTCCATGCTCCCCACCCTGCGCTTCCGCACCGGAAAATCACGCCCCCGGACCAGCAGGAGCTGACCGGGGGCGCCTTGTGTTTCTGCCATGATTCAGTAAGCCAACGTGGAGGGAGGGGGAAGAAGGATGGCTGTGTGGTCACGACTCCGACGCGCCGGAGCTGTCGGATTCGCCTGAACGGGTCTTGACTTTGCGTTTGTTTTTCGTGGCCGACGACGAAATGTCTTTCTCTTCGCGCAGGTCGATTTCCTGCTTGTCGGCTCCAATCACCTTGTACTGCAGATAGGCCAGCGACTGGTCGGCAACGATTTTGAACTTGCCGCCGAACTCCTTGCGCCACTGCTTGTAGATGGAATTGAAAAAACCTTTTTTGATGTATGCGTCGACAAACGGATGGACGTACATGGTGAATCCCGTCTTGCCCATGTCGTTGATACAATAGTCGAGCTTGGAGTGGAGAGTGTCGGTGAACAGCAGCGACGACTCCACCGTGCCCTTGCCGTTGCAGCTCGGGCAGGCCTCCGACGTTTCAATCTCGAGGTCGGGGCGCACGCGCTGACGGGTGATTTGCATCAGGCCGAATTTGCTCAGGGGCAATATGTTGTGGCGGGCACGGTCGCCGGCCATGAGTTCGCGCATGTGCTCATAGAGCTTCTGGCGGTGTTCGGGCAGGGCCATGTCGATGAAGTCAACCACGATGATTCCTCCCATATCGCGCAGACGGAGCTGGCGGGCAATCTCATCGGCGGCCCTGAGGTTCACCTCCAGGGCATTGCTCTCCTGGTCGGCAGTGGCGCGCGAGCGGTTGCCGGAGTTGACGTCGATGACGTGAAGCGCCTCGGTGTGCTCAATGATGATATATGCGCCCGAGCGGAAGCTCACGGTCTTGCCAAACGACGTCTTGATCTGGCGCGTGATGCCGAAAGTGTCGAAAATCGGCTCAGGCTTGTCGTAGAGCTTAACTATATCGGCCTTTTCGGGGGCAATGAGCCTTACGTAACTGACAATCTGGTCGAAAGCCTCGGCGTCGTTGACGTGAATCGCCTCGAACGTTTCGGGGTTGAACACGTCGCGCAGCACTCCGACGGCGCGCCCGGCCTCTTCGTAAACCGCGGCCGGGGCGTTGCTCTTGCGGGCCTTGGCCAGGGTGTCTTCCCACCGGCGCACGAGCTCGCGCAGTTCATGGTTAAGTTCGGCCACCTTCTTGCCCTCGGCCGAGGTGCGTATAATCACTCCGAAATTTTCGGGCTTGATGGCCTCGATTACCTTGCGCAGACGCTGCTTTTCGGCAGTGGATGCTATTTTGGTCGACACGGAGATTTTGTCGCCGAACGGAATCAGCACCATGTTGCGGCCGGTGAAGGAAATCTCGGTTGTCAGGCGCGGGCCTTTCGACGAAATCGGCTCCTTGACAATCTGCACCAGCAGCCTCAGCCCCGGCGACAGCAGGTCGGCTATGGAGCCGTGCTTGTCGATTTCGGGCAGTTTTTTCATTGTGCCCGTGTCGGGCAGTTTCTTCTTGGGGTCGAGGGCCTGATTCACGGCCTCGAGGTAGGTTGCAAAGTTCGGACCCAAATCCAGATAATGAAGAAAGGCATCCTTCTCATAGCCCACGTTGACGAAGGCGGCGTTAAGCCCCGGCATCAGCTTCTTGACCTTAGCCAGGTAGATATCGCCCACCGCATAGCTCTCCGTGCGCGACTCCTTCTGGAGCGACACCAAACGCGAATCCTCAAGCAATGCAATCGAGGCATCGGAGGGGGTCACGTCTATTATCAGTTCGCTTTTCATCGGCGTGAATAAAAGGGTTTGGGTTAAAAAAACAGATAAACTTTCGGGCACGGGAGGCATATGCGTTCAACTCCCCATACCCAAAAGTTTCTCTATGATGTTTCTGATTCGTAAGAAGGAAACAGGACGGTCAGGCGGCCTTATTTCTTCTTATGACGATTCTTGCGCAGACGCTTTTTGCGCTTGTGG
>CAYUFQ010000040.1:0-11358 GCA_964444045.1 uncultured Bacteroides sp.
AGATTCTCTTTATAATTCAGACGGACTTTTATTTGACCGGAATACTCTTTTGCAATGGTGCCGCGGATGCCTGAAATAGACTTAATCAGTGACATAAGGAGGTATTATTAGATAATAGATGTGTTTGGGTATGGTTCAGATTTTCGACGGGTAGTAGCGAACGTTGTAGAGGAATGGATATACCGACGACACCTCTTCAGTCGGCCCGAGATATGACTTGACCACCATGTTGACCTCGCAGTCGAGCCCGAGATATTTCAAAGGGGTCTGTATGCCCTCGCCCCAACGGGTAGTAGAGGTGAGAGTGGTGTTGCCGAAGCGAAAGCTGGTGGTGTTCGTGCCGAGGTCAGATGAGTTGCCCGATGCCTCCCACACGCCATACTTATAGGCGTAGGTGAGGTTCCACCGCGTAAAGCGGAAATAGATGAGCTGATTGTCGGCGGCTTTGGTTTCGCCGCCGGGGTTTACCACCTGCATATACACGTAGCCGTCGCTATCCATGCGATAGAACGGCGTGAGCTTCAGCGCCTCGGCGCGGCTCATGCCGGGGTGTTCGGCCAGAACATCCTGCATGGTGATGAAATGCTCGTCGGCAGGCACCGAGCCGATAACTGGATATTCCGCAAGATATGAGTTAACGGCCTGATTCTCATCATTGAGCAAATCGGCATAACTCTCGCGGTCGCTGCAAGAGCCGAGCAGCGCCACGGCCATGGCCGCCGCCACAGCGGGGAGTATCTTCTTTGTATTATTCATGCTTCTTGGATGTTGGAAGAAAAGAATCATATTCGGGCATAGCCTCCTTCAGTATTTTAATGCAGTCGGCCAATGAGCCTTTATATTCCGCGCCGGCGGCATTGAGATGCCCTCCGCCGCCAAACAAATCGGCACACACCTTATTTACGGGAAACTTGCCTTTGCTGCGCATGCTTACCTTGACCTGGGCCGGGTCTTCGCGAAGATACACGCTCCATACCACGTCGGGCATGGCCAGGGGTTTGTTCACCAGCCCCTCCGTGTCGCCCTTCTCATAGTGAAACCGCTCGAGATCGGCGGCATCGAGGGCAATGAGCGAGCATTGATGCCCGGGCATCAGCTCCATTTTTTCGCTCATGGCATAGCCGTTGAGGCGCAGGGAGCTTTCGGAGAAGGTGTTGCACGCGCGCTGATACAGCTTATCCTTGTCGATGCCTTTCTTGAGCAGCTCGGCAATGACCACGTAGAGGTCGGGCTCGTTGGAGTTATAGCTGAAGTTGCCCGTGTCGGTCATCATGCCGGTGTAGATGCACTCGGCCGCCTGACGGTCAATGCGGTCAAACAGCTCCAGGCGACACAGCACCCTGAACACGAGCATCGAAGTGGAGCTGGCCTCGGGATGGCTTATAACCACATCGGCAAATTCGCCCGGATGCAGATGATGGTCAATCATCACTTTCGGAGCCTTTGAGGCGAGCAATGCCGGCTCCATGCGGTCAACTCTCTTGCTCTCGTTGAAATCGAGGCAGAAAATCAAGTCGGCCTCCGAAAGGAGCTTGCCGGCATATTCCTCATAACGGGTATAGGCAACCACATCTTTCACCCCCGGCAGAAAAGTCAGGCTTCTGGGCACGAGGTCAGGAGTGACCACGCTTACATTCTTGCCGATTGAAGTGAGGACATGACACAGCCCCAGCGACGACCCGATAGCGTCGCCATCGGGTGTCAGATGGCACGTAATGACCACGCGCACGCTGTCGGAGAGCAGCTTGCGCAATTTGTCAACGGCCTTTTCATCAATGATTCGCGAAATCATAGCGCAAAATTAACGTTTTTCCGCGCCATTCACAAACTTTTGAGCCGAAAACTGCTGCCGGAGGCAACCGCATTAGACTTTTTGGGAACAATTTTGGCCATTTGAGATATATTTGTTACCTTTGCGGAAAATTTCATAACCAAAAAGTCCAAGAAATGAAAAAGATTATCGCAACCTTGATCTTCGCCATGGCGGCCACATCGGCAGCCCGGGCCGAAGGCTATCAGGTAAACTCGCTGAGCGCCAGACAAAACGGCATGGCCCATACAGGCACCGCTCAAAAACTCGGAGCAGAAAGCATGCTGTTCAACCCGGCCGGCCTGGCTTTCATGAATCAAAAGGTGGAATTTACCGGCTCATTCACAGCCATTTTTGCCCATGCACAGGCAACTCTGCCCGACAACATGACCTACAAGACGGCCAACGACCCGTCAACCCCCATAGCCGCCCATCTGGGCATGAACGTGTTTAAAAACCTCAAGGCGGGGCTGAGCTTCTTCACCCCCTACGGCAGCGGCATCAACTGGGGCGAGAACTGGCCCGGCTCAGTGCTGAGCCAAAAGGTGACCCTGAAGACGTTTACCCTGCAGCCCACCCTGGCATGGCGCATTCTGCCCAACCTGTCGGTAGGCGCCGGCGCAATGGTGACGTGGGGTTCGGTCAACCTTGACAAAGGGCTGGTTGGCGGACAGTCGTTCAGCGCGGTGACCGGCGGACTGTGGCCCGCAGGCGACACTCCTGCCTCGATAAACCTTCAGGGCAAGGCCGCAGTGACGGTAGGAGTCAACGCCGGCGTGATGTGGGATGTTACGTCGAAGGTGACCATCGGCGCTTCGTTCCGCTCGAAGATGAACATGAAGGTTGAAAAAGGCACGGCCACCGTGGCCTATGCCAACGACATGGCGCAATCCATACTTCAAAGCCGCCTCCACATACTCAATCAGGCCAACTTCACGGCATCGATGCCATGTGCGGCCGTGTGGAATCTCGGCGTGTCATATCGTCCGATAAAGAATCTGCTGCTCGCGTTCGATGCGCAGCTGACGCAATGGAGCGCCTACAAGAGCCTCGACATCGAGTTCCTGAGCGAGCAGCTGACCCCTTACAACCAGCACATAGAGAAAAACTACCGCAACGCCATGACCTATAAGTTAGGCGCACAATACTCAGTGACCCGCCGGCTCGACGTCCGCGCCGGAGTGATGGTTGACACCACGCCGGTAAGAGACGATAACTACAACCCTGAAACTCCGGGCATGACGCGCGTATTGCCCACCGTGGGCTTCTCGTTCTCGCCCGTGAAGTTCCTGAGCATCGACGCTTCGCTGATGTACGTAGCCGGCATGGGCGCCGACAACAAATCGGTAACCACCACCGACCTGCTCACCGGCCAACCCACCACTTTCACCGCCAACTACAACCTCCACGCCTGGATACCGGCCATCGGCATCTCGATGCGGATGTGAGTGAAGAGTGGAGAGAATTTGGCTAATTGGTCTAATTAGACTAATAGGGCCCATTCTCTCCACTCTCCACTCTCCACTCTCCACTCTCCACTCTCCACTCTCCACTCTCCACTAAAAAGCTACCAGCCGCCAGAGGCGCCGCCGCCGGAGGTGGAGCCGCCGCCGAACGAACCGCCGCCAAAGCCGCCGCCTCCGCCAAAACCGCCTCCGCCCCCGCCGCCAGGCAGGATGATGATTGGAACCGAAGGGGCCTTTTTGGGCAATTTATGCTTTCTGACGTCTTCAAAGCCGCAATTCTCGCAGCGCATCTGCTCCTCGCGCAAGCCGGCATGTTCGGTGGTGGGATACACCGTGGTGCGGTCAGCGATGACATGGAAAGTGCGGGCATGGCACACAGGGCATTCCGAGTAGCCCGACTGATTCTGCTCATAAGGGATAATGTCGGTTTCGCCGCATGACGGACAGAGCCACACGTCGTAGTCAACGGCGCCAAGCCGCTCCTCGATATCCTGACTGCGCTCGAGATAATCGTTATCGTGCTCCTCATCAACGAGATTCATCCTTTTACCGCAATGGGTGCACAGATGCTTGCCCCGCCGCATGTCGTGACGCCACACGGCAACGATGATGAAGGCAAGCGCCGGAATACCAAGCCCCAGAAAGGTGCATACAAGCATGGGGAAGAACAGTTTGTCGGCAGCCTTGTAGCGCTCATAGCGGCCCTGCTTGCCGGTGCGCCATGCAACGGTGAGCACCCACGCAAGGCAACCTACGGCAAGAGCCACACAGAGCCAAAGATATGCGTTAAAGAAGTCGGGGCCTTGCCTGGCATTGTTCTTATACTTGCTCATCACCTCATCGCGGGCCTCGGGCGACGACAGAATCCGGCTTATATCGCCCAGCGCCTCGATGGTGCCGCCATCGTAGTCGCCCTCCAGGAAGTGAGGTTTCAGCACCTGCCGGCCCATCGACCCGAGCAGGCCGTCGGGCAGCAGCCCCTCGATGCCGTCGCCGGTGCGGAACGCGTATCGGCGACGGTCTTTGGCAATCAGCAGGAGCAGACCGTTGTTCCGGTCTTTCTTCCCCACCCCCCAGGCTCTGAAAAGCTCGGAGGCGAAGTCGTCGATATCGGCGGCCTCATCGATATCGTTCACGGCTACGCAGACCACCTCGGCCGACGTTGAGTTCATCAAGGCGCGCAGCATCTCGTTAAGCTGCGCCTCCGCAGCCGGCGAAAGCACGCCGTCGGGATTAGACACAAAGCGGGTGCTGTCGGCCACGTGTACGTTAGGAATCCGGTCAACGGTATAGCCGGCGGCAAAGGCAGCCGCGCAACAGGCCGCGGCGGCAAGTATCAGAGAGATAAATCTTTTCATATTTTCGGATAAGGATGGTATCGTTTACTATTAAACGGCCGGGAGGGTCTGACCGTTCAGCCGCCGGTATAAATCGAGCGCATAGACGTCGGTCATCGACGCCACATGGTCAACGGCCGACTGCACTTTGGTGAACAGGTCGGGCGAATGTACGTCATACTGCTCGGGCACCTTGCTGAGCAGCAGCCTCGAATAGTTCAGGCCAGGCTCGCGCACGGCGCCCACCAGCTTATCCATCAGGAACGTGAGTATGCGGTTACCGGCCAGCTCGATGTCGACCACATCGGGCGCGCAATAAATCTTGCGCCACGACACGCGGTTACACTCCTCGAAGGCCCGGCGCTCATGGGGAGTGATGCAGTCGAGCAGACTGCAGCCGAACGTCCCCTCGAGTATCTCGGATTCATGACCGACGAACGCATCGGCGCAGCAGTCGACCAAGCGGCCAATCACACACGACCGCATATAGGCCACCTTTTCATTCGGGTCAAGAATCCGGCTCATCACCTCAAGCATATGGCTGCGCCGCTCTTCGTCGAAGAAGCCGAGCATCAGGGTCATGGTTTCTTCATGGCTCAGAATCTTCAGTTTATGCGCGTCTTCAAGGTCCATCACCTCATAGCAGATATCGTCGGCCGCCTCCACCAGATAAACGAGCGGATGGCGGGCGTAGACCAGCCGGCCATGCGCGTCGGGCAGCCGCTTCATGCCAAGCTCACCGGCAATGCGCACAAACGCCTCGGCCTCCGTGCAGAAGAAGCCGAACTTATTGGGTTTGAGCGCCACCCGGCTCTCATAGGGATATTTGACTATCGACGCAAGCATCGAATAGGTCATGGCGAAGCCGCCGGGCCTCCGGCCGTGAAACTGATGGGTAAGCTGCCTGAACGAGTTGGCATTGCCCTCGAAGTTCACGAGGTCGCTCCACTGGGCTTCGGTCAGCTCGGCCTGCAGCGACGAGCCGGCTCCTTCGGAAAAGTAGGTGGATATGGCCTTTTCGCCACTGTGGCCGAAAGGCGGATTGCCCAGATCATGGGCCAGACAGCCGGCAGCCACGATATCCGGAATGTCGAGCAGCTTGGCGCTCCAGGGCTCGGCGGCATACTTGCGCATCAGCGCCACCACCACCTCGCGCGCCATCGAGCGGCCCACACAGGCCACCTCAATGCTGTGGGTCAAGCGGTTGTGTACGAATATACTGCCCGGAAGCGGGAATACCTGAGTTTTGTTCTGCAACCGGCGGAACGGCGATGAAAACACCAGGCGGTCATAGTCGCGCTGAAAGTCGCTGCGGGTCTCTCCGCGGCGATTGTGGTAGTCTTCGAGGCCGAAACGCTTGTCGCTTATAAGTTTATCCCAGTTCAATTGTAAGATTGTTTGTAATGGATTAGTAAAAAGGAGGGGGAAATATCAGTGGTGGAGCCGGCGCCGCTCCTGCGACAGCCGCTCGCCGGCATACACGCCCGCAATCGTGACGACGCAACCGGCTATGCCGAGCATCCCCATGGTTTCGTGGAGCACTATCGCGCCGAAAATCATGGTGACTACCGGCTGGAAATACAGGTAGTTTCCGGCCTTGACGGCACCGATGCGCGCTATCACCCAGGCCCATATGACGAATGCGAGCGACGACGCCACGAACGCCAGAGTGAGCAAGTTGACCCACACGGCCGGAAGCGTGAACGTGTGCCAGCTCAGATGCGTCGGATGAAGCATCAGGAAAGGCAGAGAAGTGACCAGGCCGTAGAAAAAGGTCTTGCGCGTTACGAACAGCGCCGAATAGAATGCCTGCAACTTGCGGAGCAGCAACGCATATACGCTCCAGCACACTGCCGCCAGCACGCTCAGCGAGTCGCCGAGAATGCCGTGGCTCACCTCGTCGGCAGTCTCGCCTCCGTCGCCCCCGGCCACCACCATCGTGACTCCGGCCATCGCGATGACCGAGCCGATGACGATGCCCCGGTGGGGGCGCTCGTCGCGATACAGCAACCCTACGAGCAGCGCATTGATGAGCGGCGACGTGGAGGTGATGAGCGACACGTTGGTGGCCGACGTATATAGCAGCGCCGCATTTTCGGCAAGGAAATAAACCGAGCCGCCGCAGATGCCGCAGAGCAGAAACAGCAGCTCATGGCGGCCGTTGAGCGCGCGCAACTTCTTATGGCAGAAGGTCAGCAGCAGCAGATATGCGATGGCGCAGCGCAACACGTAGACCTCCACGGGCGAGAACCCGTTATCCATCAACACCCTGGTATTGACGAACGACATGCCCCATGCCGTCACGGCCAGAATCGCCGCCACGTGCACCCAAACGGTAGGGAGTCGCTTAAATCCGGTTTTACTTACAGCTCTCGCCATGACTTTCTGCTTTTATGACCACAAAGTTACGCAAACTCGCCGAATTTCGCGGCATATTTTGCCGCAAAAATTACTCTGTTTAAGGTATTGGGAGTGTCGGATTTATTTCTGAACTTTGCAGACTGAAAAAAGAGAACCGATGAGACTGAGCGAACTGAAAGAAGGACACGAAGGCTACGTGGTGAAGATTCTCGGCCACGGAGCTTTCCGCAAGCGACTGACCGAAATGGGCTTTGTGCGCGGCAAAATGGTGAAAAACGTGCTGTCGGCGCCGATGAAAGACCCCGTGAAGTATTCGCTCATGGGCTACGAAGTGTCGCTCAGACGCTCGGAGGCCGACATGGTGGAGGTGATCGACGCCGAAGAGGCCACCCGCATGCCAGGTCCCCCCGAGCCGCACTCAAGGCTTGCCGACAACGATGCCGCCGACCTGCTGCCCGGAGTGGAGCGCCGCGGCCACACCATCAACATCGCCCTGATAGGCAACCCCAACTGCGGCAAGACGTCGATGTTCAACTCCCTGTCGGGAGCCACCGAACACGTAGGCAACTATTCAGGAGTAACGGTCGAGGCCAAGCGCGGCCACTTCAGGTTCGGCGGCTACACGTTCAATATCGTCGACCTGCCCGGCACCTACTCGCTGGCGTCATACTCGCCCGAGGAACTATACGTAAGGCGCTATCTTGCGAGCGAAACGCCCGACGTGATTATCAACGTGGTGGTGGCGTCCAACCTCGAGCGCAACCTTTATCTCACTACCGAGCTTATCGACATGGACCGCTCCATGGTCATTGCCCTTAATATGTTCGACGAGCTTGAAAACTCCGGCTGCCGGCTCGACTACGGCCTGCTCGGCGCAATGATCGGAGTGCCGGTGGTGCCTACCGTGAGCAAAACCGGCCAGGGCATGGACGAGCTGCTGCAAACGGTGATTCGCGTCTACGAAGGGCGCGAGGAGTCGGTGCGCCACGTGCACGTGACTCTCGGCGACGACCTGGCCGAGGTGCTCGAGCCCATCAAAGCCCTGATAAAAAGCGACAAGACCATTCCGCCGAAATTCTCGGCGCGCTATCTGGCCATAAAATTCATTGAGAACGACGGCGAGGTCGACGGCATGCTGAGCCAGTCGCCGGTCTACGACGAACTGTGCCGCCTGCGCACCGAGGCGAGAGCCACAATCGAAAATCGCCGCCAGGAGGACGTTTCGTCGGTCATAGCGGCCGAAAAATACGGCTTCATCGACGGCGCACTGGCCGAAACCATGAGCGGCGAACGCGAAACCTCCACCCGCTCCACCGCCATTATCGACGCCTTCGTCACCAACCGCCTGTTTGGCATTCCGCTCTTTCTCGGAGTGATGCTGCTGATTTTCTGGCTCACGTTCAGCGTGGGCAATTATCCGATGGAGTGGATTCAGAGCGGAATCGACATGCTCGCGTCGGCCGTCGACACCCACTTCCCCGACGGCCCGCTGAAAGACCTGATTGCCGATGGGGTTATAGGCGGAGTGGGCAGCGTCATCGTGTTCCTGCCCAACATATTGATACTCTACTGCTGCATCTCGTTCATGGAAGACTCGGGCTATATGGCCCGCGCCGCCTTCATCATGGACCGGGCCATGCACCGCATCGGCCTGCACGGCAAGAGCTTCATTCCGCTGCTCATGGGCTTCGGCTGCAACGTGCCCGCAATCATGGCCACCCGGGCCATCGAAAGCCGCAGCTCCCGCCTCATCACCATACTGATAAATCCCTTCATGAGCTGCTCGGCCCGCCTGCCGGTTTACCTGCTGCTTATCGGCACGTTCTTTTCGGCTCATGCCGCCCTGGTATTCTTTGCCCTCTATGCCCTGGGGGTGTGCATGGCCATGCTCACCGCGCGCCTGCTGCGCCGCTTCGTGTGGAAAAAAGACGAAACACCATTCGTGATGGAGCTCCCCCCCTATCGCATGCCCACGCTCAAGGCCACCCTGCGCCACACCTGGGGCAAGGGCGCACAGTATCTGCGCAAAATGGGAGGGATTATCCTCGTGGCCTGCGTAGCCGTATGGGCGCTGAACTATTTCCCCCGCCACGATGCCGGGGCCGAAACCGCCGAAACCGCGGCACAGGCCGACGATTCAACCATCAACCCCGAGCGCGATTCATATCTCGAAATGATAGGCAAGGCCGTAAACCCCGTGATGGAGCCGCTGGGCATGCACTGGCGGGCAACGGTGGCCCTCATTGCCGGAGTGCCGGCAAAGGAGATAGTGGTGAGCACCCTGGGAGTGCTCTACACCGGCAATGAAGAAGCCGCCGAATCCGACCTGAGCGAGCGTATCACGGCGCCGTCGCCCGCCACCGGCCGCCCCGACTTCACCCCGGCATCGGCCCTGGCGTTTCTCGTATTCGTGTTGCTCTACTGCCCCTGCCTGGCCACCACCGTGGCCATAGTCAAGGAGGCCGGCTCGTGGAAATACGGGGCATTCTCCGTGATTTACAACACCTTGCTGGCCTGGGTAGCGGCATTCGCCACTTATCGCATCGCCCTACTTTTTCAGGGGTAACTGCAGGCGGAAGGTGGTGCCTGCACCGAGCTCCGACTCCTTCACGAAGATGCGCCCGTGATGATAGGTTTCCACTATACGCTTGGCCAGCGTAAGTCCGAGCCCCCAGCCGCGCTTCTTGGTGGTGAATCCGGGGCTGAACACCGTCTTGAAGTCCTTGCGCGCAATGCCTTTGCCGCTGTCGGCCACTTCGATTGCAGCCACATTTCCGTCGGCCAGGGTAGAAACATGCAACTGCCCGTGGGCCTCCATGGCATCCACGGCGTTCTTGATAAGATTTTCAAGCACCCACTCGATCAGCGGCGCGCTGAGCTCCACCGGCAGCGGTTCGGGGCAAAGGGTGAGGGTCAGCTTCACTCCCGACGATATGCGCGAACGCATATAGCCCACGGCATGAGCCGTGATTTCGTTCAGGTCGGCACGCTCCATTGCCGGAGGCGACCCGATTTTGCTGAATCGCGAGGCTATGACGCTCAGGCGGTTCACGTCCTTGTTCATCTCGCCCACCACTTCGTCGGGCACTCCATACTCGGGCAGAATCTGCACCCACCCCATCAGCGACGAAATGGGGGTGCCCAGCTGATGCGCCGTCTGCTTGCGCGGCCCCACCCAGACATTGTTATGCCTGGCGGGGTAGGTGGCCGACACCGCGTAGTAAACCACCACCACAAACACCAGCATCACTATGAGCTGCACATAAGGATAGTAACTCAACTTGCGCAGCAACACCGAATCTTCGTAATACAGGTGCTGATTCTCGCCCGGAGCGATGATTATGTGAATCACGTTGGGCGTCTTCTTCATCTCGGCAAGCCGCTCGCGCAGAAACGCCTCGTTTGACGGCGTCAGCTCCCACGGATTCAGGTCGTCTTCCTTATCGGGCAACTCGAAATTCAGATGGTCGAGAATCGCATCATCGTCATCGACCAATATCACGGGAATAGTGTGGTTTCCCTCGATGATGCTCAGCAAGAAGTCGAGGTTGGCCGAAGGGTCGGCCGATGCAATCTCGCGCGTGGCGTCGGCCCACACCTGCATGCGGTCGCGCTCCTGGCGCGACAGGTCCTTGACCAGCTGGTCGCTTACTATCAGAAACGCCGCCGCCACGGCCACCGTCACTATCATGAACAGTGCGGCTCCGCGGCGACGATATTCGTAGATGTTAGGCATCAGTTATGCTTCGGCAATGGCGCGCGCAATGCTCTCCATCTCCTCTGCGGGCAGATTGAGCTTGGGCGCACGGAAGTCCATATCGGCCTCCGACTGCAGCGGCACGAGATGAATGTGGGCGTGGGGCACCTCCATGCCGAGCACGGCCACCCCTACCCGCTTGCACGCCACTGCCTTCTTGAGCTTCAGCGCCACCTTGCGCGCAAACTCCATCAGCTCGGCATACTCATCGGCCGGAAGGTCAAACAGATAGTCAACCTCGCGCCGGGGAATCACCAGAGTGTGCCCCGCGGCCATCGGGTTGATGTCGAGAAACGCAAAGTGCTTCTCATCTTCAGCCACCTTATACGAAGGGATTTCGCCGGCGGCTATGCGCGAAAAAATCGAGGCCATATCACAGACTGATTTCAACGATTTCAAACTTCATCATGCCGGCCGGCACGCGTATGTCTACTATGTCGCCGAGCTTATGCCCGAGCAGCCCCTGCGCAATAGGGGTGGAAGTGCCGATTTTCTTCTCCTTGAGGTTGGCCTCGCTGTCGGCCACTATGGTATATTCGGCCACGGCGCCGTTGGCGTGATTCTTGATTTTCACGCGGTTCATAATCTGCACCTCGTCGGTGTTGAGCTTGCTTTCGTCGATAATGC
>CAYUFQ010000041.1:0-11120 GCA_964444045.1 uncultured Bacteroides sp.
CCCGACCAGCAGGGCATAGTGGTGTGCGGCGACATCGACCCCGTGCGCACCGAGCAGGTAATCAAAGAGATGTTTGCCGACATCGAGATGCCCGCCAACGCCCCCGAGCGGGTGGAGTTCCCCGTGCCCGACACCCCCGGCACCATCTATGCCGTCGGAGCGGATAAGGAGCAGACCAACGCTATGGTTTACCTGATGTTCAAGCAGGAATCCATGCCGAAGGAGATGCGCAACACCCCCGTCTACCTCACCTATGACTATCTGCTCACCATGATTGCCGACATGCTCAACGCCCGCTTCAACGAAATGATGAGCAAGCCCGACACTCCCTTTGCCGTGGCTCAGTGCGAAACCGGCAACTATATGCTCAGCAACACCAAAGACATGTTTGCCGTTCTCGGCGTGGCTAAAGACGGCGACATAGTGACGACCCTGCGCAGCATATACCGCGAAGTGCTCCGCGCCAAACGCGGAGGCTTCACCGCCACCGAATACGACCGCGCACGCGCCGAATATCTCGCATCGCTCGAAAAGGCCTACAACAACCGCAACTCTCACGAAAACGAGCTCTACACCGACCAGATGATACGCAGCTTCATCGACGGCACCCCCCTGCTCGACATCGAAACGGAGTATCAGATGACGCAGATGATGTCGCAGATGATCGACATCAACACCATCAACATGGCGTTTGCCGAGATGATCGGCGACGACAACCGGGTGGTGCTCTGCATGCTCCCCGACTCAGCCCCCATGCCCTCTGAAGAGCAGCTCGCCGCAATGATGGCCGAAGTAGATGCCGAAGAGATAGAAGTGTTTACCGACAACGTGCGCGAAGACCCGCTCATCCCCGCCCTGCCCTCGCCCGGCAGCGTCAAGGAGTCGGCTCCGGTCAGCACATTTGCCGGCACCACCTGCTGGACCCTGAGCAACGGCGCACGCGTTTATCTGAAACGCACCGACTTCAAAGCCGACGAAATCTGCTTCGACGCAACCGCCCCCGGCGGCATGAGCGAGGTTTACGCCACCGCCACCCCGGCCGATGCCCTGGCCCTCGGCGTATTTGCCAACCAGTATGCCATAGGCAGCTACACCAATGCCGACCTGCAGAAGTATCTTGCCGGCAAGAAGGTGTCGTTAATCCCCACGTTCGGCCTCTATGAAACCACCGTAGGCGGCTCCACCACTCCCAAAGACCTGCCCGTGCTCATGGAGCTGATCTACGGCTACTTCACCTCCGTCAACTATCCCGCCGACGAATTCGAGGCCACCCGCAGCCTCTACGCCGGCCTGATTCAGAATCAGGAGGCCAACCCCCAGTATATCTTTAACAAAGACCTGCTCGAAACGCTCTACACCTCGCCCTATCGCCGCCAGCTCACCGCCGCCGACCTGCAGCAATGCACCCGCGAGGGCATCGAGAGCCTGACCAGGAGCCGCATCGCCGACGCCTCGCAGTGGAGCTTCATCTTCACCGGCAACTTCGACGAGCAGCAGCTCCGCGAACTCTGCGAGCAATACATCGCCACCCTGCCCTCATCACATTCAGAGCCCCGCATGATTCTCACCGCCAATCCTGACTACGAGACAGTGGCCGGCAGCGGCACCTCCACCTTCACCACCCCCATGGAAACCCCGCAGACATTCTGCGCCATAGTCGAGACCGCCTCGATGCCCTACACGTCGGTCAACGCCAAGCTCGCCTCTATCGCCGGCCAGATTCTCACCGCCCGCCTGCTCAAGAGCATACGCGAAGAAATGGGAGCCACCTACTCAATCGGCGCCCAGGGCGACATCGACCCCCAGGCCGGACGCAACGCCTCGCTGCTCACCGCCTTCCCCATGAAGCCCGAGGCCAAAGACCAGGTAATCGAGGCGATTGCCAATGAGTTCAAGGCCATGGCCGAGGAAATCACTCCCGAGGAGCTCAACAAGGTGAAGGAGTTCATGGCCAAGAACTACACCGAACGCATGGAGCAAAACCCCGCCTGGACCGGCTACATCAAGCAGTGGACCCTCACCGGCACCAACCTGTTTACCGATGCCGTTGCCGAAGTCAACGCAATCACTCCGGCCGACGTTGAAAACTTCATGAAGGAAATGAACGCTCAGGGCAACTACCGCGTTATTATTCTGGATCCGGAACAGTAATCAACACAACTTTTACCGAACTCGGAGCTCCACACACCAACGCGAACTCCGAGTTCTTTATATCTAATCATCTATGAACAAAACCTTAGCACTAATTGCCGCAACAGCGCTGACAGCCGCACTGTCGGGGTGCTCGCTCTGGAAGAAGACCAACGCCGCCACGGCCAATACCGGCGACGCCATGCCGCTCTATCCAGTGGCCACGGCATCGAAGCCGGCTTCGTCGCTCAACGGCCATTGGTATATCCACTCCGTCGGCACCATTGCCCTCGAAGGCATTGAAGACGAAGACTGGCCATATATCGACTTCGTCGACACCGAGGCGCGATTCTACGGCTCCGACGGCTGCAACGTCATCAACGGGTCATACCGCGTGGGCAGCGGCCAGACCCTGAGCCTGAGCAACGTGGCCAGCACCATGCGCCTGTGTGAGAACGACAGCCTCTCCTATCCCATATCGCGCGCCCTGAACTCAACCGCCTCCTACTCCATAGCCACCCGGCCCGACGGACGGCAGATTCTGAGCCTGCACAATGCCGATAACCTCACCGTGATGACCCTCGGGAAGAACGACCTCGACTTCCTCAACGGTGCATGGCAGGTTGTGGGCATAGGCGGCAAGGAGGTTAAAGTCGACGCCGCCAGGCTGATATTCGACATTCCCGAAGGGAAAATCAGAGGCAACGCCGGATGCAACCGGCTGATGGGCGACATAAGCCACAATCCGCAGGTAACCGGCTCAGTGCAGCTGAGCGGGCTGAACACCACGCGCATGACCTGCCCCGACATCGCCACCGAATCGGCCCTGCTCATAGCCCTCGAGGAGGTGGTGTCGGCCAAACCCACCGGCAAGCAGAACGTCGGTCTGCTCAACTCCGACGGCAAAGTGATAGTTAAACTTAAAAAATTGCAACGCAGCGATTTCTGATGGCATCAGGCATAGAGGCCCGCGGGGTCAGGGTGAATAATCTGAAAGACGTCGACGTCTTTATTCCACGCAACCGGCTGGTGGTCATAACCGGGCTGAGCGGCTCAGGCAAGTCATCGCTTGCCTTCGACACCCTCTACGCCGAAGGCCGGCGCAGATACGTCGAGAGCCTGTCGGCCTACGCCCGCCAGTTCATGGGCAAGATGCGCAAGCCCGAGGCCGACAAAATAACAGGTCTGCCCCCGGCAATAGCCATAGAGCAGAAGGTGAACACGCGCAATCCGCGCTCAACCGTGGGCACCTCGACCGAAATCTACGACTACCTGAGGCTGCTCTTCGGCCGGGTGGGCCACACGTTCTCGCCCGTGAGCGGCCGCGAGGTGAAAAAACACTCCGCAGCCGACATTATCGAGGCAATAGGAGCCCTGACGCCCGGCACCCGCATAGCCATAGCGGCGCCGCTCGCCGTTCCCGAAGGGCGAGCCCTGCGCGCCCACCTCGAGGTGCTGCTCAAGGGAGGCTATTCGCGCCTGCTGCTCAACGGCCGCTTCATCGACATTGAAGACGAGCTGCGCCGCGGCAAGATGTCAGACCTCAGCGAAGCCATGCTGGTGATCGACCGGCTCAGCGCCGGCTCCGACGCCGACACCCTGAGCCGCATGACCGAGAGCATCGAAACGGCCCTGTTCGAGGGGCGCGGAGCCATGTCGGTGATGGCATGGACCGACTCATCCGGCGAACCCTCGCGCATGGACTTCTCAACGCGCTTCGAGGCCGACGGCATCACGTTCATCGAGCCCACGGAGATGATGTTCAACTTCAACAACCCCGTCGGCGCCTGCCCCACGTGCGAAGGCTTCGGCAAAGTGATGGGCATAGACCCGGGGCTGGTGATTCCCGACCCCGGCCGCTCGGTCTACGACGATGCCGTGGTTTGCTGGCGCGGAGAGAAGATGGGCGAGTGGAAGCGCTATTTCATCAAGGATAATCCCGGATTTCCCATCCACAAGCCCTACGCCGAACTCACCCCCGAGCAGAAAGACCTGCTATGGCACGGCCCACGGGGCATGCAGGGACGCAGCCGCGACATAGCCTCGATCGACAACTTTTTCCGCATGGTCGAGGAAAATCTCTACAAGATACAATATCGCGTGATGCTGGCCCGCTACCGGGGCAAAACGGTGTGTCCCGACTGCGGCGGCGGCCGCCTGCGCCCCGAGGCCGCCTACGTCAAAGTGGGGGGCAAGACCATCATGGAGCTCGTAGGCCTGCCGGTCAAGGAGCTGCTGCCCTGGTTCAAGGCGCTCAAGCTCAACGAAACCGACGCCGCCATTGCCTCGCGCCTGCTCACCGAGATAATCAACCGCCTGACATTCCTTTGCGACGTGGGGCTCGGCTACCTCACCCTCGACCGCCTGAGCAATTCGCTCTCGGGCGGAGAGAGCCAGCGCATCAACCTGGCCACGTCGCTCGGCAGCAGCCTCATGGGCTCGCTCTACATCCTCGACGAGCCGAGCATCGGCCTGCATCCGCGCGACACCGACCGCCTCATCTCCGTGCTCAAGAAACTGCGCGACATAGGCAACACGGTGGTGGTGGTTGAACACGACGAGGAAATCATGCAAAGCGCCGACTACATAATCGACGTGGGCCCCGACGCAGGCTCGGGCGGCGGCACCATCGTGTATCAGGGTCCGGCCGACCGGATAGGCTCAGCCACCGGAAGCTACACGGCCGACTATCTGCTTGGCCGGCGCTCCATCCCGGTGCCCGCCTCGCGCCGCTCGCCCGGAGGCTGGATTGAGGTGAAAGGCGCGCGCGAACATAACCTCAAGGGCATCGACGTGAGGATTCCGCTGCAGGTAATGACGGTGGTGACCGGAGTGAGCGGCTCAGGCAAGTCAACTCTGGTGCGCGACATTCTGTTTCGCGCCCTGGTGCGCTCGCTCGGCGACCAGGCCGACCGGCCCGGAGCCTTCTCCGGCCTGGCGGGCGACCTTAAGCGCATCGAGGCCGTTGACTTCATCGACCAGAACCCCATAGGGCGCTCAACCCGCTCAAACCCCGCCACCTACCTCAAGGCCTACGATGAAATCCGCGCCCTCTACGCATCGAAGCCCGCATCGCAACAGATGGGCTTCACCCCAGCCTACTTCAGCTTCAACACCGCCGGAGGCCGCTGCGAGGAGTGCAAGGGCGAGGGCACTATAACCATCGAAATGCAGTTCATGGCCGACATCACCATTCCGTGCGAGGCATGCCGCGGCAGGCGTTTCCGCCCCGAGATACTCGAAGTGACCCACCGGGGCAAGAGCATCACCGACGTGCTTGACCTGACGGTCGACGATGCGATTGCGTTCTTTTCCGAAGGCAACACCGCCGTTGAGAAGCGGATAGTGCAGCGCCTCATGCCGCTCAAGGAGGTAGGGCTGGGCTACATAAAGCTCGGCCAGTCGTCGTCAACCCTGTCGGGCGGCGAAAACCAGCGCGTCAAGCTGGCCTACTACCTGTCGCAGGAGTCGCCCCGCCCCACCCTGTTTATCTTCGACGAGCCCACCACCGGACTCCACTTCCACGACATATCGACCCTGATGCACGCCTTCAACCGCCTTATCGAGGCGGGCCACACCGTGCTGATTATCGAGCACAATCTCGACGTGATAAAATGTGCCGACTACGTAATCGACATGGGGCCCGAAGGGGGCGACGACGGCGGACAGATAGTGGCGCAAGGCACCCCCGAACAGATTGTGGCCGCCGGCGGCTACACCGCCGAAGCCCTTAAACCCAAACTATTGAAAAAATGATACTCTTTCCCCACGCCAAAATCAACATTGGCCTCGATATAACAGGCCGCAGGCCCGACGGCTATCATCTGATAGAAACGGTGATGATCCACACCGACTGGGAAGACCTGCTGGAACTCACTCCGGCCAAGGAGCGCACCGAGCTGGTGGTAACGGGGCGGCCTGTGGCCTGCCCGCCGGAGAAAAACCTTGTGATGAAGGCCTATAACCTGCTGGCCGACACGCTCGGCGCCCTGCCCCCTACTCTGATTCACCTACACAAAAACATTCCCGACGGCGCCGGACTCGGCGGCGGCTCGGCCGATGCCGCCTACACCCTGCGCGGCCTCAACGAGCTCTACAACATAGGGCTCGACAAGGAGCAACTGGCAGCACTGGCAGCCCGGCTCGGCGCCGACTGCCCGTTTTTCATCTTCGACGAGCCGAAGCTCTGCACCGGCATAGGCACCGACCTGCGCCGCATTGAGCTGCCGGCCGGGCTGCAGGCGCTCACCATCGCCATAGTCAAGCCCCCCTTCGGGGTGTCAACGGCCGAGGCCTATGCCGGAGTGACGCCCCTGGTGCCCGCCGAGCCGCTGAAGCAGCGGATTGCACGCCCGGTCGGCGAGTGGGCCGCCACCATAACCAACGCCTTCGAAAACTCCGTGATTCCGCTCCATAGCGAAATCGGCCGCATCAAGGCCGAACTCCTGGCCATGGGCGCCATCTACGCCTCGATGAGCGGCAGCGGCTCGGCCGTTTACGGCATTTTCCCCCACGTGGACCCCACGATTCTATCCGACCTGCTCACGCAGCGTTTCGACGGATGCGAGATTCACGTATGCAGAAAAATTTGAACGCTTTCCCCTTCAGAAGCGTTATAACCGTAGCATACAACCCATAACCACTCTGGCACTGTTTTTGCTATTCAAGTATATATGAAACGAAACAAACACAACCGCAAATATCGTAACCCGAATATGGAACACGAAGAAAATACACCTAACAACCGCCCGCAGGCCGCACCCGAGGCCGAGGTTGAAGCAACCGACGCCGCCAACCCCTCCGCGCAGGGGGAACAAGCGGACTCTGAAGTGGCAGAACTCAAGGCCAAGCTCGCCGAAACCGAGGCAGCCCTCGAAAAAGAGAAAAAGGAATATCTCTTCCTGATGGCCGACATGGATAACATGCGCAAGCGCAACCTCAAGGAAAAAGCCGAAATTCTGCGCAACGGAGCCGAATCGGCCATGAAAAGCCTGCTGCCGATAGTCGACGACTTCGAACGCGGACTCGCCGCCATAAAAGACTCGGCCGACGCCGAGGCAGTGAAAGAAGGCATGACGCTTATCTACAATAAGTTCGTGAAATACCTCGAACAAAACGGCGTGAAAGCCATGGACTCGACCGGAGCCGAGTTCAACGACGAACTCCATGAGGCCGTTGCCCTGGTGCCCGGCCCCGAAGAGCAGAAGGGCAAGGTAATCGACACCGTGCAGAAAGGCTATATGATTAACGACAAGGTGCTTCGCCACGCCAAAGTGGCGGTGGGCCAGTAATCCACACGCAGAGAATTATGGCAGAGACCAAGCGAGACTATTACGAAGTGCTCGGAGTGGCCAAGAGCGCCACTGCCGACGAGATAAAAAAGGCCTACCGCAAGGCAGCTATCAAATATCACCCCGACAAAAACCCCGGCGACAAAGAGGCTGAAGAAAAATTCAAGGAGGCCGCCGAGGCCTACGACGTACTCTCCAACCCCGAGAAACGCAGCAAATACGACCAGTTCGGCCACTCGATGGGTCCGCAAGGATTCGGTGGCGGCGGATTCGGCGGCGGATTCGGCGGATTCAGCGGCGGCGGAATGTCGATGGAAGATATCTTCGCCCAGTTCGGCGATATTTTCGGCGGACGATTCAGCGGCGGCGGATTCGGCGGAGCGGCCGGGCGCGGCACCTCCCGCGGGCGCAAACCCGTGCGCAAAGGCTCCGACCTGCGCATCAACGTGAAGCTATCGCTGGCCGACATAGCCTCCGGAGTGACCAAAACCCTGAAAATCCCCACCAACGATGCCTGCACGGCCTGCAAAGGCACCGGCGCGAAAGACGGCACCGCCTTCACCACCTGCCCCACCTGTCATGGCCAGGGCACCATAGTGCAGATGCAGCAAACCATGTTTGGCGCCATGCAGAGCGAGGCCGTATGTCCGCAATGCCATGGCGACGGCAAAATCATCTCCACTCCCTGCCAGCAATGCTCGGGCACGGGAGTGCAGCGCAAGGAAAACACCGTCAGCTTCAACATACCCGCCGGCGTGAGCGACGGCATGGTGCTCACCATAAAGGGCAAAGGCAATGCTCCGGCCCACGGCGGAGTTAACGGCGACCTGCAGGTGGTAATCAACGAAATCAAGCATCCCGAACTGATTCGCGACGGCAACGACGTGATTTACAACCTGATGCTCGACATCCCCACGGCCACTCTGGGCGGCGCCGTCGAAGTGCCCACCATCACTGGCCGCGCCCGACTTAACATTCCCGCCGGCACTCAGCCCGGCAAGGTGTTGCGCCTGCGCGGCAAAGGTGTGCCCGACCCCAACGGCGGCACCCGCGGCGACGAGCTCATCAACGTGATGGTTTATATCCCCGAAAACCTCACTGCCGAGCAGAAAGCCACCTTCGAGCAGATGCGCACCCAGCCCAACATGAAGCCCGATGAGTCGACCACGCGCCGCCTCTTCTCCAAGCTCAAACACATATTCGAATAATAACGGCCCAACGGCCACTTATGCGGGCAGCCCCTCCAATTCCTGACGGGCTGCCCGCTCTATTTACATGAAAATCAGCCAGATAATTTTGTTTTAACACTTTTTAACCATTGGGGGGGGTAATTTGCTAAAATTTGTGTAAATTTGCCACAAATTTTAACAATTCTCAATCACTTATCACGTTATTCAGCTTATGAAGAAATTGATGCTTAGCCTGTTGGCTGCATGCACGCTCGCAGCTCCGGCAATGGCTAAAGAAGAGGTGGAATCATATCTCTACAGCACCTCCGAAGCCCGTCTGCTTGACTTCACCCCCACGGTAAATCCCCAGGCACTCACCGTAGAAGTAAAAGTAATCGGCAAGCGCATTCACGAAACCATTACCCTCGATGCCGCAGAACTGTCGAAACGCAGCTTCAGCAGCTATGACCGCACTCTCGAAAACCTGCGCTCATATGCCGTATTCATCACTTCGGGCAAATATGACTGCGACCTTATAGTAGGCGCACGCTTCAACTTCGAGATTTCAAACACCGGCGCCACAATCGAAATGTTCGGCTATCCCGCCAACTTCGTAAACTGGGGCGGCAACACAACCGAACTCAAAGCAGCTCCGGTTGTCGACGAAGACTACGGTAAGAAAAAATAATATAATCAACAACCTGATCAAAAAAATACTTCACTATGAAAAAGATTTTACTTGCATGCCTCATCGCAGGCACATCGCTCTGCGGCTCGGCCCAGATAATCCGAAGCACCTCAAGCGAACGCACTATTGCCGTAAAGGCCGAAGAACCCGCAATCAAAAGCTGGAACCACTCCGGCCTGTTTATCAACACCGGCATAGGCGTGCTCACTGGCGACGCCGACACCGACTTTGCATGGGAATTCGGCTGGGGCTACCGCTGGCACATCACGAGCGGCATTTCGTGGGAAATTTTCCGCCTGGGCTTCAACGTAGGCGTTTCCAACTTCACCGACACCTGGGACCTGCGCTTCACCACCGGCGTGCGCTACGACACTCCGCGCTTTGACTTCCTCAAAGGCCGCTCGCTGTATGCCCACTTCAACCTCGGCTACGGCGGCCGTCCGCTTGCAGATGAATCCGACGGCGGCGGCTTTGTATGGGAAATCGGCGCCGGCATCAAGCTGAACCGCAAGTGCTCGGTAGGCCTCTTCTATCAAGCCGACAAAGACTCCTACGAGTACTACGTTCCCTATTATGGCTACGATGACGTCAACTTTAACTGGGGCATGTTCGGCGTAAAAATCGAATACCAGTTCAGATAAGCAATAACACACATCTATAAACGATTGAAGAGGTGGGCACCGCGTCAGATGCCCACCTCTCTTCATTTATATGCCGTTTGGTTGCGCGCTACACCAGAAATACGCCCACGGCCATGGCAAAGGTGGCCAGCGAAGCGAGCACAGCCAGCTTCAGGTCGGCAAACGCCGAGGTTTCGGCAAACGCATCGGCGGCAGCTACGCGACGCACGGGCGCAGCCTCAAAATGTTCAGGGATAGCCTTCGGGGCGGGTGCGAACTCAATTCGCTTCATTTCGTCAGTGTAGGTAATCATAGGTCGATAGAATGTTTTAGAGTGAGATTTGTCAGATAAACACTCCGCGGCCTCAAATTGTTCGCCGCCCGATTATGGCATGCAGTTCAGCCCAGGGCGGCAAGCACGGCGGCAATATCGGGAAAGACGCGATTGGCCTCGGCCTCAACGAGCTCAGGGGCAATGGTAGTCTGCAACCCCCACACTGTGGCACCGGCGGCGCGGCCGGCCCTGATGCCCTGCAGGGAGTCTTCAACCACGATGCAACGGCCCGGCTCCACCCCCACCATGCTGGCGGCAAGCAGATAGCCCTCGGGGTCGGGCTTGCCGCGGCTCACCATCGAACCGTTGACGATAGCCCGGAAATAGCCGGGCAGCTGCGGATACTGCCTGAAAAGCTGCTCCATCTTTTCGGGGTTTGACGAGGTGACCAGCGCGGCGGGGATGTTGCGCCGGCAGAGCAGCTGCAGCAACTGCTCCGCGCCCGGAAAGAGCGGATAAGTAAGATTATTGTCAAACTCAAGAATCCGGCGCATTATCTCATCGCGCTCACCGGGCTTGAAAAGCTCGAGAATGGCCGGCAGATTCGTGCCCTTTATCGCGCGGGCAAAGTCGGGAATACCGGTTGGAAACAGCCGTTCGGTCTTATCCCAGAAGGCGGTGTAGAGCCCCTCGCTGTCAATCAGCACTCCGTCGAGGTCAAAGAGAAACGCATCCATATTCATTCCATCACGTCCCAAACATACAGCCGGTCGCTCAGGCGCACCTTGGCCGGCACCTTAATTGAAAACACATCTCCCTTGGCAGCCTCGGCAACGGGGCCGCAGTCGAGGTGCATCTCTTCGATTTTCACAATCATGGCTCCCGTGGTTGGCCATCAGCCAAACCGACTGCCCAGGCTGGAGATCATGCAAATCCACATTATAGACC
>CAYUFQ010000042.1:0-10977 GCA_964444045.1 uncultured Bacteroides sp.
TTCTCCTTGGTCAGCACCACTCCGCCCACGCGATAGGTGGTGCGGGGCACGTCCTCGCAGTCAAACTCGCGGATATACTTATGACCCTTCGGGCTGTACACCCCGCCGCTGTAGCGGTGGAGCCCGAGGTTAAACGGAGCGCCATGCTGAATCACCGTTTCATCGAGCGACGACAGCATCACGTAGCTGGCGCTCGGGTCGAGTTCCGGAATCGGAATGACCAGCAGGCCGTGTTGCTTGCGGGTGTTGCAGTCAACTACCGTCGTGCAGTGATAGGCACCGGTCTGATTAGTGCGGAGCATCTCTTTTGTGAGAGCATGATCCAGGTTCATCATCTGATTCCTATCAAATTTCAGATAACTCATATGTAGGATAAATAGATGTAAGGTTTTTTAGAATTTCGGTTTATGTAAGCCACGAAGTTATTGCTAATTCCGCAGTAATCCAAGAAAAATGCCCTATAACATAATTTCAGGCCCTTTTTATGCCTTATCAGTGCCGAAAAGCCCCTTGATGGAACCGAGCGACGAAAGAACCGACGAGGCCTCATAGGGAATATAGACCGTCTTGTTGTCTTTGCCCGAGGTCATTTCGCGCAGCGTGTCGATATACTTCATCGCCAGCATATACGTGGCGGGATCGGTATGAGTGGACTTGACGGCCTCGGCCACCCTGGCAATGGCTTCGGCCTCTGCCTGGGCATTGAGGATAATGGCCCGGGCCTCACCCTCGGCGCGCAGAATCTCCGACTGCTTCACGGCCTCGGCCTGATTGATGCGCGAGGCCTTCTCGCCCTCTGACTTGAGGATGAGCGACTGCTTCATGCCCTCGGCATTCAGAATCTCGGCGCGGCGGTTGCGCTCGGCCTGCATCTGCTTCTCCATGGCCACGCGCACGCTTTCGGGCGGCGTGATATCCTGCAGCTCTACGCGGTTCACTTTCACGCCCCATTTGTTGGTGGCGTCGTCGAGTATCACCTGAAGCTTCGAGTTGATGGTGTCGCGCGAGGTGAGGGTCTCGTCGAGCTCAAGCTCGCCGATTACGTTGCGCAGCGATGTCTGGGTCAGCTTCTCGATGGCGTTGGGCAGGTTGTCGATTTCATATACGGCTTTCTTCGGGTCGACAATCTGGAAATAAAGCAGGGCGTTGATTTCGGTGGTGACGTTATCGCGCGTGATTACCTGCTGCGACGGAAAGTCGTAGACCTGCTCGCGGAGGTCGATAACGGTGGTGCTGGTCATGCGCACTACCGTGCGGCCGCCTATGGCATTCTCAACCCTGCGGGTATATATGGTCTTGGGGCGGTCGATGAAAGGCACTATGAAATTCAAGCCGGGACCCAGCACGCTGTGAAAGCGCCCGAGGCGCTCGATTACGCGGGTTTCCGACTGAGGCACGACCTTGACACCGGCCGAAATAATCACAATGGCAAGAATCACTATGACTCCGGCAAGAATTACTGTTGTGTTCATGGTGGTTATGAGATTTTTATATGGTTACGTGTCAGATTTTCGTCACGAAGGGAGTTCACCGGTGAGTATAATGGAGTCGTAGGCAGTGACGCTGACCTCCTCGCCGCGACGGATAATGCGGTCAACCCCGGGCACACGAATCTGCCAGAAGTCGCCGTCGATGCGTGCGCGGCCGCACTCGCCGGGGCGAATCTCTTCGGTCACCACGGCCTTGCGGCCCAACAGGGCGTCCATGCCCGTGCGCGACTGCTTCGAGCGCCTGTGTTCCCACCGGCGCACCGCCGGCGCGAACAGAATCCACGACATCACAGCCACCACGGCGGCTACGATAGCCTGCACCGCGGCCGACGGAATGAAAAACGAGAGAACCATGGCCGCAAGGCATCCCACGGCGAAACACATTGCCCACACTGCTTGCGAAAGAACCTCGGCAAGCAGCAAAACGGCGGCGGCTATAAGCCATATTACCCACGCAGACATAATCAAAAAAGCGATAAATAAATTTACGTCAGCAAATTTACCAAAACTTTCCAACCCCCGCAACTATTTGCCCAAAATTCCGCCAAAATTCCCGCCGCAACTTAACCAAATCCGCCAATTAATTCTTCTAAATCATGCAACCAGAACGCGAGGCTTACAGACCTTCGATAACCAGATTTGGTGATATCACTGAAATTTAGTATATTTGCACTCAAATATATTAAATATGGAATATTTGAGATTTCTACAATATCACTCTCTTGACGTTGGTTCGGTGATTAAATATATTATGACCCAAACCGGAACGACCGGACGCCAGATGGCCGAAAAGTGCGGTCTGCCGCCGCAGCGCATAAGTGACTATGTCAATAACCATAGACGCATTACCGCAAACGTGTCGTTAGCCCTTGAAAAGGCCTTCAATATTGATAAACCCGGATATTTTTATATCATACAAGCCAACCACGACGTATATCTTGCTTCGCGTGCGACGACGCAGTCAACGCCGGATATGACAAAGATTTCGCGCCATATTTTTTGGGATAGCGATTTGTCTAAAATCAACTGGCAATCGGCCCGCCGACAAATCATTCAGCGGGCGTTTGAATACGGCGATGAGCAGACCATAACCGAGATTATACGTTTTTACGGTAAATCAACCGTAAAACAAATCCTCATTCAAATCGACGACCGACGCCTTGCCGCCCGTCGCCAACAAAACGCCCGGAAACACTTATGACGCTACACCTTTCGACCGTTACGCCTTGTTTGAATAACTATATCCAACGCCTGATGCAATGCCAAGCGTTTAATGATTTTTACCTCGCGGGCGGAACCGCACTCGCACTGCAATTGGGTCATCGGAAGTCAATCGATATTGATTTATTTACCAATCGCGAATATGGCTCACTGGATTGCAAATCATTGCAACATAACTTGACAAACTTATTTGCTATTTGTGAAAACATTGACTGCTTGAATAATCGGCAAATGGTTTATACAATATATGTCGGAGACACTGCCAACTCTCTGATAAAACTTGACCTATGCTACGATGAACAAACGATATTTCCCATTATTTATGAACAGGGAATCAGACTGGCCTCAGACAAAGAGATTGCAGCCATGAAACTATTGGCAGTTGTCACCGGCAATCGGCCGAAAGACTTTTGGGATATTCATGAATTACTGAAAAATTACTCTCTCTCAGAAATGATTACCTGGGCAATCAAGCGAAATCCATATACGCTAACTGAGACTGACATTTTGAAAGCGTTCAACAAAATATGGGATTTTCCCGAGCCTGAGGATATCATTTCCCTCAACAATGACAGATGGCCTTTTATAGCAGACAAATTATTTGATGAAGCCAAGCGCTTATCAATTTAATCTATTCATAAAATATACTGAAGGCCGCCGGGAGGGCGGCCTTGCAGAGGGCGGGGATTATTGTTGGGGGGAGAGGTGATTGAAGCCTTGGGCGCGAAGGGGGATTTCCTCGCCGTTGCGGCCAATCATCGCGCATCCTTTGTCGGGTGGATCCATATAACCTATCACCCTCACTCCCTTGAGCTTCGACACGGCTTCATGGGCGGTGAGCGGAACCGTGAAGAGCAACTCGTAGTCCTCGCCGCCATTCATCGCGGCCGTGACGAGGTTCATGTTCAGCTCCTCGGCCATGACGGCGGTCTGATAGTCGATGGGGATGCGCTCCTCATATACCCGGCACCCGGTTCCGGAGGCTTTGCACAGATGGAGCAGCTCGGACGAAAGGCCGTCGCTCACGTCGATCATCGAAGTGGGCATGATGCCGGCTTCGGCCAGTTCCTTGACTATATCCTTGCGCGCTTCGGGCTTGTGCTGACGCTCCACCAGATATTCCTTTCCGGCAAAGTCGGGGGTGAAATCCTTCTGACCGGCGGAGGCTGTTTTTTCGCGTTCAAGCACCTGCAGGCCCATGTAGGCGGCTCCGAGGTCGCCGCTCACGCAAATCAGGTCGGTGGGCTTGGCGCCGCTGCGGCGCACCACGGTGCCCTTCGGGGCATCGCCTATGATGGTGGCTGCGATGACAAGGCCCGAGCGCGACGAAGTGGTGTCGCCACCAACCAGGTCAACGCCATACACCTCGCAGGCCAGCCGGATGCCGGCATAGAGCTCTTCAAGGTGTTCAACAGTGAACCGCTTGCTCACGCCCAGCCCCACCACGAGCTGGCGCGGAGTGCCGTTCATGGCATAGATGTCGCTGAAATTCACCACGGCACTCTTGTAGCCCAGATGTTTCAGCGGCACATAGGTCAGGTCGAAGTGCACACCTTCGAGCAGCATATCGGTGCTCACCAGCACCTCCTTGTCGGGGCCGAAGTCCATAACGGCGGCATCGTCGCCCACCGAGGTGAGCGTCGAGCCGTTATGCCTGGGCAGATTCTCCGTGAGCCGGTCAATCAGGCCAAACTCGCCGAGTTGCGATATTTCCGTTTCCATTCAGCAGCGGGCCACCATTTCGTGAACAAGAGCCAGCACGGTGGGCTGGGCATAGACTGCGGCCTTCTGCACCTCCTCATGGCTGGGCACGTCGGTGATTTCCTTGCCGCCGAGGTCGGTAATCACGCTGATGCCGAACACCGTCATGCCGGCATGGTTGGCCACTATCACTTCGGGCACGGTGCTCATGCCGACGGCATCTGCGCCGAGCACACGGAATGCCTCGTATTCGGCAGGGGTTTCAAAGGTCGGACCGGTAACGCCTATATATACTCCATGAACCACATGGAGGTTCTTTTCATCGGCAATCTCATCGGCCAGCTTGACCAGACGCTTGCTGTAGGCCTCGGTCATGGCCGGGAAGCGGGGGCCGAGTTCATCGTAATTCCTGCCGCGCAGCGGATTTTCGGGGAAGAAGTTGATATGGTCGGTGATAATCATCACGTCGCCAACGCGAAACTCCTTGTTCATGCCTCCGGCGGCATTGCTCACAAAGAGAGTTTCCACACCCAGCTCCTTCATGACGCGCACGGGGAAGGTGACCTGCTTCATGTCGTAGCCCTCGTAGTAGTGGAAGCGGCCCTGCATGCCGATAACGCGCTTTCCGGCCAGATTGCCCACAATCAGGTTGGCCGAATGCCCCTCGACGGTCGACACCGGGAAGTTGGGAATCTCGGAATAGGGAATCACCTGCTTGTCTTCAATCAGGTCGCTGAGGGTGCCGAGTCCGGTGCCCATTATTATGCCCAGCTTAGGCAGTTGGCCGTCAATGCGTGAGCGCAGAAAGTCTGCTGTCTGTTTGATTTTTTCGATCATATTCTGTTTCACTTGAGTTTTTTAAACGAATCAGATTTTATTTTTGTTTTCAAGAATCTTCATCACGGCCTCGGCAAACTGCTGTCCGGCCGGTTGCGGCCCGTTAATCGAGTTGGATATAAACTTGACTGACACGGGAATATAGAAGAGCCTGCGCTTGAGCCCCTTAGGCAGATTGGCGATGCCGCGCAGGCGCATCGCGTCCTTTTCGGTGGTCATCACCCTGGTGCGGGCCGGATTGCCCGACGTTTTGATTTTGTTAATCAGCTCCACCAGGTCGTTCTTGTTGAAATTATGATGGTCGGCATACAGCAGCCCCCTGATGCGCGCCTTCGACGTGCGCAGATGCTTTACGAAAGGCTTGGGGTTGGCTATGCCTGCAAGCGCCACTATTATGTCGTCGTCGGTCATGGCCGTGAGGCTCGGCCGCTCGGTGGTCGCTTCGGGGAACACGGGCACCGGTTCGCCATAGACATAGCGGCTGAAAAACAGCTTCTGATACGGGTAGAGGTGAAGGTCGCGGTCAAAGAGCCTGTATTCAAGCTGCTTCATGTCTGCCGGGCACTTCGTCACCACCACTATGTCGGCCCGCTGAAGGGCCCCCATGCCCTCGCGCAGGCGGCCGGCCGGCAGCATGGAGTCGGAAAACACCGGGCGGGAATATTCGGTGAGCACAATCGAGGCCGTGGGCTTGACGTAGCGGTGCTGAAACGCGTCGTCGAGCAGAATCAGGTTCAGGTCGGGATTGATTTCGCGCATGCGGTCGATGCCGTGGCAGCGGTCCTCGCACACGGCCACCATTACTCCCTTATTGCCGAACTTGCGGAAAATCTGATAGGGTTCGTCGCCTATCTGCGCGGCATTCGACTGGTCGGTGGCGAGCCTGAAGCCCTTGGTGCGGCGATTATATCCGCGCGACAGCACACCTATATTATACCGCGTGCGCAACAGCTCGATGAGATATTCGGTATGAGGGGTTTTGCCGGTGCCCCCAACGGCTATATTGCCCACAACGAGCACCGGGATGTCAAACTCGCGCTGCGACAGCACTCCGCACTCAAACATTTTGTTGCGCGTGGAGGTGACCACCCCGTAGAGCGCCGACAGCGGTTTGAGCAGCAGATTCCTGACTATTGCATGCGATGTTGACTTTTTCGCCATATCGTGTACGTGTGTAGCTTAGAATATTACTATATCCTCCATGCGGCATTGCACCTTCGGAGCCTCGCGCAGCTCGTTCACCTTCTTGATGAGCCCGCGGGCCTCACCCGTCAGCCGGGCCGCATCTGCGGCATGCATCCTCACGTCCAGGTCAGCCTCTTCATCATCGGCCCTCATGGCCATGAGCAGGTCAAGCCAGTCGGCCTCGACCTCGGGATAACATTTCACCTTATATCCGGTAAGGTTGAAATCGGCAGCCAGTCCGGCAATGGCGGCACGCAGCGACCCGGCGCGGTCAACCAGACCAATCTCCATGGCCTGAGCGCCCGACCACACCCTACCCTCGGCTATCGCCTTAATCGAGTCCTGGCTCATGTGGCGCCCCTCGGCGCAACGGCGGGTAAAGAGGTCGTATCCGCGCTCGATGTAGGCCTGCATCTTACGGGTCTGCTCGGGAGTCATCGGCGAAGTGAGGCTCGGGAAGTTGCCGTTGCGGTTGGTATTGACGGTAGAAGTGGTGATGCCCAGATGATTATTGAGCAGCCCCTTGATGTCGGGAATCATGCCGAATATGCCTATCGAGCCGGTTATGGTGGTAGAGTCGGCATAAATCACGTCGGCTCCGCAGCTTATATAGTAACCGCCCGATGCGGCCACGTCGCCCATCGACACGTAGAACGGCAGGCCCGTTTTCTGCTTGAACTCCTGCAGCGCATGCCATATCTGCTCGGAAGCGAAGGCGCTTCCGCCGGGCGAATTGACGCGCAGGATGAGTCCGGCCAGGTCGTCGCAATTGTTGGTGAGCCGGGTAATGCGGTCAACCATCCTGTTGCCCACTATGCCCTCCGAACCTTCGTCGACTATATCGCCAACGGCATAAACCACGGCAATCGTCTTGGTGCCGCCGTTCACTCCGGGCAGATAAGAATAGTCGGTTTCGTCGAAGGTAGAGGCATATCTCTCAACGGAGATTTTATTCACGTCGCCGAAGTTGTCTTCGTGCATCAGCCCGGCTATATGGCTCTCAGCATCGGTGCGATAGCCAATGCCGGTTATCACGCCGAGGCTTTTAAGCGAATCGGCCGGCATCGAAAAGGTGAACTCATCGGCCAGACGGTCAAGCTCGCCGGAATCGAGTCCGCGGTTAGCGGCAATATCGTTGCGCACGGCATTCCATATCGAGTTCATATACGATTGCTGCTGCATACGGCTGGCCTCGCTCGGCTCCTTGAGCATGAACGGCTCGACGGCGCTCTTGAACGTGCCGACCCTGAGCACCTGCATTTTGATGCCGAGCTTTTCGAGCAGACCGGTGTAGAACACCGTGGTGGCCGACAGACCGTGGATATCGGCCGCGCCGACCGGGTTGAGCCACATCTCGTCAGCACCGCTGACGGCGAAATACTCTCCCTGGGCGTAATTGTCGGCGTAGGCAATCACCCACTTGTCGCTCTGAGAGTTAAAATACTTTATCGCTTCGCTGAGCTCCTGCATCGAGGCCACTCCGCCGGTGGCGCCGTTGCAGGTGATGTACAGGCCTTTGATTCTCGGGTCGTGGGCGGCGCGGTATATGCAGCTTACGGTCTGGCTCAGGTTCACTCCCCGCTCAAAATCGTCGGTAACGAGGTTCATTATATCGGCGTTCAATCCACGCTCGGTCACCTCGCCCGACAGGTTAAGGGTCAGTACGGTGTTGCTGTCGACCTTTGCGGCCAGCATCTCCTTCCAGTCGCCGTTGAGGCCGTTGACAACGGCCACCAGCGTCAGCACTGCAAGCAGCCCCAGCAGAAGGAACGAAAGCCATATTGCGGCCATGGAGCCAAGAAACGATAGGAAAAATTTCTTTATCATCGGGTGTCAGGTCAGATTATCAGTATAATTATTGTTCGTTGTTAATGAAAACTGAATGAATGATTTTCAGGGCCTCGGCAAGATTATCGCCATCAACCATGCAGGCCACAGTGTCGGGCGATGCCTGCTGCGGCCCGTGAGCCACGGGGATTCCCCGGCAGTTGAGCGCGGCAGCCAGCCGGCCCGGGGCGTCGTCGATACCTCCGCGCCCCACCACGGCCAGCGTGGCCAGGCGGTCAGACACGGCAACCCCGCTCACTTCGCCGTTGACGAGCTCCTGGGCAAACTCCTCGCGCAGCGCCTTTTCGGCCCTCGGGGCATCGGCGGCACGCATGGCGCAGCAGTTTTTGCCGTCGGGCAAGAAGGTTTCCACTCCAATGCGGGTCAGCGCATTTATCATCCGCTCATATATTGCGGGCGAGCCTCCCTCGAGGCTAATCAGCCGGGTATCGGCTATGGCGCTCACGCCGAGAGTCTGCCGGCAATCACCCCCGGCATGCTCTTCGGTAATCAGAGTGCCGGCGGCCGAGGGGTTGAAGGTGTTTTTTATCAGAATCGGTATGTTGCGGTGAAAAACGGGGTAGATCGTGGGGGGATACACCACCTTAGCTCCGAAATTACACAGCTCCATCGCCTCGACGAAACTGAGCCTGTCGATTATGCGCGCATCTTTCACCACCCTGGGGTCGGCGCTCATGAACCCGTCGACGTCAGTCCATATCTCAAGCACTCCGGCTCCGAGCTCGGCGGCAATTATCGCGGCGGTGTAGTCGCTGCCTCCGCGTCCGAGATTTGAAATGCGGTTGGCTTCGTCGCGGGCAATGAATCCCGGCACTATCACCGTGCGCCGGCCTTTCAGCGCGCCGAACTTAGCGGCGATCAGCTCCGACGTGGCCCCCTGGTCGAGCACGCTCTTGCCGTAATTGCGGCGCGTGCGGATGAAGTCGAGCGAATCGGCAAGCACCGCGCCCTGAATCATCGCGGCCACTATGCGGCTCGACATCCGCTCGCCGTAGCTCACCACCAGGTCCTTGCTCCGCTCCGTGAGCTCGCCGAGCAGAAAGATAGCCCTGAAAATGGTTTGCAGCTCATCGAGCAGCGCATCCACCTCCTTCAGCGTCGGGCCGGCCTGCCCGGCATCGAGCACGGCGGCACATACGTCGTGATGGCGCCGGCATATCGCGGCATGGCTGTCGAGATACGCGGCGTTGCCGGCCGAAGCCATCTCAGCCGTTGAGATAAGGCAGTCGGTCAAGCCACCAAGAGCCGACACGACTATCACGCAATCCTCTGACTGACTGAGCGCTATCTCCTTCACACTCATCAGGCTTCCGGGAGTGCCGACCGACGTGCCGCCAAACTTCAGAACTTTCATTTATATGGTCAATTCGCGAAAATACTTATTTATATATAGGAATCAGACCGCAAACTTACGAAAAAAAACTTAAATAACGCTCACTCCGCCTTTGAATTTTGCAGAAAATACATTTCGGAAGGCTACAGAAAAGTTTTGTTTGCAGATTTCAGGGAATCTGCGTAAATTTGTGGCATATTTTCATCAAAATTCACGTTTTTCTAAATTATTTACAAATGGAGAATACTCTGTTTTGGCTTGTACCGGCTTCGGCCATACTCGCCTTATTATTTGCCGCTTACTTCTACCGGCAGATGAAGAAAGAGTCGGAGGGAACCCCCACCATGGCCAAGATTGCGTCGCACGTGCGCAAGGGCGCCATGTCGTACCTGAAGCAGCAATACAAGATTGTTGGCGTCGTGTTCCTCTGCCTCGTGATTATTTTCGCCATCATGGCTTATGTATTCCACCTGCAGAACAATTGGGTGCCCGTCGCATTCCTCACCGGCGGCTTCTTCAGCGGCCTGAGCGGATTCCTCGGCATGAAGACGGCCACCTACGCCTCAGCCCGCACGGCCAACGCCGCCCGCCAGTCGCTCAACAGCGGCCTGCGCGTGGCTTTCCGTTCAGGCGCAGTGATGGGTCTGGTAGTAGTGGGTCTCGGCTTGCTCGACATTTCGTTCTGGTATCTGCTGCTCGACTGTCTCGTTGACGAACCCGGCACGCACAAACTGACCATGATCACCACCACCATGCTCACCTTCGGCATGGGCGCCAGCACTCAGGCACTGTTTGCCCGCGTGGGCGGCGGCATCTACACCAAGGCCGCCGACGTAGGCGCCGACCTTGTGGGCAAGGTTGAAGCCGGAATTCCCGAAGACGACCCCCGCAACCCCGCCACCATCGCCGACAACGTGGGCGACAACGTGGGCGACGTTGCCGGCATGGGCGCCGACCTCTACGAGAGCTACTGCGGCTCAATCCTGGCCACTGCCGCCCTGGGCGCAGCCGCCGCTGCCGGCGGTATGGCCGCCGACGGCAACGCTTTCGCCGCCGGAGCCGAGAGCCTGCAGCTCAAGGCCGTGTTCGCCCCCATGCTCATTGCCGCCGTGGGCATTCTGCTCTCGATAATCGGCATCTTCACGGTGAAGACCAAAGAAAACGCAGGCATCAAGCAGCTGCTCGGCTCGCTCAATGTGGGCACCAACATCAGCTCCGTGCTAATCGTCGGCGCCACTTTCCTGATTATGTGGCTGCTGGAGATTCCCAACTGGACTTACATATCGCTGGCAGTGGTTGTCGGTCTGCTCGTGGGCATCATCATAGGCCGCGCCACCGAATACTACGCCTCGCAGTCCTACA
>CAYUFQ010000043.1:0-10967 GCA_964444045.1 uncultured Bacteroides sp.
TTTTTTAGGGAGGTTATTTTCCTGTCATAATATATGAACAATACTTGCCAAGCAGATTGGATAGGGGCAGCTCACCTTTCTGATAGCGTTCTGCGTCAAGTTTGAGCAGCCTTTCGCGAACGGGTTTCTTCCCTTTGAACAGAGCACAAAGGTATGGTATGCCTTTTTCTTCTGTAATGGTCACATCGGTAAAAAACGGAGTCAGGTCTTCTGCATCGTAGACTATTGAATAACTTGGACGCTTTGCTCCGGGTAAGTCAATGACCAGAATGTTCTTATCGGTCAAATCCTGAATATCGCGGATGGCAGTGTCTTTCGAACACTGAGCCAGCGATGCCCACGTTTTAGTGGTTATCTTTGACTCATAGCCGTCGAGGAAGAGATTCAGCGTTTTGATTTGGCGTTCAGTCATAGGAACAGCAGAGGCCTTTTGCCAGAAGAAGCTTTTGTTCAGTATCGTGGTTACGATAGCTTCTGCTTCATCAAGCGCATCGATAAGCTTTTGCATATACCACACCAGCCACTCTGTCAAGTCGCCGTCGCCATGCTGCATTCGCTCCAGAATGTTGTAGTAGCGATTCTTGTCTTTATTTATCTGTGATGAGATGTTATAGAAGCGGTAGCCGCTCTTCTCTCCACGTGCCAGCAGCATATCTGAAAGAATACGTGCTAATCTTCCGTTGCCATCTTCAAAAGGATGGATGCTGACAAACCAGAAGTGGGCGATAGCAGAACGGATAACGCTGCTAACCGGCTCTTCGCTATCAAACCACAACAGAAAGCGTTGCATCTCGCCCTCAATCCGGTCAGGCGATGGCGCGATGTAGTGAATCTTCTCACGTCCGAACATACCGCTGACGATATGCTCCTCGTTGCTGCGGTATCTGCCTACTTCAATCGGGCAGCCTTCGCTGAAGCCTGTTGGAAAGAATGCCGCTTGCCAGCCACACAGTTTTTCCGCGCTCAGAGGCTGATTGTAGTTTTGAACGGCATCGAGCATTACGTTTACAACCGAGTCGATGTAGTGTGAAGGCGCCGTGTACCTGACATTCTCAATGCCCAATCGTCGGGCTATTGAAGAACGCACATCGTCCACGTTCAGGCGGATGCCTTCAATCTCTGATGAGTACACCACATCGCGGGTCAGATTTTCTGCCATAGCTCTGAGCTTGCTGTCAAAGCCCAAAGAGCTCAACCTGCCATATAGCAAACCTTGCTTACGGCATATCAGCTCCTGAAGAAGAGACACTTGTGAGTCGTCCCAACGGAAGTCAGGCCAATTCTCTCTTTCGTGTATATACATAATGAAAATCGCTGATGCGACATTATCTCGCGGTTAACGTTGCAAATTATGCGACAAAATTAAGCATTTTTCGTCGAATATCTAAGGAAAAGGATGAAATAATGCAAATGTTTCTACCGCGAGGATACGAAAAGAGGATGGTTAAAGGGCAGAGGGCAGAGGGCAGAGGGTTTCTCTCCACTCTCCACCCTCCACTCTCTTCCCTCCACCCTCCACCCTCCACTCTCCACTCTCCACTCTCCACCCTCCACTTACACGGGCTCAGTCGATGATGATTTCGTCGACGAAGAGGAATGCGGGGGCGCCGTTGGCGCGTTTTTCCCAGGCGGGCATGTGGGGCCAGCAGGTGGCGAGGATGCGGACGTAGCGGGCCGTTACGGGGGCGAAGCCGAGTTTGTGGGCCACCACCTCGACGGGCGTGTTGGGGCCGTTGAGGGGATATTCCTCGCGGGCCACCCGGGTGAAGTCGGTGCCGTTGGCCGACACGGCAACGGTAATGGCGCCGGCATCGAGAATCCAGTCGGGCACGTCGACGAGCGTGCGGAGGGTCACGGCCGATATCTCGGTGGGTTCGCCCAGGTCGATGGTGGCGTCGAGGTCGGTGCCGTTGAATCCGAGCCAACCGCCGGCGGTGAAGGCGGTGGTGCCGTATTTGCCGTCGACGAGGGTCACTGCTCCGTCGCCGCTATAGCGCGAGTGGGGCTGGCCGGCAAGGGTGATGCGGCGTGCGGTGGCTTTGTTGAAGGTGACGCTGTCGGTGAAGATGTGGCTGTTGCCCTCGGGGCGCACGGCCACGGCCTTGATTACGGCGGTTGAGGTGATTTCAACCGGTCCGGAGTAGGGGGTTGACTGGCCGGTGGGTTCGGTGCCGTCGAGGGTGTAGTGCACCGGAGCGTCGTCGACGGTGCTGAATTCGGCCACTATGGCCTTCCTGTCGCTGTCGGGGGTGAGGGTTGCGTTGACGTTGAACACGTGAGAGGCGTAGTTATATCCCCGTGTGCGGTATTGGTTGATGAGTCCGGGCAGGCGCCGGGCGAAGTCTCGGTAGTCTTTGTCGGCGGGGTCGGTCCACTGCACTTCGGCCAGGGCTGCGAGGCGTGGGAGCATCATGTATTCCACCTGGGAGTAGGTGGGGATATATTCGGTCCAGAGGTTGGCCTGGGCGCCGATTATGTGAGGCTTCTGGTCGGAAGGCATGTCGTCGGGGGCGGGATTGAAGGAGTAGACCTTCTCGATGGGCACGTAGCCGCCTATGGCGATGGGTTCGTTGTCGGTGTCGAGGGTCTGGTAGTAGTCGAAGTAGCAGTAGTTGGTGGGAGTGAGGATGGCGTCGTTGCCCTGGCGCGCGGCCTCGCGGGCGCCTTCTTCGCCGCGCCAAGACATGACGATGGCTCCGGGGGCGAGTCCGCCTTCGATAATTTCGTCCCATCCGATCATCTTGCGGCCGCGGGAGGCGAGGAAGTCGGCGGCATGGTGCATGATGTAGCTCTGCAGCTTCTGCTCAACGGTGCCGGCGGCGTCGGCTTTCAGGCCGAGCTGACGGGCCTTGGCCTGGCACTTGGGGCAAGCCTCCCAGCGCACCTTGGGACATTCGTCGCCGCCCACGTGGATATATTCCGAGGGGAAAATGTCGACGATTTCGGCGAGCACGTCGTCGATAAACGTCAGCACGGAGTCATTGCCGGCGCAGAGCACGTCGTCGCTCACTCCCCAGCGCTGCCACACCTCGTAGGGGCCTCCGGTGCAACCCAGCTCGGGATAAGAGGCGAGGGCGGCGAGCATATGGCCCGGCATGTTGATTTCGGGGATAACGGTTATGTGGCGCTCGGCGGCGTATCTGACTATTTCGCGGGCGTCGTCCTGGGTGAAGAATCCGCCGTAGGGGATGGAGTCGGAGCTGTCGAGGTCGTGGCCTATGCAGGTGCCCTTGCGCATGGAGCCGATGGCGGTGAGTTCGGGGTGGCTCTTGATTTCGATGCGCCAGCCCTGGTCTTGCGAGAGGCCCAGGTGGAAGCGGTTGATGTTGTGGAGGGCGAGCATGTCGATAAACTGCTTCACGGAGTCGACGGGGTAGAAGTGGCGGCACACCTCGAGCATGGCACCGCGATAGGCGAAGCGGGGTTCGTCGGCGATGGCCACGGCGGGGAAGCTGACGTTGAAGTCGCCGGTGCGGGGCACAGACTTGCGCAGGGTCTGTATGCCGTAGAAGTTGCCGGCGGGGGTGGCGCCGTTGATGGTGATCAGGTCGGGGGTGACGGTAAGGGTGTAGGCCTCGGGGTTTTCGCTCTCGAGGTTGCAGAGCAGGGCTATGGCATCGCGGTTGGCGGGCGAGTCGGTTACCTTGAGGTTGCGGCCGGTCAGTTCGCCGAGGTATTCCGCCAGGAATTCGGCGTTGCGCCGCATGGCGTCGTTGCCCTCGGGGTAGGTAATCACGGTGGCGTCGGTGAGGGTGAAGCTGCCGCCGTCGGCGTTGTGGGCTATTTCGCGGGGTAGGGGAATCACGCGGTAGTCGGCCGTGACTTCCTCCTTGCGGGCGCACGATGCTACGAGCAGCGCTGCGGCTGCAAGGAGGCCCAGAAAGGTTGTTTTTTTCATGATTTTGATCGGGTTGATTGTGTGAATTGGACTAATTGGTAAAATTTTGGGGCTAATCAGGCTAATCGGTTTAATAGCCTGAAGGGGGGATGGGCGCGCATGGCCGCTGGGGGGAGCAGGGTGGCCCGGGCGCCGTCGATGAGCAGCATGTAGCCGGCCATGCGCAGGGCGGGCTCGAGCTCATGGGTGGAGTAGAGTATGGTTTTGCCTTCGTTGCGGGCCAGGGCGGCCAGCAGCGAGCAGATTTCGTGGCGGCCGGGCACGTCGAGGAAGCTCGTGGGCTCGTCGAGCAGAATGGCGGGGGTGTCTTGCACGAGCGCGCGCGCAATCATGATGCGGCGCATCTCGCCGTCGGAGAGCGAGGTGACGCGGCGCGAGGCGAATGAGTCCATGCCCACGGCGGCGATGGCCCGGTCGACCCGTTGGCGGTCGGCGGCCGAAAGGCGGCCGAAGAGGCCGGTGTAGGGCGCCCGGCCGAGGCTCGCCAGCTCGCGGCAGGTGAGGTTGGCCACCCTCGGGGCGTCGGTGGTGACCACGGCCACCGTCGATGCCAGTTTTGCGGCCGGGGCCTTGTGGGGGTTCACTCCGTTGATGGTCACCGAGCCGCCCAGGGGCTTCTGCAGGCCTGCGATTACGCGCAGCAGCGTGGACTTGCCGCAGCCGTTGCGGCCAATCAGGGCCGTGAGGGTATTGTCGGGGAGCGTCAGAGAGGCGTCGCGCAGCAGGATGCGCTCCGGGCTGTTGCTGATGGTGAGGTCGTTGAGCGAAATCATCGGCGGGTCACTATGTAGATGACTATCGGGATGCCGGCCAGGGAGGTGACGGCATTGATGGGAATGAGGAAGCGGCGCGAGAGCAAATCGCACGCAATGAGCATGGCGGCGCCGATTATGGCCGAGGCGGGAAGGAGCACCCGATGGTCGGCCGAGCGGAATAGGGCGCGGGCAATGTGGGGCACGGCCAGGCCTATGAAGCCTATAGGGCCGCAGAATGCCGTTACGCTGCCTGCGAGCAGCGTCACGGCGCCGAGTATGAGCATGCGCGAGCGCCTGAGGCTGATTCCCGACGTGAGGGCATAGGTTTCGCCGAGCATCAGCAGGTTGAGGGGCTTGACGGTGAAGAGGGTGAGGGCGAGGCCGGCGGCCGTCGCGCCGGCGAGGATGGCCAGCTGGGGGGCCGTTACTTCGCCGAGCGAGCCCATGGTCCACACCACGTAGCTCTTGAGCGCCTGCTCATCGCTCAGATACTGGAGAATCTGCACCACCGAGCTGATGGCCGACGAGAACATTATGCCGAGAATCAGCAGGGTCATCACGTCGGATATCCGGCGGTTGACGGCCAGGAGCAAGGCGCTCACGGCTGCCGCGCCGAGCATCGCCGCGCCGGCTATGCCCATGGCGGAGGCCGTGCCCGTGAGCAGCAGCAGGGCCACTCCGAGCGATGCGCCCGAGCTGAGCCCCAGCACGTAGGGGCCCGCCAGCGGGTTGCGGAAGAGCGTTTGCATCTGCAAGCCGCTGATGCTCAGGGCCATGCCGGCAAGCAGGGCCGTGGCGGCCTTGATCAGGCGCAGGTTCACCACGATGCTGCGGGTCTGCTCCGGGCAGTCGCCTCCGGTCAGGGCGGCCCAGACCTGCGGCAGCGGTATGCTTACCGTGCCGGTGGCCACGTCGAGCATGAACAGCATCGCCGTGAGCAGCAGAAGGGTGGCGAAAATGAGGCTGCGTTTCATCTGAGTCGGGTGAAGTAGCGCATGGTGCCGTCGGCGCCGTCGGCATTGCCCGCGAAGATTTGCCGCAGCTCGCCGACCACCGCGTCGGGCCGTGCGGCCCCCGATTCGTAGAAGTCGGGCGTCTGATTCCATATTTCGCCGCCGAAGCGGGCGTGGGGCGCCAGGCGCCGGGCCGAGGCGGCGTCGGTTACCTGGCCGGGGTTGAGCCATATGCGGGCGGAGTTGAGGGCAGGCACGGCCACTTCGATGTCGATGGGCCGGCTGTCGGTGCCGTCGGGTTGCGGCGCTGTGATGCGGCCGCCGGCGTCGCTGATCAGGCGCGACATGTAGCTGCCCTTGCCCGGAATGAACCATGAGCCGCCGTAGGGGGCGTTGAGCATCACTGCCACGGAGTCGCTGACGGGCCGGTAGGCGGCTTCGACGCGGGCCATGTAGTCGCGGGCGTCGGTTCCGGCAAGGGCCCCGAGCGCCACTGTCCATTCGGCGCGGGCCAGGGGGCTCTGCTCCTCGAAGTCGGATATGTAGACGTAGGTGACTCCCAGTTCCGACAGCTTTGCCGCCAGCTGGCTCTCGCCGCCGATGCCGTAGATGAGCACTATGTCGGGCTGCACGGCAAGGAGGCTCTCATAGTCCATGGCTCCTTCGTAGCCCACCTCGGCGGCCGCGGACCTGACGGCGGCGTTGGTCAGGTATTGCCGGCCGCTCACTCCTACCACCCGGTCGCTCCGGCCGATAGCGTCGAGCATGCCCACGTTGGTCGACGACATGCACACGAACCTGCCGAAGCCTCCCCGCGGAATGGCTATGCGCATTGTGTCGGGGCGATATACCTCGAGCATCAGCCGGGTGGAGTCGCCCGCGGCGCTTTTCAGCGCAAAGCCGTCGGCATGGCGCGGAGAGTAGAAGCCGGTCGGGTAGTCAGCCGGGTCGGCGTTGCGGCTCCCCCCCGGGGCGGAGCAGGCCGCAAGAAGCGGCAGAATCAGAAGGAGAAACGATATTCGTGATAATGCGGTCATTTTATGGCGTTTATTGCAAAGTCAAGCATTGAGTCGCGTCCGTTGGCCTCGGCCTGCGGATTCATGTCGACGGCATAGCCTTGGTCGGGCGCGATGCCGAATTCGGTCGTCTCGCCCCGGGCATCGAGCACCTTGACGGCGCTCATGCGCACGCTCCAGCCGCCCGGAAGCTCGAACGACATGGGCATGCCTCCGCCCCCGCCGGTCATTGCCCCGGCGTGAATCACCTGCGGCAGCTCCTTCATGCACATAACCATATAGTTGGCGGCCGAAAACGTGGAGCGGTTGGTGAGAATCACCACCGGCTTGACCCACACGATGGCGCCCCCCTGTGGGGCCTTGAATTCAATGGGGTAGGGCTCGGAAAAGGCGTCGTGGGCCGGTCCGGTCTTGTGTTGCATGTAGCCCACGGTGAGCGGTCCGGTGATGAAGTGGCGCACCCACTCTTCGGCATACGACATGGAGCCGCCGCCGTTGTCGCGCAGGTCGATAATCAGGCCGTTGGCCGTGAGCAGGTCGGAGAGCACGTTGCTGATGTTGCCTGACGACAGGCCCGATGAGAACGAGGGGATATGGACGTAGCCCACGTTCTGTGGCAGCATGCCGTAAATCACTCCGCCGAGCTGCCGGTAATCGAAGTTCAGGTAGTTTTGCTGCACTATGCGCAGGTTGAAGTTCTGAGGATAGTTGCTCCACCATTCGCGATAGTAGGAGGTTTCGAACGATGACGACAGGTTGGTGTGGCCGTCGCGCAGCTCGTTGAGCATGCGGGCGCAGAGGCCGAACAGCTGGGTGCGGCTCAGCTCGGGGGTGACGGCGGGGGCATACTTGTCGTGGATGGCCTGCCAGTCGATATCTTTTTCGGCAAAGAAGCAATAATGCTCGTCGACCGCCTGCCAAAGGGCCTCGAAGTTGCCCCGGTTGCCCCCCTGAGGCTCCTCGATGGGGTGGCATGCCGTAAGGCCGGCCGTCAGCAGCAGGAACGCCGCCTTAATAATATGCAGTGATGATTTGCGCATCTTTCAGCTGCTGCTTGCGGGGGTTGATGGTGATGAAGTCGCACACTACGCCGATCACTGCCGCATGCTCTATGCGGCGCGACACTATGTTGTTGGCCTTGGCCGAAGTGGCGTCGAACTTGTAGGCCAGGCGGAGCGATGAGGCACCCAGCCTGATGTCGAGGCTCAGCATCGAGCGGAGCCGGCGCCGGTTGGCGGGCCAGCCGAAGTGGGCCAGGCCGCTGCGGTTGCCCAGCGCTATTTCGTAGTAGAGCTCGCCATAGTCGGGGCAGAAGAACGCGCCGAGCAGCGCCGTTGCGGCCTCGAGCCTGAGGGTGAATATTTTGTAGCGCCATTGGGCGAACAGCTCGGGGCCGATACTGGCCGCGGCCACGGCCTGTGCCGGGTTATTGCCGTTGCGCCCCAGATAGAGGGCTCCGGCCTCGGCTCCGGCATAGCCGCCGGCACCGAGCTGAAAGCCTCCGGGCAGGGCCCATCGGCGCACCATGCGCCACGAGCCTTCGATGCGCAGGCCGAGCATCGAGGCGTTGCGCGCCGGATTGTGCGCGCGGTCAAAGGCCACTGCCGCGTCCCAGCCCTGGGTCAGGTCGGTGCGCTTCATGGCCTGCCGGCGCGAGTAGGTCAGACCGAAATGCAGCCCCGAGTATCTGACGGGGCTGAGATAGGTGTCGGCCAGATGCGATGTGCCGGCCTCGGCCATCCAGGCCGACATGACCGGGCGCACAGGCTCTTGCGCGAACACCGCCGACGGCCACGCTGCGAGCGCGGCCGCGAGGGTAAGCAGGAAGTGGTGCGGCCGCATCAACGGCGGTCGGCAGGCCATGCGCCGCCCGTTTGCTGCCGGTTGTCGTCGGCCGGTTTCACTTCGGTGGCCGACACTTCTTCAACGAAGCGGTGCTCGCCCTTGCGGTCATCGGCAGCATATGACGCCGCGCCGACGTCGCGCATCTGTTTTTCGAACGACATGAGGGTAAACACCTGCATCATCGACGAGATGGCGTAGACCACCAGCGCTATGCCCGTTATCAGCACCAGCGCCGAGGTGAAGGTGGAGGGCGAGCATATCATGAACACGCCGCAGCCGAGAATGAGCGCCGGAGTGATGTAGAACCATTTGGGGAACGAAACGCCATGCCAGGTAATCAGCATGGAGAATATCTGGAAACCTCCGGCTATGGCGGCGATTATGCCGATAAGGGTCACTATTACGTTGATGTTGCCGCTCGGGTCGGTCACCATCCATATGCCCAGAATCACGGCGGCCAGGGCAGTGATGATGTCGGTGAACGACAGTTTGCGCTTGCCCTTGTCGTCGCGGCGGTTATACTGCATCATGGCGGTGAGGGCGCCGGTGGCGATGAACATGGCTCCGAGAATGATTACTACTGTCGCAGCGGCCACGCCCCTGAGAAAAATCAGCGCCACGCCCACCAGAAGGGTCATTATGGCTACCCATATATTGCTTTTATATTCCATAATAATTGAATTTTGATTGTTTTTAAGAGAAAACAACAGAAAACATGGTTTAGTTGGAGGCAAAGGTAAGAAAAAATTCCGTACCTTTGCGCATGAAATATAAATCTAATATCAAATTTTCTCACAATATAACGAAGCAATATGACTTCCTGTCAAAATTCAAGCGGAGTGAGCGTGCCCAAAGTGGTGGTGCGTTTCTCCGGCGATTCCGGCGACGGCATGCAGCTGGCCGGTAATATCTTCACCAACGTGAGTGCCTCAGTGGGAAATCAGGTGTCGACTTTTCCCGACTATCCGGCCGAGATTCGCGCCCCGCAGGGCTCGCTGAGCGGAGTGAGCGGATTTCAGGTGAGCGTTGGCATGGACGTGTACACTCCCGGCGACCTGTGCGACGTGCTGGTGGCCATGAATCCCGCCGCCCTCAAGCGCAACTATCGCAACGTGAAGCCCTCGGGCCTGATTATTCTCGACAGCGATTCGTGCCGCGAGGCCGACCTGAAAAAGGCCGAGTTCACCACCGCCGACCCCGTGGCCGAGCTCGGAATAACCTGCGACGTGATGCCCGTGGCCGTAACGGCTCAGACCAAGGCCGCCCTCGAGGGCTCGGGGCTTGACCTCAAGTCGGTGATGAAGTGCCGCAATATCTTCGCCCTCGGCCTGATGTGCTGGCTCTTCGACCGCCCGCTCGATGCCGCCCGGCAGATGCTGCAGGCCAAGTTTGCCAAGAAACCGGCCATCTACGAAGCCAACGCCAAAGTGCTCGAGGCCGGCTATAACTACGGCGCCAACACTCATGCGTCGGCCAATACATACTGCATAGAAACGTCAGAGGCCGCCCCCGGCGTGTATACCGACATCAACGGCAACAAAGCCACGGCCTGGGGCCTAATCATGGCCTCCGAGCGCTCGGGGCGTCCGCTCTTTCTCGGCTCTTATCCCATCACTCCGGCAACCGACATACTTCATGAACTGGCCAAGCGCAAAGACCTGGGCGTGAAGGCCGTGCAGATGGAAGACGAGATTGCCGGAGTATGCTCGGCCATCGGCGCCTCGTTTGCCGGCTCGCTGGCCGTCACGTCGACCTCGGGCCCCGGCCTGGCGCTCAAGAGCGAGGGCATCGGCCTTGCCGTCATGGCCGAGCTGCCGCTGGTGGTTATCGACGTGCAGCGCGGCGGCCCCTCGACCGGCCTCCCCACCAAAACGGAGCAGACCGACCTGATGCAGGCCCTCTATGGCCGCAATGGCGAGAGCCCGCTCTGCGTGGTGGCCCCGACGTCGCCCACCGACTGCTTCGACATGGCGTTCGAGGCATGCCGCATAGCCCTCGAGCACATGACTCCCGTGATTCTGCTCAGCGATGCCTTCATCGGCAACGGTTCGAGCGCATGGCGCGTGCCCGCTCCCGAAGATTACCCCGAAATCCACGCCCCGATTCTGCCGGCCGAAAAGGCCGACGGCACATGGCGCCCCTATGAGCGCAACGAGGCCGGAGTGCGCTACTGGGCCATTCCCGGCACCGAAGGCGCCACCCACCGCCTGGGCGGATTGGAGAAGGATGCCGCTACCGGCGCTATATCGACCGATGCCGCCAACCATGAGGCTATGGTTGAGGCGCGTCGCCGCAAAGTGGCCAATATAGCCAACGACATACCGATGCAAAAGGTGTATTACGACGATGACCACACCGCCGACACCATTCTGATCGGTTGGGGCGGCACTTACGGCCATCTGCGCACCGCTGCCGCCGAGCTCAATGCCCGCGGCACCCGCCTGGATTCAATTACATGAGAATCTCGGTGAGGCCCATCGCAAGCATGCCTACCAGATAA
>CAYUFQ010000044.1:0-10814 GCA_964444045.1 uncultured Bacteroides sp.
GAAGTGGAAAGACACCAACAACTCGGGCATCGGCGCCGAAATCGAGCAATACTCACGTTAAACGCATCATCCCATCCATCACACACACCATATGAAACTTACAAAAACCATTGCCTCGCTGGCGGTAGCGGCCCTCACGGTCGCCACCACCGGCTGCGGCATATACAATAAGTTCGACATGCCGGCCGACACGGCACTCAATGCCGAATATGTCGAGGCCCGCGATGCCGCCGTTGACTCCACGGCCCTGGGCAACCTGCCCTGGCAAGAGGTATTTACCGACCCTGTGCTTGCCGACATAATCGAGCAGGCCCTGGCCAACAACGTAGACCTGAAAAACGCCAAGCTCAACATCGACGTGGCTCATGCCAATCTGCTCGGCGCCCGCCTGAGCTACCTGCCGTCGGTGGTGCTCGCCCCCAACGGCTCAGGCTCCACCACCAGCCTGCCCGGCTCAACCATGACGTGGACCTACCAGATTCCGCTGTCGGTAAGCTGGGAAATCGACGTGTTCGGCAAGCTGCTCAACAACAAGCGCTCGGCCCAGGCCGCCTATGAGCAGACCCAGGACTACGAGCAGGCCGTGCGCTCGCAGATTATCGGCGGCGTGGCCAACTGCTACTATGCCATCTCGGCCATCGAGGGTCAGCTCGAGCTGCAGCGCGCCACTGCCAAGAGCTGGGCACAGTCAGTTGAGATAATGAAAGCCATGAAAGAGGCCGGCTCGCCGGGCGTCACCGAAGGCGCAGTGGTGCAGAGCGCCGCTCAGTATCAGAGCATCCTCGCATCGATAACCGACCTGGAAACCTCGCTCCATGAGGCCAACAACACCCTGTCGCTCCTTGTCGGCGTAATGCCGCAGACGTGGGAGATTCCCGCAGCCCGGAGCGTTGCCCTGCCCGCCGAGTTCAACACCGGCGTGCCCATGTCGGCCCTGGCCAACCGCCCCGACGTGCGCGCTCAGGAAAAGGCCCTTGCCATTGCCTTCTACGCCACCAACTCGGCCCGCGCCGCCTTCTACCCCTCGCTCTCCATCTCGCCCACCGGCGGCTTCACCAATTCGCTCGGCAGCGCAATTTTCAATCCCGGCAAATGGTTCCTCAATCTGGCCGGGCAGCTCACCGCTCCCCTCTTTTCGCGCGGGCAGAACATTGCCAGGCTCAAAGCGGCCAAGGCGCAGCAGCAGCAGAGCATGAACTCGTTTGAATACACGCTGATGAAGGCCTCGGGCGAGGTTGGCAGCGCACTGGTCACCTACAACAACGCCATGACCAAAGAGGCCCATCTGGCTTCGCAGGTAGAGCTGATGACGCAGGCTGTTGACATCACCGAAACGCTGTTCCGCAACTCGGCATCGACCTACAACACCACCTACCTCGAGGTGCTCACCGCCCAGCAGAATCTGCTCGGAGCGCAGATGAACTTCATCAACTGCCAGCTCACGCGCAGCCGTGCCGTCATCAACCTCTACCAGAGCCTCGGCGGCGGGCGCTGAGCCAAATCTCTCCTGAATGTTGAACCCGGAAATTTAATCGCATATGATTTCACCGAACTCTCACGTTGATCCGGCCGCAAAAATCGGTGCCAACGTAACCATATACCCCTACGTATTTATCGACGCCGACGTTGAAATCGGCGACAATACGGTGGTGATGCCCTTCGCCAGCATAATGAGCGGCTCGCGCATAGGCGCGAATTGCAAAATCTATCAGGCGGCCATCATAGGCGCCGACCCTCAGGACTTCCGCTGGAAAGGCGAGAAGACCTACTGCACCATAGGCAACAACACCGTGATTCGCGAAAACGTGATAATCAACCGCGGCATCGACCCCGCCAAAGGCACCTCTATCGGCAACGGCTGCTTCATCATGGCCAAGAGCCATATAGGCCACGACACGGTGATTGAAGACAACGTGGTGGTAGGCAACGGCGCCACCCTGGCCGGCGACGTGCGCGTGGAGGCCTGCTCGATTCTGTCGAGCAACGTGATTCTCCATGAGCGCAGCCAGATAGGCAAGTGGGCCGTGGTGAAGGGCGGATGCCGCATCGGCTCAAACGTGCCGCCGTTCACAATCATAGCCCACAATCCCGCCGAATTTTTCGGCGTGAATGCCTGGATTATGAAGAAACACGGCTTTTCCGACGACGATATCGACGACATCGCCAAGGCCTACCGCCATCTCTACCAGTCGGGCACGTCGGTATTCAACGCGCTGCAGCGCATCGAGGCCGACGTAAATCCCTCGGCCAACCGCGATGCCATCCTGACGTTTATCCGCAACAACAATCTGCGCGTCGTAGGCGCTCATCTTGATGTTGTCGAAGACTGACCTGCGAAAATATATCAGTTACATAATCCCGCCGTTGATTACGGTGGGATTATGCTATGTTTTATATGCCGACATTGACCTGTCGGAGATAGCGGCCGGCCTGAAGCACTGCAACTTCCTCCTGGTGGCATCGTTTCTGGCATGCAATGTCGGGGCCATGATAGTGCGCGGCCTGCGCTGGCGCCTGCAGCTGCGGGGCATAGGCATGAATCCGTCGGCCATGACCATGAGCAGGTCGATTTTCGGCTGCTATGCGCTCAATATGCTCTTTCCGCGCCTCGGCGAGCTCTGGCGCTGCGCCTTCATAGCCAAGAATCAAGGCAAACCGTTCGGCGGAGTGTTCGGCTCTATGGTTGCCGACCGGCTGGCCGACACCCTGAGCGTATTTCTGATTGCCTGCCTGGCATTTACGGTTTCGGCCAGCGACGTCAGAGGCTTTCTCGACAACACCGACATAGGCTCGCGCCTGCTCTCGCTGCTCACTTCGGGCGCCGGCATAGCCGCAGCGGCCGTAATAGCGGCGGCCGCACTGTTCATACTCAAAAGCCGCAGCGCGTTCGCATCCAAAGCGCGCGCCTTCGTGCGCCGCACCTGGAGCGGCTTCACGGTGCTCTTCACCATGCCCCGCCGCGGGCAGTGGCTGCTACTGACGGCGATAATCTGGACGTTTTACTTCACGAGCATGTATCTGTCGATGCTAGCCTTCAGCGAAACGGCGCCGCTGGTAAGCCAATATGGCGCCAAATGCGTGCTGCTCACTTTCGTGTTCGGGTCATTGGCGATGGCCATTCCGAGCAACGGCGGCATCGGCCCATGGCAGCTGGCCATAGTGATGAGCCTCAGCGAGGTCTATGGCCTCGGGCGCAGCGAGGCGCTCACCTTCGCCACCCTCAATCTGGCAGCCTCCACCCTGCTGATAATCATGCTCGGCATCGCCACTTTCCTCACAATTGCGCTGCGTTCGCGCGGCAGGCAAGCCGGTAGGTAGGATACACGACGGCGCGGCCGCCCATGCCGTTTTTCTGCTGAATCAATCCTTCGTTGAGATAGAGTCCGTGGTCTTCGTTGCAGGTGCCGAAGTCGAAATAACGCGCGGCGCCACATTCATGCCGCATCACATGGTCATACACCAGCGCCAGCACCCCGAGGCGCTTGCCGGCGGCTGTTGCCGCAGTGTATTGGCTATGGACGGTCTCCCCGCAAAAATACAGCACCACCCCGCCAAGCAGTTCGCCGTCGGCGCTACGCGCCCCGAAGCAACGTATCCGCCCGGGGAAACGGCCCTGAAGCAGCCTCATCTCATCAAGCGAATGAACGGGCTCAGTGCCATACCGGCTGCGCAGCAGCTCGCCGAGCACCTGCCAGAAGTCATGCAGGCCGGCTTCTTCGCCAACGGTCACTCCGCCGGCCAGACACTTGCGCATGTGGCACCGGCTGCCGTTATTGAACCTGACCGGACGGCTCAGGTCGATTACCGAGGCTACGTTGCACTCGCTCAACGCCCCGCCGCACCTGAATATGGCATACAGGTCTTCCTCGGCCGGATATCTGTGGTAAATATGCGGAATCGGCTTATACACGAGCGATTCCGCTCCGTCGGCCGCATAATGGCGCAATATCGCTTCCATAACCCCGATTGCCGTGGCCGCAGTGAAATCGCCGGCATATGGCATAATCAGGCCGCCGTAGGTCAGACCGCCGTGCGAACGCACCTCCAGGCCATGACGCGAGGCCGGGAGCAGGGCCATGAGCTTGCCGTCGCTTCCGCGCCGTATCATCAGCGAGCAGTCGGCAAAGCGGTCGGAGTGATAGTCCATATAGTCGCGCAGGAGCAAGAAAGTTGCGTTGCGCGAGTCGCCGGCAAAGCGGTCCCATTCAGCCTTTCGGCCGGAATGATAGCGTTCGATAATAACAGACTCGTTCTGCATGGAGGGGGGGGAAGGGTCACACGGGGTTAAGACAGCCGCCCGAGCCTTTTTGATGAAAAAGCTCCCGGGCGGCCATCACTGAAAGTTTATTCTATATTTACAGGATTATTTTCTTTCCGTCGCGGATGTAGACGCCGTGGCGGGGAGAAGCGGAAGCCTTGCGGCCATAGAGGTCGTAGAGCTGACCTGGAGCTTTGACGGGAGCCACGGTGATATCGTCGATGTCGTTCATGGCAAGCACGGTTTCGGTAACGTTGATGAAGCGAAACTGACAGCCGGTATCGGCAGTTTCCGAACCGCCGCCGTAGTTAAAGAGCTTATAGTTGTTAGCCGAAGTGGTCTGGTTCATCTGCACGGTGCCGGAAGTGATGGTGTACACATTCTTGCGCACGCGGCTCAGAGTCCAGCCGTTCTCGGGCGACTCCTCGCCGGTAATCAGCTGCTTGCTGTTGGCGGCAGTTTCAGGCAGGATATAACGGCCGGTCTGCAGGTTGATGATGTCAACGTCGCCATCTTCGCGGGCAACGAAGTTCCAGGCCATGTCGGGCAGGAGATTTGACGTTTCGACGAGATAGAGGCCGTTGGCGGTCTCGGTCACATATCCGGCATAGCGCGAGCTGCGAAACACGTAGTACACGGGGTCGTCGACCGTGCCCAGGGTAGTCGGTTCGCAAAAGGTGGTGGGCAGGGGCACTTCGACGGCGGGATCGGCAGTCACCTCGGTGCAGAGGAACTGGCAGCCGGTGTCGTCGTGGCGCGCGCCGCCCCAGTTGACGATTTTATATGAGTTGGCGCTTGTGGTCTGATTGAGCTGCACGGTGGGGTTGAGCGAATAGATAACCACGTAGCCGCTGGTTGCGGCATAGTCGAACATCCAGCCTCTCGCAGGCTCGTTGGCGCTGAGAGTGAACTGAGTGCTGGTAGTGGTTGCCGAACCCGGATTGATATACTTGCCTGACTCGCGGTTGATGATGTTGACCATGCCATCCTCACGACGCTCGAACTTCCAGTGCGAGCGGGCGAACGGAGCCTCGCCGGCACCAACGCCGTAGAGGCCTCTCGAAGTAGAGGATACATAGAGATTTTCGCGCATGGGGGTTGATATGGTGTACCAGTGGGTCTCGGTGTCGGTCGACATCAGCGGCTCTTCGAAGTTGATATCGGCGGCATCTTTCCATACTTCAATCATCTGCTCGAGCACGTCGGGATACTGTTCGGCCACGTTGGTGGTTTCGTTCGGGTCATTGAGCATGTCGTAGAGCTGGTCGACAGTGCGGTTACCGTTATCGATCACGTTGCCGTCGTGGCCGGTAGCGGCCCAGCCGAGAGCACCGTTAGAGCTGCCTGCGGGAATATACTTCCAGCGGTCGGTGCGCACGCTGATGGCGTGGGTCTGACCAAGCTCGCTCACCCAGGGGCGGTGCTCATTGCTCTCGCCGAGAATCTGAGCCAGCATGTCGCCGCTGTCGTGGGCGGCACCGGCGGGCAGTTCTGCGCCGATTAGGCTCGACATCGAACCGAAAAGGTCGATGAGGCTCAGCAGGGTGTTGTTTCCTTCAGCCTGGGGCTTTACGCGTTTGGGCCAGTGCACGATGAAGGGCACCATGGTGCCGCCCTCGAAGTTAGAATACTTGTCGCCGCGGCGTCCGGCAGTGGGAGTGTGGCCGTTCAGACGCTCGAAAGCTTCGTCGGCATATCCGTCGTCGAGCACGGGGCCGTTGTCGGAAGTGATGATAAGCAGAGTGTTGTCGGCCACACCGGCATCTTCGAGAGCCTGGAGCACCTCGCCCAGAGTCCAGTCAAACGATGCGATGGCATCGCCGCGCAGACCCATCACGTTCTTGCCGCGGAAGCGGTCGTGAGGCCAGCGGGGCACGTGAACGTCGTTCGTGCAGAGATACATGAAGAAAGGCTCATCCTTATGCTCCATGATGAAGCGGCGCGAATGGGCTGCGATTGAGTCGGCAATGTTCTCGTCTTTCCACAGAGCCTTGCCGCCACCCTTCATGAAGCCGATACGCGAAATGCCGTCGACGATGCTGTTGTTATGTCCGTGAGTCCAGTCGAGCTTCAGTTCATTGCGGTGGCTGACGCCGGTGGGCTCGCCCTCGAAATTCTGCGAATAGCTTACCTGAATCGGGGCCGAGGGGTCGTAGTTGGCCACTGTATCCTGCTCGAGATATACGCACGGCACGCGGTCGGCCGTAGCTGCCTGGATATAGTGGTAGTCGAAACCGATATGCGAGGGGGTCAGGTCGAGTGTGCCGTTCCAGTTCTGTTCACCGGCCGACTTGCCGAGACCGAGGTGCCACTTGCCTATGGCTGCGGTAGCGTAGCCATTGTCGTGGAACATATCGGCAACCGTGTATTGGTCATCACTGATAATCAGGCCGGCATTGCCCTGCAGCACGTCAGTGCCGGGCTTGCGCCATGCATATTCGCCGGTGAGAATCGAATAACGGCTCGGGGTGGAGGTGGCAGCCGAAGCGTGGCACTGGGTGAAGCGGATACCCTCCTCGGCCATACGGTTGGCATTGGGAGTCTCCACGTTTTTAGCGCCGTAGCACTGCAAATCGCCGTAACCGAGGTCGTCGGCGATAAAGAAAATCACATTGGGCCGGTCCTGGGCGTACATTGCCGAAGTTCCGGCAACCGCCATGGCCATCAATAGCTGAAGTCTGTTCATGAAATGATTGGATTTGATATTAAGGTATTGTAATTTCGGCAAATTTAAGCATTTTTCGTCAAAATTCACTATCTTTGCATAAAAAATTATCGCAATGAATAAATCTGATTCACCTAACAGCGCGAAAATCGGCGTATTATTCGTTTGCCTGGGCAATATTTGCCGCAGTCCGGCGGCCGAGGCGGTGTTCCGTCAGGTGGTGGAGGCCCATGGAGATGCCGGGCGCTTCAACATCGACTCGGCCGGCACGAGTTCGTATCACTCCGGGCAGCAGCCCGACCGGCGGATGCGCGTCCACGCCCAAAGGCGCGGCCTGACGCTCAACCACGTGTGCCGCCGGGTCAACTCCGACGACTTCGACACCTTCGACCTGATTATAGGCATGGACGCATCCAACCTGCATAATCTCCGGCAGATGGCGCCATCGGTCGAGGCCGCGCGCAAGATTCACGCCATGGCCGAATACTTTCCGGCCGGCGAACGACTTGACTGCGTGCCCGACCCCTACTACGAGGGAGCCGAGGGCTTTGAGCTCGTGCTCGACCTGCTTGAGGGCTCATGCGAGAACCTGTATGACCGACTGACGGAGGATACCGGTGGGCAACTTTGAACTGATGCTGGCGCGCCGGCTCGGGTGGAAACCCGAGGGGAGGCGGCGGGTGTCGCCGGCGGTGGCGGTGGCAGTGGCCGGTGTGGCGCTGTCGGTGGTGGTGATGCTGCTGTCGGTGGCCGTGATGCTCGGGTTCAAGGACGAGGTGTCGACGCGTCTGTTCAGCCTGAACGATGCGATAACCATACGCGCCTACACGCCCGAGGGCGAGCCGCGCCCATTCGACCCCGCCGAGGTGCTTGCCGTCATTGACCTGCCGGCCGGGGCAAACACCGCAGGCCACGTCCACACGGACGGCATATTGAAAACCGACAACGACTTTATGGGCGTACGCTTTGACAGTTCGCCCGACATAGCGGCCGATTCCGTCATAAACATCACCGAAACCCTCGCGGCGAAGCTCACGCTGAAGCCGGGCGACAGGGTGCCGGCCTACTTCGTCGTTAACGGGCGCATGCGCGTGAGGATGCTGAGCGTCGGAGCCGTCACGCCCGACTCGGGCATTGCCGGACAAGACGAGGCCCTGGTGCGCTGTTCGGCCGCCCTGCCGGGGCAACTGCTCGACCTGACCGACGGCCACGTGCTGTCGCTGGGCATACGCGATCTGCCCCCTGAACAGGTTGAACCGCTGGCCGCCGACATCTATTCGGCCATGCTCGGCGCCTACTATGCCGGCAAGATTTCAGGCGCTTACGGGGTGGAAACGATTTATCAGACCGACGGCTCGTTTTTTTCGTGGCTCGAGCTGCTCGACACCAACGTAATCGTGATTCTGTCGCTAATGGGCGCCGTGGCCGCCTTCACCATAATCAGCTCGCTGTTCATAATAATTCTGGAGCGGGTGCGCACCATCGGCCTGCTCAAGGCCATGGGCGCCACAAACCGCCAGGTACGCACGGTGTTCATGCTCATGGCCGAGCGTCTGGTGATTCGCGGCCTGCTGCTCGGCAATGCCATAGGGCTGGGGCTTACGGCAGTGCAACAGTTCACCCACGCCATTCCGCTCGACAGCGAAGCCTACCTCGTGGATTTCGTGCCCGTTAAACTCTCGCTCACGGGCATCATGCTGCTCAACGCCGCCGCCCTGCTGCTCAGCTGGCTGGTGCTGATGCTGCCAGCCATGCTCGTTTCGCGCATATCGCCTGCCGCCACCATGCGCTACGAATAACCGCCCCACCCCTTCACTCCGCGCCGGCGAAGCGGCAATCAAAGCCGGGATGTGACGAAGCGGAAGCGCGGGGAGCTGCCTTGCCAGGGGGTGACGGCTACGGGCGTGGAGCTGCCGGCAGCGGGGAAGAAGGCGTCGGCATCGGCAGGCGCGGCGTCTATCTCAGTGAGTTCAAGCACATTGGCAAGCGGCATAAACTCGCGATAAATCTGTTCGCCGCCAATCACGTACACCTTGTCTGCGCCGGCGCAGGCGGCCAAAGCCGCCCGGGGCGATGGGTAGACCTCAGCGCCGGCCGGAGCATAGTCAGCCTGCCGGCTTATCACGATGTTTCTGCGCCCCGGCAGCGGGCCCTTGGGGAATGACTCGAAAGTTTTGCGTCCCATGATGATGGGATGGCCCATAGTCAGCGACTTGAAGCGCCTTAGGTCTTCCGATATATGAAAGAGCAGCTGCCCGTTGCGGCCTATGGCGCCGTTGGCGCACACGGCGGCGATGATTGTGATTTCAGGTTTCATGCGGCAAAGTTACGCAAATTTTCGGTTCCGGCCGCATTTACATCCTGACGGGGCGCATTCCGCCGCCCCCGGCGCGGCCGCCGCCCATTCCGCCGCCACGCGGCCCCTGGCCTTCGGGACGCGAACCGCGCTGACGCGGCTCCATGCCGCCGTTGCCCCCTTTGGGCGGATTGCGGTTGAAGCGCCAGGTGATGGTGAGCATGCCGTAGCGCGGCAGGGTGTTATACCAGGCCTCGGTGCGCCCCTGGGCGTTGACGGTCAGGTGAACCGGATCAATCTGGCCGAGAATATCGAAGGCCGTAAGCTTGAAAATAAGGTTGCCGCGCAGAATGCTCTTGGTGGCCGATGCGTTCCAGAGCCATTGGGTATTGTTCATGGCCTTTTCTTCATAGCCGCGGCGGGCCACCATATTCATGTCGGTGCGCAGCTGGATGTTCCAGGGCAACTCCACCACTCCCGAAAGCGATGCGTTATAGGTCATGGCGTCGACCGTGTTGAACCGCTCGCGCGCCGAGGTGGCATATTGCCACGAGGGACCTCCGGAGAGGCTTACGTTCGAGCCATTGGTAAACTTATAGGTGACGCTGAGGTTGCCACCGAGGTTGGTGTTGCGCACCAGCGAGCGCGCGGGCTCGCCCGTGGTGCTCTGAAAATCGACGCTGTGGTTATATCCGGCATTGACGCTGCCGCCGAGCAACAGCTGCTCACGGCTGCCCAACGGATGATTGTAGCTCATGTTGCCGCTCACGTTCCAGTTGCCGTTGATGTTCATGGGGCGCGAGGTGGTGATGCCTGTGTTGGGGTCGTATCTGCGCCATGAGCCGACGGAGTTGTCGGTTCTCGACCATGAGAAATTGCCCATGAAGTTATTGTGAATCTTGCGGCCGAAACGGCTGAAACGCAGGTTCACCCTGTTGGTCATGGCCGAACGCAGATTGTCGGCATTGTTTTCATATACAAACAGCGGGTCGGAGTTGGTGCGGTTGCGCAAATAGAGATTTATCGAGGGGTCGGAGAATGAGTTGGAGTAATTCACGCCGAAATTCCAGTAACGGTAGTCATTGCCCGACGAGAAGCTGGCGCTTAACGATGCCGTTACATGATGCTTGGTGCGGGTGATGATTTCCGGCTCGGCAAATTCGGCCACATGATAGTCAAGCTCCTCATTGCGCAGATAATAGTTTACCGACGCTCCGAAGCCGAAAGCGGGATTTATGCCGGTGGACGAAGGCGCCAGCGGCTCGCGATAGAAGTTGAGCTGCACGCGCGCATCGGCGGCGTTGACGGTGTTGGTGGAATTATAGCTGTCTTCAAGGTCGCGGAGGGCATTTTCGGGAGTCTGGAGCGAGGGAGCCACCCCTTCGGCGGCCTCGGCGGTGAAGAGGTCATAGTCGCTGGCCTGCTCGCTGCGGGTATAGTTCAGTCTGGTGCGCAGACTCGTGCGGTTCTGCCACTTCTCATCGGTGATGCTGCTCCAGTCGCGTATATAGCTGGAGTTGACGCTGAAATTGTAGCTATGGCTGTGGGTGGTGGCATAGCGGTCGGAATTCACCGGTGCGGAGGTGCCGGTGTTG
>CAYUFQ010000045.1:0-10663 GCA_964444045.1 uncultured Bacteroides sp.
CCTGCGCCCGGGCGAACAGGAATTTGTGGGTTACGACGTAACCGCCTGTCCGGCCGAGATTCTGCGCTACCGCAAGGTGAAGCAGAAAGGCCGCGAATACTACCAGATTGTGTTGAGCCAGACCCCCTTCTACGGCGAGATGGGCGGCCAGGTAGGCGACCGCGGCTTCCTTACCGACGACATTACCGCCGAAGTAACCGAAATCTACGACACCAAGCGCGAAAACGGCATGAGCGTGCACCTCACCGCCAAGCTCCCCTCCAACCCCGAGGCCACATTCACCGCCGGCATCGACACCGAGGCCCGACGCGCCACCGAGTGCAACCACACGGCCACCCACCTGCTTCACCTGGGCCTGCGCAAGGTGCTGGGCACCCACGTGGAGCAGAAGGGCTCGTACGTATCGCCCGAAGTGTTGCGCTTCGACTTCAGCCACTTCCAGAAGGTCACGCCCGAACAGCTGCGCGAAGTTGAGCACCTGGCCAACGCCATGGTGCGCAAGGCAATCGCTCTCGACGAACACCGCGCCGTGCCCATTGAACGCGCCAAGGAGATGGGAGCCATGGCCCTGTTCGGCGAGAAATACGGCGAGGAGGTGCGAGTGATACGCTACGGCGAGAGCATCGAACTGTGTGGCGGCACCCACGTGCCCAACACCGGCTGCATAGGCATGATACGCATAATCAGCGAGGGAAGCACCGCCGCCGGCATACGCCGCATCGAGGCCGTCACCGCCGCCGCCACCGAGCGGATTCTCGACGAGATGCAGGATGCGATGACCGCCATTGCCGGCATGTTCAACAACGCCCCCGACCTCAAGGCCGCCATACGCAAGGCGCTCGACGAAAACACCGAGCTGCGCCATCAGGCCGAAGAAGCCATGAAAGAGCGCATCCAGACCAAGGCCGCCGAGATGATAGCCTCGGCCAAAGACGTGCACGGGGTGAAAGTAATCGAACTGATGGGAGTGCAGATGCCCGAAATGGTCAAGGGCCTGGCCTTTGCCATACGCGCGCTCAAGCCCGCGGCAACCGCCTTCATCTCAGCCACCAAGGATGGCGCCGGCAAACCGCTGCTCACCGTGATGCTCACCGACGACCTGGTGAAGGAGGGCATGAACGCATCGGCCATGGTGCGCGAGGCCGCCAAGTGCATCAAGGGCGGCGGCGGCGGTCAGCCCGGATTCGCCCAGGCAGGCGGCAAAGACGCCGAAGGCCTCAACAATGCCGCCGACGCCCTGCGCAAGTCTATCTAACCCCCAAAGCTCAAGGGCCATGAAAAAAGATATAATCCACATAGTTCAGGAAGTAATCCGCAAGCACTGGGATAAACCGGCTCTGACCGACTTCAACGGCCAGTCGCTCCAATACAAGGATATGGGCCGTAAAATCGCCAAGCTTCACCTGCTCTTCGAGCATGCAGGCATAAAGCCCGGCGACAAGATAGCGCTGTGTGGCAAAAACTCGTCGCAGTGGGCGGTGTCGTTCTTCGGCATAATGAGCTACGGCGCCGTGGTGGTGCCGATTCTCCATGAGTTCAAGCCCGACAATCTGCATCATCTCATCAACCACTCCGATGCCCGCATGCTGTTCATCGACGAGAGCATCTACGAAAATCTCGACCCCGACCTGATGCCTGACATCGAGGGAGTGGTAAGGCTCAGCGACTTCTCGCTCTTCTTCTCGCGCAACGAGAAGCTGACAGTGGCCCGCGCGCACCTCAACGAATATTTCGGGCAAAAGTATCCTGAACGGTTCACTCCCGCCGACGTGAACTACTTCGAGGTGAAAGACCCCGACACAGTGGCCCTGATCAACTACACCAGCGGCTCCACCGGCTTCTCGAAGGGAGTGATGGTGAGCCACCGCAACCTCTGGGGCAACACCCACGCGCTGCTCGACATACTGCCCGACCTGCCGCGTCCGGGCGATGCCATGGTGTGCATGCTGCCGCTGGCGCATATGTATGGACTCACCATCGACATGATTCACGGCATCTGCAAAGGCGCCCACCTATACTTCCTCACCCGCCAGCCCTCGCCGAAAGTGCTGGTCGAGGCCTTCCACACAGCACGCCCCAGGCTGATAATCACAGTGCCGCTGATTATCGAGAAGATAATCAAGACCAAAGTGTTCCCCACCCTCGAAAAGCCGCTCAACCGCCTACTGCTCCACACCCCCCTGCTCGACAAGAAGGTGCTCGAAAAGGTGCGTCAGGCCCTGATGGAAACCTTCGGCGGCAACCTCGAGCAGATGATAGTCGGCGGAGCCGGACTTAACCGCGAGGTGGAGGAGTTTCTTCACCGCATCAACTTCCCGGTCACCGTTGGCTACGGCATGACCGAATGTGCTCCGCTCATATCATACGCCCACGCTCCCGGCTATCTGCCCGAGCAGCACCGCGGCTTCGTGGCCACGTCGTGTGGCAAGGTGGTGCCCGGCATGGAGGTGAAAATCCTCTCGCCCGACCCCGAAAACATTCCCGGCGAACTGCTGGTGAAAGGCGATAACGTGATGCTCGGATACTACAAGAACCCGGAAGCTACCGAGGCAGTAATGCGCCCCGGCGGATGGATGCTCACCGGCGACCTCGGCACGCTCGACAAAGAAAACAACGTGTTTCTGCGCGGCCGCAACAAAACGATGATTCTCGGCCCCAACGGCCAGAACATCTACCCCGAAGAAATCGAGCAGAAGCTCAACAACATGCCCATGGTGGCCGAAAGCCTGATTATCGACTCGGGCGAGGGCAAGCTCATGGCGCTGATTTATCCCGATCTCGACGAAGCCCAGCGCGAAGGCCTGAGCCGCGAGCAGGTCAGGGAGCGCCTGAACCAAAACATCGCCGAACTCAATCCCACCCTCGAGGCCTACAGCCGCATCTCTTCGATGAAGGTAATGGACGAGGAGTTTGAGAAAACTCCCAAACGGTCAATCAAGAGGTATCTTTATACTAAATAACAAAACCCGCAAATATCACAATGAAAAAACAACTCATATCCATAATGCTGGCCGCCGCAACGGCCGCCGCCTCATGGGGCGTGCCGGCCAAGAAAGGCTTCGTCAGCATGGCCGGCCCTGACGGAAAGCCGATTGAAGTGCAGCTCATGGGCGATGAATTCGGCCATTATCATGCCGACAGCGAAGGGCGCATGCTCGAACGCCGGGGCGACCGCTTTGAATACGTCAGCGCCGAACGCCAGGCGCTCGTAATGGCCGCCAGGCAGGAGCGCTTCGAGGAGCGCAATTCGGCCGTAGCCGCCAGACGCGCAGCCACCAGGCGCAACGTGCCCGGCCAGATAGGCACCTTCCCCAACTCCACCTTTCCATGCACCGGCAAACAGAAGGCAATAGTGATTCTCGTGGAATATCCCGACCAGAAGTTCGAGCTCGGCGACCATGCCCACGACTATTTCACCAACATGCTCAACCAGAAGGGCTTCAGCGAGTACAAAGGCACCGGCTGCGTCAACGAATACTTTCTCGATTCGAGCAACGGGCAGTTCGACTGCCAGTTTGACCTCTATGGCCCCGTTACCCTGAAATACAACATGGCCCACTACGGCGGCAACGACTCCTACGGCAACGACAAAGCTCCCGAAGAGATGGTTGTCGAGGCCTGCCAGCAGCTCGATGCCACGGTGAACTTCGCCGACTACGACCGCGACAACAACGGAGTGATCGACAACGTGTTCGTAATCTATGCCGGCCGCGGCGAGGCCTCTGACCTCACAGGCGAATATGAGAACACCGTGTGGCCTCACTCATGGGATGTCAGCCACCTCAACAAGCGATTCGACGGCAAGAAACTGGCCACCTACGGCTGCACCAACGAATGGGAAGACATCTGGGGCATCTCGGGCGGCAAATACGTGTCGTACGGCGGCCGGCCCGACGGCATCGGCACCTTCGTACACGAATTCAGCCACGTCATGGGGCTGCCCGACCTGTATCACACCACCTCGAGCAGCGCCGACTATACGCCCGGCGAATGGAGCGTGCTCGACTACGGCCCCTACAACAACGACGGCCGCACCCCGCCGGCCTACAGCACCTTCGAACGCAACGCCATGGGCTGGATTGAACTGACCGAGCTCACCGCAAAGTCGGGCGACGTGACCATTCCCGAACTCAACGCATCAAACGCCGCCTGGTGCATCACCAATCCCAAAAACTCCAAAGAATTCTTCCTGCTCGAATGCCGTGCGCAAAAGGGTTGGGATAAATACCTGCCCGGCAAGGGAATGCTGGTGTGGCACATCGACTACAACGCCACCGCCTGGAGTAACAATGCCGTCAACAACACCAAGAGCCACCAGTACGTCGACCTGGTCGAAGCCGACGGCATAGCCAGCAAGACGCGCTCGGCCGCCGATGCCTTCCCCGGCACGAAGAAAATCACGGCATACACCCCGAAATGGTGGGACAAGAGCGAGGCCGGATTCAAGATTGAAAACATTGCCCTCGCCACCGACGGCTCAATCTCGTTCCACGTTGACGGCGGCGAAGAGCAGGGGGGCGGCGATGAGGAGGACCCCGACAAGAAGGACGACGACGAGCACATTTCGGTGGCCGACGTAATCGCGTCGTCGCTCGACGGCTCGAAAGTGACAGTGCGCGGCTACGTAGTTGGCTACGTCAAGGGCTCTTTCTCGGCCACCGGCGTACACTTCTCGGCCGAAGACTGCACTGAAACAACCAACATTGTGCTGGCCGACGACGTTGACGAATGCAACTACTCATTCTGCATCCCCGTGCAGCTGCCCAAGGGCGACGTACGCAACCAGCTCAACCTCCAGGCCAACCCCGAAAGGCTCGGATGCCTCATCGACATCGACGGAACCATGTCGGCCTACTTCAACAAGCCGGGCCTGCGCAGCGCCACCGCCTGGCGACTGATCGAGGAAGCCCAGAGTGGCGGCGACGACAACAACGGCGATGACAACAACGGCGACCAGGACTCAATATCGGAAATCGAAGGGAGCGCCACCCCCGCCCAGGTGGTCTACGACCTGTCGGGCCGCCGCGTCGCAGGCGCCCTCCGTCCGGGCCTCTACATCATCAACGGCAAAAAAACGCTGATTCGCTAAACCCCGGTTATGAAATCAACGCTTATCATTGCGGCGGCCCTCCTTGCGGCCGCCGCTGTGTTTGGCAACGAGCCGCAAGACGGCGTGGCCAACACCCTCACGTCGGCCCGGCAGCCGGCCCGCGAGGTGCCCTACGTGCCCTCGCCCGAAAACCTGCAGGCGCGACGCGACTTCGCCGACGCGAAGTTCGGAGTGTTCATCCACTGGGGCCTGTACTCAATGTTCGGCCAAGGCGAATGGTATCTGCAGAACTGCGGCATGAGCCATGACGAATATGCCAAGGCTGCCCGCGGATTCTACCCCGCCGACTTCAACGCCGGGGAGTGGGTCAGCGCCATAAAAGACGCCGGCGCCCGCTACATAACCATCACCTCGCGCCATCACGACGGCTTTTCGATGTTCGCCACCCGGCAGTCGGCCTACAACATAGCCGACGCCACCCCATTCGGCCGCGACATTTTGCGCGAGCTGGCCGACGAATGCGAGCGTCAGGGCATAAAGCTCAACTTCTACTACTCCCACATCGACTGGACGCGCGATGATTATCCCACCGGCCGCTCAGGCACCGAAACCGGCAAAGACCCCGCCAAAGAAGACTGGCCGGCATACTATAAGTTCATGAACGCGCAGCTCACCGAACTGCTTACCGGCTACGGCCGCGTTGGCGCCATATGGTTCGACGGCCTGTGGGATCACGACCAGGATTCCATCCCCTTCAACTGGCAGCTCGAGGAGCAATATGACCTGATTCACTCGCTGCAGCCCGCATGTCTGGTGGCCAACAACCACCATTGCGACGTAATCGAGGGCGAAGACGTGCAGATTTTCGAGCGCGACCTGCCCGGACAGAATCTCGCCGGCTATTCCGCCCAGGGCATTTCGCAGGCCCTGCCGCTCGAAACGTGTCAGACCATGAACCGCTCATGGGGCTACCGCGCCGTCGACGACGAGTATAAAGACGTCGACACCCTGATTAAACTCATTGTCGGCGCAGCGGGGCGCGGAGCCAACCTGCTGCTCAACGTGGGGCCGCAACCCTCGGGCGCCCTGCCCGATGCCGCCCTTGAGCGCCTGAAAGGCATCGGCCGGTGGATGCGCGCCAACGGCGAGACCATCTACGGCACCACAGCCGGCCACGTGGCGCCGCAGCCCTGGGGCGTCACCACCCGCAAGGACAACAGGCTGTGGGTCCACATAACCGAGCCCGACTCGCTCCCGGCCCTGCCCGACGGCTCGCTGGAGCTCACTCTGCCCGAAGCGGGCAAGGTGCGTTCGGCCCGGCTCTTCGCCGACCGGACGGAGGTTGGCTGCAAGCGCATCAAAACCCCCGGCGGCGGCCATGCCACCCGCCTGACCATACCCCGCGGCTCAACCCCGGTTGCCGACCTCATAGTGGAACTGACAATCGACAACAAATAATCAGCCAATGAACTATCCCTCAGCAAAAGCGTCGGCGCTGCTGAAAATGCTCCGCGAGCAAATGGCTGGCAGAATCAAGGGCAGCATATACCATCGCATACAGGTAGACCTGACCTACAACTCCAACCATATGGAGGGGAGCCGGCTGACTCACGACCAAACCAGATATATCTTTGAGACAAACACCATCGGAATCACATCCGAGGCGGTAAACGTTGATGACATAATCGAGGCATCCAACCATTTCCGGGCTATCGACCATATCATTTCTAACACCGATACCCCTCTGACGGAAGCATACATCAAGCAGCTGCATGAAATACTGAAGACAGGAACATCCGACGCGCGGACTTCATGGTTCAACGTCGGAGAATACAAGCGGCTGCCCAATGAGGTCGGCGGAAATGAAACTACAGCGCCCGAACATGTCCACGACGAAATTGCGGCTCTGCTGCACGAATACAACAGCCGGGAAACCATAACTCTCGAGGATATAATCGACTTCCATCAGCGCTTCGAGGCAATACATCCGTTTCAGGACGGCAATGGGCGCGTTGGCCGCCTGATTATGTTTCGGGAATGTCTGCGCTGCGGCCACGTGCCGTTCATCATTACCGACGACCTGAAAATGTTTTACTACAACGGTCTGCGCAACTGGCCGGCGATAAAAGGCTACCTGACGGATACCTGCCTGACCGCACAGGATAACTTCAAGCGGATATTGCGCCGCCTGCGCATACCCTACGACGAGAACTAAACACACAGATAACCGAATATGAGAATTTTAGAGGTATGTGCCGCCGACATAGAGAGCGCCATCGCCGCATCGGCAGGGGGCGCCGCACGAATTGAACTCTGCTCGGCCCTGAGCGCCGACGGGCTGACCCCCTCGGCCGCGCTTATCGCCGCGGCAAGGGCTCTGCCCGGGCTCAAGCTCCACGTGCTCATCCGTCCGCGCGAGGGCAACTTCGTCTACTCCCCCTCGGAGGAGTCGGTGATGATGGCCGACATAGGTCTGGCCGCCGACCTGGGAGCCGACGGCGTGGTTATCGGCGCACTTACAGAACACGGCGAGATTGACATTCCGCTCTGCATGCGGCTGGCCGGCAAAGCCACCGCCAAAGGGCTGCAGGTCACCTTTCACCGCGCGTTCGACCGGTGCATCGACCCCTATTCGGCCCTGGAGCAGATTATAGCCATGGGCTGCACACGCCTGCTCACCTCAGGCCAGGCCCCCACGGCAGCCGAGGGCGAGGCGCTGCTGACCGAACTCAACCGCCGCGCCGCCGGCCGCATCATCATCATGCCGGGCGCCGGAGTAAACCCCTCCAACGCCGCCGCCATTCTCAACTCAACCGGTTGCAACGAAATCCACTCCTCATGCCGCATGCCGGGCAAACTCATCAGCTCGCGCGCGGTAGTAGCCAACATAGTCCGTTCGATATCATGAAACTTCATCACCTCATAGCAATTGCCGCAGCAACAGCGGCTACACTCTCATCGGCCAACGCCACCGCTCCCGATGAATATCTCGAATTCCTCTACGGGCGCATGCCGATTGCCGACTCGATTGACCATCCGCGCGAGTTCTGGCAGGAAAACGTGAATCTTGCCCTGCAGGCACGCAGCGAGATGCCGTGGGGCAGCAGCGTGCCCGAGAGGGAATTCCGTCACTTCGTGCTGCCGCTGAGGGTCAACAACGAAGACCTCGACTCGGCCCGACGCGTGTTTTACCGCGAACTGGCGCCGAGGGTAAAAGGGCTGTCGATGCGCGATGCCGCCCTTGAGGTAAACCATTGGTGTCATGAAAAAATGAACTACCGCCCGAGCGACGGGCGCACGTCGGCCCCGCTGGCCTCGATGCGCACCACCTGGGGCCGCTGCGGCGAGGAGTCTACCTTCGGAGTGACGGCCATGCGCGCCGTGGGCATCCCGGCCCGCCAGGTCTACACGCCCCGTTGGGCCCACACCGACGACAACCATGCCTGGGTGGAAGTGTGGATCGATGGCCAATGGCACTTTCTCGGTGCCTGCGAGCCCGAACCGATTCTCGACCTCGCCTGGTTTAACGCTCCCGCATCGCGCGGCATGCTCATGGCCACCAACGCCTTCGGCAAATACGACGGGCCGGAGCAAGCACTCTACTCCGACAGTTGCTACACCCGCATCAACGTCACCGACACCTATGCGCCGCTGCGCCACGCCTCGGTGCGGGTGGTCAACCCCGACGGCTCAGCCGCCGCAGGCATCCCGGTGAGCTTCCGCCTCTATAACTACGCCGAGCTCTATCCGCTCTTCTCCACCCTCACCGATGCCGACGGCCGCGCCGGGCTGTTGTGTGGCCACGGCGACCTGACCGCATGGGCATCCGACGGCACCAACTTCGGAGTAGCGGAGCTGCCGGCCGACGCCTCCGGCGACGTGACGCTACGCCTTGCCGCCGACGGCGGCCTGGCCGCACCGCTTGAACTGACCCTGACCCCGCCGCCGGCCGGCGCCCGATTGCCCAGACCCACCGAGGCCCAGGCAGCCGAAAACGCCCGCCGCTTCGCCTTCGAGGACTCTGTGCGCAATGCCGTGATGGCCACCTTCTTCACCGATGCATCGGCCGCCGCATGGGTCGAGGCCAACCGGCCCGATGCAGCCGACAAAGGCCGCATGGCGGCCCAGCTCGTGGGGTCATACGGCAATCACCCCGTTATCAGCGAATTTCTGAAAAACGGCGGCGATAAGGCCGCAGAATTTCTTGCCGACCTGTCGGAAAAAGACCTGCGCGACGTTCCGGCCGCAGTGCTTGCCGACGCCTTCACCAACCGCATCAGCCAGGGCAAAAGCCCCGTAAATCCGCGCATTGCCAACGAGCTGCTCACCCCGTTCTGCGGTTTTTTCGATGAAAATGTGCCTGCCCGGCTTGCCGCCGATTGGAAAGCCGACCCCTCGGGCCTGCTCCGGTGGGTCGACGGAAACATAACCCTCCAGGATGCCCGCAACCCGTTCGGCTACTGCATATCGCCCGCCGGAGTATGGCAGGCACGCATGGCCGACTCTCACTCGCGCGACATATTTTTCGTGGCGCTCTGCCGCTGGCTCGGCATCCCCGCGCAAATCAACGAAGTTACAGGCGCCCTTGAATGGGGCAGCCCCTACGTGGCCGTCATGTCGGCGGAAACCGCCGCAACGCCGAAACACAGCCTGACCCTGACCTACGACGGCGAGATTCCCGCCGACCCGGCCTACTACATACACTTCACCCTGTCGCGCCTGGTCGACGGAGTGCCCCGCCTGCTCAACTATCCCGAAAACGAAACCCTCCGCTCCATCTCACCGCTCGAACTCGAGCCGGGCGAATACATCCTCACCACCGGCCGCCGCATGGCCGACGGCTCGGTGATGAGCCGCATTGAATACGTCGACATGCGCTCTGGCAACGTCACCTCGCAGCTCGTTATCCCCGACAACCCCGACGAAATCAGCGTTATCGGCTCGTTCAACGCCGACCCGCTGCTCCCCGTTACCGGACGCGGATTCTTTGTGCTCGCAGTCATCGCACCGGGCCACGAACCGTCGGCCCACCTGCTCAACGAACTGATTGCCAACCGCGAGGCAATAGAGCGCTGGGGCAAGAAAGTGGTGCTGCTCTTCACCTCTGCCGATGAAATGGCCCGCTTTGACCGCACGAAGTACCCCGGACTCCCCGCCAACGTGGTGTTCGGAGTCGACCCCGACGGGCGCTATCTCGAAGAGATGGCCGAAGAATTCCGCTTCGACGCCGACAAGTCCGCATTTCCCGCCCTCATCATCGCCGACACCTTCAACCGCGTCGTGTTCCACTCAACCGGCTATAACGTAGGCCTGGGCGAGCGCATCGCCTCAATCCTGCCCCGGCTCCCCGAATAATCCCCAGGCTCCGCAAATATGGAAAATCTGCCCAAAGACCCCGTGATGCTGCTCAGCGTCATCAACATGAAGCTGCGCGACCGATATGCCACGCTCGACGCCCTGTGCGACGACCTCGACATCAGCCGCTCCGACCTCGAGTCAACCCTCGCCGCCGCCGGCTTCACCTACCTCCCCTCCGCCAACCAGTTCCGCTAACCCTCCTCCACTTCTCCACTTCTCCACTTCTCCACTCTCCACTTCTCCACTCTCCACTTC
>CAYUFQ010000046.1:0-4078 GCA_964444045.1 uncultured Bacteroides sp.
CAACGACCTCCGGGTTATGAGCCCGACGAGCTACCACTGCTCTACTCCGCGATGTGTTGTTTTACGGGTGCAAAGTTCGGCATTTAATCCGAATTATGCAAATTTTTTAACATGTTTTTAATCAAATATCCGTCAACTTGTTGACATTCAACTATTTACCCCCCCCCGGTTGCGAAATTTGATTTTGAAATGCGGTTTTAAATTATTATTTTTGCATCCGATTATATCATTATCACACAAAAAAACTTCTTTTATAATGAAAGTCTACGCTTTACTATTTGCAGCGATGGTTGCAGGCGGGTCGGCAATGGCCGACGAAGCGGCTCCATTGCAGCTCATCAGCCAGTCGTTGCCCAACGCCGACAACGAGCCGGCTCCGGTGCATCCGGTGCCGCATCCGCGCCAGTTGAAATGGATGGAAACGGAATTCTATGCCTTCTTCCACTACGGCATGAACACGTTTACCAATCAGGAATGGGGCTATGGCAACGAAGCCGAGAGCACCTATGCTCCGCTCGGCCGCCCGAATCCCCGCCAGTGGCTTGAATCGGTCAAGGCCGCCGGAATGAAAGGCGGCATAGCCGTGGTGAAACACCACGACGGTTTCTGCCTGTGGCCCACCGAAACCACCGACCACAGCATACTTAAAGGCGGCAACGCCAATGCCAAGGTGAACATTGCCGAAGAATTCGCCAACGCAGCCAAAGATCTCGACATGAAATACGGCTTCTACGTGAGCCCCTGGGACCGCAACTCGGCCTACTACGGCGACGGCACCAACGACTACGTTGAAAAGGTGTTCAAGAAGCAGTGTCAGGAACTGACCGCCTACGGCACCGACCAGTTTGAAATGTGGTTCGACGGCGCCAACGGCGGCTCAGGCTACTATGGCGGCCACTCAGGCGACCGCAGCATCGACGCAAGCACCTATTACGACGTGCCCAACCTGCGCGACTGGGTTCACGGCGTGATGCCCGACTGCGTGATGTGGGGCGTGGGCGGCGAAGCCCGCTGGATAGGCAACGAAGCCGGCTGGGCCGGCGAGACCTGCTGGAGCATGGGCAACGGCACGTCGGGCGACCCCGACGCCTGGAAGTGGAACCACGGCGAAAGCGACGCCAAGGCCACCGACAAAGGCTGGTTCTGGCACTCCGGCGAAACTCCCCACAACGCCAACCGCATCTGGCAATTCTACATGGAGACAGTGGGCCGCAACGCCACCCTCATCCTCAACTATCCGCCCAACAACTACGGCGTGTTGCCCGATGCCGACGTGAAAGTGCTGAAAGCCTTCGGCGAAATGCTCGAAACCCGCCTCGGCACCGACCTGGCCACCGACGCCACAGTTGAGGTGTCGACCCAGCGCGAAGCCGGCGCCAACCGCTCATATGGAGCGGAATTGCTCACCGACGGCAACAAAGACACCTACTGGGCCGCCCCCGACGGAGTGACCGAGGCCACCATCACCCTGACATGGCCCGAAACGAAAAACGTTCACCTGGTGGCGCTTCAGGAATACATGGCCCTTGGCCAGCGCGTCAAAGAGTTTGAAATCGAAACCTCGACCGACGGCTACACCTGGGTGCCCGCAGGAGGCTCCGTGGTGACCACCACCATAGGCTACAAGCGCATAATTCCGCTCAACGGCTCAACCACCACCTATGGCAAGGGCTACGACATCAAGGCCCTGCGTATTCACATCAAGGATGCCAAGGCGTGTCCGACACTCCACACCGTAAACGTTTTCTAAACCATGAAGAAACATATATCAACCCTTTGCATGGCAGCTCTGGCCGCAGGTCAGCTGGCAGCCTCAGATATAATCGACTTCGAGTCGCAGCAGGGATATACCGGACTGAGCGTATATGACTGCTGGGAGCAGTCGCCCTTCCGCACCGGCGTGCTGCAGGGCAACGTGGCGCTGACCCCCAACATCGACACCACCGAGAGCGAAATCCTCGGCATAGTTCCCAACCCGTCGGCCACGGTGGCCGGCGCCCAGCGCTCGCGCTTCGCGTCCAACACCTTCGGCCTGCGCGTCGACCTGGCCGAAACGTTCGAACTCACCCCTCAGGTAAAATATGTCCACGTGATGATTCACAAACCGGTTGAAGGCCGGGTGATGCTCGTAGGCCTCGGCTCGAGAGCCGACGTAGAGGGCCAGGACCCCTACGTGGAGCAATTCTGGGAAATCAGCACCAACTCCGTCGACCCGGGCCAGTGGACTGACGCCGTTTTCGCCATCAAGGGCGCCGGCGGCATCGACGTGCGCTCGCTCGTGGTCGTGCCCCACTGCGAGTCGCCCCATAATCTCACCGACGACTTCCTCTTCTACATCGACAACATTGAAATCAACGACGACCCGCAAACGCGCACCGTCTACGACTATTACTCCATCTCGGGCAACAAGAACACCGCAGCCCTGACGCGCGACGACCGCTACGCCACCGCCATTTCGATTTCGGGAGGCGCCGACGGCTCGCAGAGCATGAACGTGAGCCAGAAGAGCACCCGAAAGCTCTATCACGACCTCACCCTCTCAGGAGTGTTCAACGCCAAGGCCGGCGAAAGCATCACCCCCGCCGTTGCCTACAACGGCACGTGGATGCACGCCTACTGCTACGTTGACTATAACGGCGACGGCCACTTCGACTACACCGACGGCTCGAACGAGGTTGTAAGCTTCACTTACTTCAACGGCAAAGACTCCACCGGCAAGAATATCACGAACCAGAATCCCGGCATGAAGATGCCCTCATTCACCATCCCTGCCGACCTGCCCGAGGGCCTCTACCGCATGCGCCTGAAAGTCGACTGGGATAACATCGATCCCGCAGGCTCTCCCGGCGACGCCGACACCGACAACTCCATCCTCAAGAACGGCGGTGTGATCGTTGACGCAATGCTCAACGTGCATGGCACCACCGCCACAGTCAACGACTTCCAGCTCAACGGCGAAGTGCTTGCCGCCGACGGCTCCAAGCTCAACAACTACGAAACCACCGCCCTGCAGCCCTTCACCATCCGCATGAGCCCCGAAAACGGATTCGTCAACAACGGCTTCACGCTGAAATACGGCTACAAGACCAACGAAGCCGACCAGCTCGACAAAGTAGGCAACCCCAACTGGCTCGAACACAAAGTGCCCGTGTCGGAGTTCAAGGCCGACAGCGACGAATACACCATTCCCGCCAAATACGTATGGGGCAGCATGCTGATTAACGGCAACATGGCCGAAGCAGGCTCTGTCAGCGAGGAACACTATCCCGTCAACTTCGACAAATCGCAGAAAATCGAACGCGGACAGTATGGCAACGACCGCCACCTCGACGCCGTCACCTTTTCGCCCGCCGACGGCAACGTGCAGTCGATAAGCCTGGCCGACAACACCGAGCACTACGTCTACGTTGAAAAGCTCACCCCGGCCATCGAAGTCACCGCCGGCAAAACCGTTGCCACCAACGTGGGCTACACCGGCAACGCCATGCACTCCTACCTCTACGTCGACTACGACAACAACGGTTTCTTCTCCTACGACCTCAACGACAACGGCACTCCCGCCGACGGCTCCGAGCTCGTGAGCTTCACCTGCTACGAAAGCAAGAACTCAAACGGCGAGAGCGTCACCCCTGGCGCATTCAAGGCCGAGATGCCCGTATTCACCATTCCGGCCGACCTGGCCGAGGGTGACTACCGCGGCCGCCTGAAAATCGACTGGAACAACGTCAACCCCGCCGGCCGCGACCTCTCGGTCGACTCCACCAACAAAATCTGGGAAAACGGCGGCGCAGTGCTCGACTTCACCTTCCACGTAAAGGCTCCCGAATCGGGCATTGAGTCAATCGAAGCCGAACAGACCGACCCGGCCGACAACATCTACGACCTGCAGGGCCGCCGTGTGGTCAAGCCCGGCCGCGGCATCTACGTAGTCGGCTCCAAAGTCGAAGTACTCCGCTAATCCACACTCCAACCCAACCATCAACCCTCCGGGGGATAGCGCCTAATCAGCGCCATCCCCCGGATTTTTTGATAGTCAGGAGAATCTTTCAGATTCCGGAAGCGTGCGATAATAAAACAC
>CAYUFQ010000046.1:4178-10565 GCA_964444045.1 uncultured Bacteroides sp.
CACTCTCCACCCTCCACCCTCCACTCTCAGAGTTCGTCGGGCCAGGGGCAGGGGAGGCCGGTGGATTTGAACGAGGGGCGCTGGGCGCCGACGTCGCGCAGGTAGGTGCCGAGCAGGCGGCCCAGTTCGGCCGTGAGTTCCGGCATGGCGGCCGACAGGTCGGTAGTTTCGCCGATGTCGGTGCGGAGGTTATATAACTCCTTTTTGCCGGTGCGGTAGAAGTAGATGAACTTATAGTCGCCGCGACGTATGGCGCAGGTCTGTCCGTAGCCCTGCCCTATCTCCTCGTTTTCCACGGGAATCCAGGTGTTGGGCGTATTCCATACCAGAGAGCGCGACGGGTCTGTCGCGGCCGTTCCGGCGAGCAACCCGGCGAAGCTCACTCCGTCGACAGTCTGCGGAACGGAATAATCGCTCACTCCGGCCATTTCGAGTATGGTGGGGAAGAAGTCTTCGATGATTATATAGTCGCTGATGATAGAGGCCGGCTTCACCTTGTCTTTCCAGTAGACTATCATCGGCTCACGCACTCCCCCTTCATACACCGAGCCCTTGCCCGAGCGGAGGGGTGAGTTATGGCGGCCGTCGTCAACTGCTCCGCGGCCATAGAAGTCAAGCCCGCCGTTGTCGCTCATGAAAATGATGATGGTGTTGTCGATCTGATTCGTCACCTCAAGGTAGTCGATTATGTCGCCAAGGCTCTTATCCATGCCCTCAAGGAGCGCGGCATAGCGGGCCTCGGCATCGTCGAGTCCGCGGGCGCGGTATTTGTCGTAGAAGCGGGTGTCTTTGTCGAGGGGCACGTGCACGGCATAGTGCGACATGTAGAGATAGAACGGTGGCCCGGCGGGGGCGGAGTCGAGAGCCTTGAGGGCCTCGAGAGTGAGGGCCTCGGTGAGGAAGACATCGCGGCCCCAGTAGTCCTTCAGGCCAGGAGTGGCGAATTTCGGATGCCAGGCGGTGCCGTCGGGATTGAAGCCGTAGCATCTTTCGCCGAGGTAGGAAGCGGGGCCGCCGGCGGCATGACCGGCTATGTTCACGTCGAAGCCGAAGTTCATCGGGTCGGCCGCAGGAGTATCCATCGCCCCGAAGTGAGCCTTGCCCACATGGATAGTGTGATAGCCGGCATCGCGCAGCAGCTGCACGAACGACGTTGCCACGGCCGAGTTGCCTATGCCCTCCACGGGCTGTATGCCGTTGTAGTTCCAGTCGGGCATGTCGAGATACGGATTGGGATTATCGGTCGACGCATTGAGTTCGAGAGTCCAGTTGGTGACGCGATGGCGCGCCTGATTCATGCCGGTCATGAGGCTGCACCGGCTTGGCGAGCTTATGGAGCAGGCATAGGCCGACGTAAGCTTCGCGCCCATGCTTGCCAGGCGCTCCATGTTGGGAGTGTCGTAGCGGCCGTTGAGATACGACGGCACGCTATCGAACGCCACCGAGGTATCCTGCCAGCCCATATCGTCAACCATGAACAGCACGATATTCGGCCGGCCTGGCACCGATGCCGATGCCGCAGCCACAGCTGCGCCCATACAGGCCAGCGCAGCACCTGAAACCCGAGGATTCATCGCTGGGAGTTGCCGGCAACGCTGCTCCGCGAACGAGCGTAGCGGCCATAGGCGGTGACTATCATGAAGCAGACGAGGGGCAGGGCGAAGGATGCATTGACGGCGGGCATGCCGGCTATGGTGCCGCAGTCGATTATCGCGCCCTGCATAGGGGGCATCAGCGCGCCGCCAACTATGGCCATGACGAGGAATGCGGCGCCGAGCGAGGTGTCGGTCTTGCCCACCTTTTCGAGGGCTATGCCGTAGATGCTCGGGAACATAATCGACATAAAGGCGCTTATGCCCACCAGGAAATACAGCCCGGCGATGCCCTCGGTCAGAATGGCGCCCGCCGTGCATCCGGTGGCTCCGAGGCCGAACCACATGAGCAAGGAAGCCGGCCGGATATACTTCATCAGATAGGTGCCCACAAAGCGGAAGGCCAGAAACAGGGCCATCGCCACTATGTTATACATCTGCGCGTCGGCCTTGTTGATGCCGAGATTGCCGGCATACTGTATGATGAAGGTCCACGTCATAATCTGAGCGGCTACATAAAACATCTGGGCCACGACGCCATAACGATACGGGCGGTTGCGCCACAGGTTTTTCAGCGTAACCGAGCTTTTCATGCTCTCACCCTCCTTTATCGGCCGGGGCATCCTTACCAAAGCGATAACCAGCAGCACCACCAGCACCACCAGGCCTATCGCCACGTAGGGGTCGCGGATAACCGCCAGGTCGTGGGTGCGGATTTCGGCCTTCTCGGCGGCGGGGAGAGTATTGAAAATCAGCTGGCCGGCGGCATCGCGCCTATCGGAGATGAGGTTGGGGAGAACTATGAGCGAGGCCACGGCCATGCCTGAAAGCGAGCCGACGGGATTGAATGCCTGAGCCATGTTCAGGCGGCGGGTCGACGTTGCCTTATCGCCCAGCGACAACACGTAGGGGTTGGCCGTGGTTTCGAGAAAAGCCAGGCCGAACGTGAGCACATAGAGCGACACGCAGAAAAACGCGAAACTCTGCTGCATGGCGGCCGGAATAAACAGAAACGCCCCCACGGCATAGAGGCCGAGGCCGAGCAGGATTCCGCTCTTGTAGCTATACTTCCGGATGAAAAACGCGGCTGGAAGGGCCATGGTGGCATATCCGCCATAAAAAGCGAACTGAACGAGCGAGGCCTGGGCCGTGGATATCTCCATAACGTCCTTGAACGCGGCCACCATCGGGTTGGTTATGTCGTTGGCGAACCCCCAAAGGGCAAACAATGAGGTGAGGAGGATGAACGGCACCACATATTTTCGCTCTATGAGGGCCGGGCGGTGAATTCCGGGGTTATTCATGGCTTGAAACGATGGTTGGGATTATTGGCAGACAATTCCGGAGATGTCGGAAGGTGAGGTTATCTGGCCGGCGGCCTGAGCCTGAACGAGCACGTTGCCTATGGCCGTGGCCTCGACGGGGCCGGCATCGACCGGCAGCCCGGTTGCCTCGCGGGTGAGCCGGTTAAGCAGGCCGTTGCGGCTGCCTCCGCCGATTACCTGCAGGCGCCTTACGGGAGCGGGCAGCATGGAGTTCAGCTCGTCGATGCCCCGCTTATAGCGGGCGGCAAGCGACTGAAGGACGCAGCGCACCGTCTCGCCCTGAGTTTCGGGCACGGCGAGACCGTGGCGCCGGCAATAGTCGGTTATGGCGCGGCGCATATCGGAGGGCGAGGTGAAATCAGGGGCATCCACGTCGATTACCGTGGCTATATCGGCGCGCTCGGCCTCGTCGAGCAGATGAGCGTAGTCGGTAGGTAGCCCCTCGCGCTGCCAGCCGGCGATGAGCCGCTGCAGAATCCACAGCCCGGTGATGTTTTGCAGAAACTTGATTCTGCCGCCGGTGCATCCTTCGTTGGTAAATCCAGCCTTGCGGGCCTGCTCCGACAGAATCGGCTCGCCCACCACCACCCCGAGCAGCGACCAGGTGCCCGAGCTGAGAAAGGCGGTGCCGTCGGCCTCGTAGGTGCCCGCAACCGAATGGACGGCGCTGGCAGTGTCGTGCGAGCCCACGGCGATTACGTTCACGTGGTAATCGATGCCCAGTTCGCGCCTGATGTCGTCGGTCAACCGGCCGCGCACCTCGCCGGGCATCACCAATGGGCCGAATATCTCTTCGGGAAGCCCCGCGCGGCGAATCAGAGGGCGGTTCCACGTGCGGCTCCTCACGTCGATAAGCTCCGAGGTCGATGCGATGGTGTATTCATTGCACGCCCGGCCGGTGAGGAAATAGCTGAACAGGTCGGGCATGAACAGCAGGCGGTGGGCGGCGGCAAGAATGGAGGGAGCCCACTCCTTCATGTCGACGAGGCGATAGAGCGTGTTGATATCCATAATCTGGATTCCCGCCTCGGCATAGTGCGCGTCGGCGTCGTTGGTGCGGAAAAAGCGCTCGGCGCCGCCGGCTGCGGCGGGGTCGCGGTAGCAAACGGGGTTGCCGAGCAGATTGCCGTGGCGGTCAATCAGGCCGAAGTCAACTCCCCACGTGTCGATGCCCACGCTCACGAGCCTATAGCCGGCCTCGACGGCCTTGCGCAGCCCGGTCTTCATCTCTTCATACAGCGAGAGGAAATCCCAGTAGAGGTGGCCGCCGAGGCTTATCTGGCGGTTGGCGAAGCGATGCAGCTCTTTGAGCGTCAGCTTTCCGGAGGCAATGGAAGCGGCGATTACCCGGCCGCTTCCACCGCCGAAGTCAACGGCGATATACGCGTCTTCGGTCATTTTCCTTCCTTGCCTAAGAAGTATGATTCAAGGTCGTCTATCTCGGTGCGGGTAAGCGGGTCGACATTCTGCCCGGCGAGCACCGCAATGCGGCAGCCCATCTCGAAGAACATGGCACGCTCGAACGCCTGGTCGAAATCGGCGCCGCAAACCACCTGGCCATGCTTGAGCAGCATCACTGAGTTGTGGGTCTGCATCGCCTCTATCACGTGCTCGGCCAGCTGCGGCGAGCCTGGACGGAAATAGGGAATCATCGGAATCTCCTCGCCCACGTGGAGCGCCATCTCGGCCGTGAAGTTGAAGTTATCGGGGCGATTCTTCATGCAGGCCACTGCGGTGGCGTAAGGGCTCTGGAAGTGAAGCACCACGTTGACGTCGGGCCGGTTGCGCATCACGTTGAGATGGAAGGTGCTCTCCATCGAGGGCTTCACGCCGTTGAGTATCGCTCCGTCGGCAAGATTCACCACCGCCACGCGGTCGGCCGTCAGCTCGGGCACCCATGACCCGGTGCCCGAAATCAGCACTTCGCCCGAGGGGAGACGCCACGAAAGGTTGCCGCTGCTGCATATGGTCAGTCCGGCCAGACCCACCCTGTGGGCCTGGCGGACGAATTCATCGATTTGCTTTGATGTTGCCATGACTCGCGCCCGTTTTTACTTGTAGATGGGACCGAAGTTGGCGCAGGCGCGATAGTCGGCGCCCTCCTTATCCATGCCGAACGCATTCCAGGCGGCGGGGCGGAAAATCTCCGACTCGTCAACGTTGTGCATGCACACGGGGATGCGCAGAATCGAGGCGAGAGTAATCAGGTCCTTGCCGATATGGCCGTAGGAGATCGCGCCGTGGTTGGCGCCCCAGTTGTTCATCACGGAATATACATCCTTGAACGCGTCGCGGTCAGTACACAGACGGGGCACGAACCAGGTGGTGGGCCAGGTCGGGTCGGTGCGCTTGTCGAGCACGGCATTGATTTCGGGGTCGATGTCTACCGTCCAGCCCTCGGCTATCTGCAGCACCGGGCCGAGGCCTTTCACGAGGTTCAGGCGCATCATGGTCACGGGCATGCCCCCCTTGGTGAGGAAGTTCGACGAGAAGCCGCCGCCGCGGAAGTAGTCGCGGTCGGCAGGATACCAGGTGGTGGCCTTGAGGCATGCCTCAACGTCGGCCCCGGTCATTTCCCACGAAGGCTTCATGCAGGGTTCGCCCTTGGCGTTGACGCTCGCGCCGGTGGCATCGAGAGTGGTGGCGCCCGAGTTGATCAGGTGGATTATGCCGCCCGATGCGCGTCCGGTCAGCTCCTTGCCGGTTACGCGCTTCACGGCCTCGGGGCTCCAGTAGGTGCGCACGTCGGAAAACATCTGGCCCATGCCGGTGAGGAGATGGCCGAAAAGCATGGCCACGCCGTTGCAGGCGTCGTTTTCGGTTGCGAGCACGTAGGCCTCGCGGATGCCGTTCCAGTCAAACGAGGTGTTCATCAGCGCCTCGGTGTAGTCGCCGTTGGGTTTCCAGTCGGTCCACTGGCGCTGGCCCTGGAAGCCTCCGGCAATGGCATTATGGCCGAGCGACTCCTCTTTGAATCCGAGTTCGAGCAGGCGGGGATTGCCCTGCATCAGGTCGCGCACGATGAGAGTCATCTTCACGATGAATTCCCAGTCGGCATCTTTCTGCTCGCGGGTCTTGGCCTTGACGGTGTTCTTTATGTCGGCGCCTTCGTTGGGTTTGCAGTATTTTTCGGTCCAGGCCATGGCTTTTTCATATTCCTCATGGTCGTAGATACCCTCGTCCATGCGGCGCAGAATCTCGGTTTCGTCGATGCTTTCGTTGCGCATGCCGAGATATTCCTGGAAGAAGTCGGGGTTGACTATCGAGCCGGCTATGCCCATGCACATCGAGCCGATCGACAGGTAGCTCTTGCCTCGCATACAGGCCACCGCCACCGCAGCGCGCGCGAAGCGCAGAATCTTCTCGGCCACGTCGGCAGGGATGGTGTTGTCATCGAGGTCCTGCACATCATGGCCGTAGATGCCGAATGCGGGCAGCCCCTTCTGGGCGTGGGCGGCAAGCACGGCGGC
>CAYUFQ010000047.1:0-5814 GCA_964444045.1 uncultured Bacteroides sp.
GTCTTTGCCGAAAACAAGCTCTTCGCCACGCTCGACACCACCGTGCGCAAGGTGATTATCGACAATCTGCCGTTTCTGCTCACCGACACCGTCGGCTTCATTCGCAAACTGCCCACCCACCTTGTCGACTCCTTCAAGAGCACCCTCGACGAGGTGCGCGACGCCGACATCCTGCTCCACGTGGTCGACATAAGCCACCCCCAGTTCGAGGAGCAGATTGAGGTGGTGAACCGCACGCTGCAAGAGGTATGCGGCGCCGCCGACAAGCCGATGATAATGGTGTTCAACAAAATAGATGCATTCACCTTCAAGCCCAAGGAGGCCGACGACCTCACGCCCCGCACCCGCGAAAACATTCCGCTCGAGGAATTGCAACAGACGTGGATGGCCAAGATGCCGGGCAAATGCGTGTTTATCTCCGCCAAAGAGGGCATAGGCATCGACCGCCTGAAGCAGATTATCTACGACGAAGCGAAAATAATCCACACCGAGCGCTTCCCCTACAACGACTTCCTCTATCAGACCTACGACGACATAGACGCATAATCCCCCAGAATATACACACCTATATGGCACTCACTGACCTACTTCCGATATACGATGCATCGACCGACCCGCTGATAATCGCCGGCCCCTGCTCGGCCGAAACCGAAGAGCAGCTGCTATCTACCGCCGCCGACCTGGCCGCCAACGGCATTAAGATTCTGCGCGCAGGCATATGGAAACCGCGCACCAAGCCGGGCGGATTCGAGGGCGTGGGCAAGCCCGGACTCGAATGGATGGCAAAAGCCAAACGGCTCTACGGACTGAAGACGGCCACCGAAGTGGCCACGCGCCAACACACCATCGACGCCATCGAGTCAGGCATCGACATCCTGTGGATCGGAGCCCGCACCTCGGCCAACCCCTTTGCCGTGCAAGAGATTGCCGACACCATGGCCGAACTCGGCGCCACCGAAGTGCCCGTGCTGGTGAAGAATCCCGTCAACCCCGACCTTGAGCTATGGATCGGCGCCCTCGAGCGCATCCACAACGCCGGCCTGCGTCATCTCGGCGCCATTCACCGCGGATTTTCGGCCTACGGCAAACACCTCTACCGCAACATGCCGCAGTGGCACATTCCGATTGAGCTGCGCCGCCGCTGCCCCGGCCTGCCGATTATCTGCGACCCCTCCCACATAGGCGGGAAGCGCGAACTGGTGTCGCCCCTGAGCCAGCAGGCGCTCGACATGGGCTTCGACGGCCTCATCATCGAAAGCCACTGCGACCCCGACTGCGCCCTTTCCGACAAGGCGCAGCAGGTAACCCCCGACGTGCTCAACTTCATCCTTTCGCAACTGGTGGTGCGCAACCCGCAGGGCACCACCGAAGGGCTCAGCCAGCTGCGCAAGCAAATCGACGAACTCGACACCGAACTCGTCGAGTTGCTGGCAAAGCGCATGCAGGTGTCGCGCGAAATCGGCCAGTACAAGAAGGAACACCGCATGCCCGTGCTGCAGATGGGGCGCCACGACGAAATAATGCAGTCGCGCATCGCCGCCGCCAAAGAGCTGGGCATGGACCCCGACTTCATGAAAACCGTGCTCCAGGCCATCCACGAAGAATCGGTGCGTCAACAAATCGAAATTCTCAACAAACGATGAAAATCCTGATTCTCGGAGCCGGCAAAATGGGCTCGTTCTTCTGCGACCTCCTGTCGTTCTCACACGACGTCGCCATCTACGACCCCGACCCCGAACGCCTGCGCTTCACCTTCAACTGCCGCCGCTTCTCCGGCCTGGCCGAAGTGAGCGGTTTCGACCCCCAGATGGTGCTCAACTGCGCCACGGTGAAATACACCCTTTCGGCCTTCAGCCAGGTAATGCCGTTTATCGCCGACGGCTGCATGCTCAGCGACATAGCCTCGGTCAAGACCGGCCTGCCTGAGTTTTACTCCCGATGCGGCCACCCGTTTGTCAGCACCCACCCGATGTTCGGCCCCACATTCGCCTCGCTGAGCAACCTGAGCAACGAAAACGCCATAGTGATAAAAGAGGGCGACTCGCTCGGCCGCGCCTTCTTCAAGCAGCTCTATGCCGACCTTCACCTCCACGTTGAGGAATACACGTTTGCCGAACACGACGAAACAGTGGCCTACTCCCTGTCAATCCCCTTCGCATCCACCCTGGTGTTTGCCGGAGTGATGAAACACCAGGCCGCCCCGGGCACCACCTTCAAGCGCCATCTGGCCATTGCCCGCGGCCTGATGAGCGAAGACGACTACCTGCTCACCGAAATTCTCTTCAACCCCCATTCAACCGAGCAGCTGCAGAAAATCCAGGAGCAGCTGGCCCAGCTGCAGACGCTCATCGAGGCCAAAGACCCGGCCGGCATGAAGAAGTTTCTCGACCGCGTGCGCGCCAACCTGAAATGAGATGACACGCACCCACGCCTGGATTGAGGGCATGCGCCTGCGCACCCTCCCCGTTTCAGCCGCCGGAGTAATCACGGCCGTCGGCCTTGCCGCAGCCGCCGGATTCCCGATTCCCTGGCTCTGGGCAGGCCTGTGCCTGCTCTTCGCCCTGCTTGCGCAGATTGCCGCCAACTTTGCCAACGAATACTTCGACTTCAAGGCCGGCATCGACTCCACCGGCCGCCGCGGCCCCCAGCGCGGAGTGGCCAACGGCATCATATCGCCCCGCGCCATGCTTGCCGCCACCCTGCTCACCCTCGGCCTGGCCTGCGCGTTAGGCGTCTGCACCATTGCGCGCGGCGGCTGGCAGATGCTCCCATGGGGCATAGCCATCGCCATCGGCGCCCTCGCCTACTCCGCCGGCCCCTGGCCCCTGTCGCGCCACCGCATGGGCGAAATCGCCGTAATCCTCTTCTTCGGGCTCCTGCCCGTGGGGCTCACCTACTATCTGCTCACCCTCACCCTGAGCCTCAACGCCCTGATTTGCGGCTTCGGCCTCGGATGCTGGATTGCCATGGTGATTCTGGTCAACAACTTCCGCGACATCACTTCCGACCGCCTCACAGGCAAACACACCCTCTCAACCCTCATCGGCCCGCAAGGCTCCGCCCTGCTCTACCTCACCCTCGGCCAACTGGGCGCCATATCGCTCTGGCTCGGCGGCGAAGGCTCGGCATGGGGCTTCCTGCCCATAATCCCGGCCGCCCTCGGCTTCGCCATCGGCCTGGTGATGTACAGCCGCCCCCTCACCGGCGCCCAATGCACCCGCCTGCTCGCCGTCACCTCCGCCTCAGTCCTCCTCACCTCCATCATCTTCGCCCTGCTCCACCTCATCCCCTGATCAGGGGGTGAGCATGATGTGGCCGGAGGGGGTGACTGATTCGGCGGATATGATGAAGCCGGAGGTTGGGATGGAGCCGTTGTAGAAGCGGATGCTGACGGCTCCGGTGCTGTCGTGCACCACTTCCGGATTCCAGTAGAGCGTGCGCCGGCGGTCGTCGGCCGGCGGCATCACGGAATAGTCGGGCGAGTAAAATTCCTCAACGGGGGTGTAGCCCTCGAGAGTAATCCGGCGCGCGCCGTTGCGCGGCTTCGTGCGCTTGTCGGGATACGTTTCGATAAGCACCGCACAGCCATACTTACGCTCTATTTCGGCCCGCGACTCCATATTCATCGGGTCGGAGTTCCTGTAGGCATAGCGGATTATGACGGTCGGATTCTCGTTGATGTAGATTGACTTGATGGCTTCGATATAGAGGCTCTGATGCGCGGTTGAGTCGAGCACCCCGAGAAAGTGAGGCTCATAGTCGATAACGAAGAGCGGCTCCTTGCCCTTATAGCGAATCTCTTCGCCGGCCGACGAATAGAACTTGTCGAAATGGCGGTCAAGCTCCATCAGCAGGTCGGCCAGGCGTTTCACCTTGCGTTCTCCCCGGTCAATGATGGCGTTATATTCACGCTCAACGTCGAAAAACGCGCGCGACGTTTCGCGGTTCTGCGATATTTCCCACTGGAGCGAGCTGCGGTCGCCGTCCACTTCCACTTCCTTGAGCACCCGGCTCATTGCGCCGGCTTCATCCACGCGGTCATACGTCAGATTCTCCTCGGGGGCGATAGTGTCGGCGCCCGCGGCGACGGCACGGCGGCCTCCGAACGCCACCTGCAGCTCGTTGCGGTGATAGGCGCGCGGAGCTGGAGAGTTGAAGGCATCGAGCAGCAGACGGTGATTTTTCTTCTTGCCGTTTTCCTCGACGGCAAAAAAGAGGTTCCAGTTCTTATCCACGTCGGTGCGGAAGGCAAAGTTGCCGAGGCTGTCGGTGGTGTAAGCGTCGTAGAATATCACCATGCTGTCGGGATTTTCGTCGAGGCGGCGCGAAAGCATGGTGTTAACGCTCACTCCGGCCTGCGGTATGCCCCTGACGTTGCTCACCACCCGGCCATGCACCTCGATGCCCCCTTCGGGCATATGCACAATTTCGATAGGCTCCATGTCCATGAGCCCCTGCCATGAATACTTGCGCCAGCCCTGCACCATGAGCAGGCAATCGAGCGCCCTCTCGCCGCCCGGCATGAAATAATCGGCCGGGGTGCGCACATATCCCTTTATTTCCGAGGCCAACAGCATATCGGCAAAGATGTCGGAGCCACGGGCCACGTGGCGGTCGGCCGACCGGATGGAGAGCGAGAAGGGAGCGGGTTCGCCGGCATGCAGCTCAACGTCGACCGGCTCGAACGGAGCGGCCGAGGCCGACGAGATGCGCGACGTGATTGCGAGGCAGTCATGGCGGTCGTTGAAAAACAGACGGTCGGCCCAGACGCGCCCCGAGGCATCGAACACGGTGAGCTGGATAATCCCGGTTGGCAGCGAAGCCCTGCTTATCTGAAATCCGGCGGCAGGCTCCTCGCTTAAATCAAACGCAAACCGGCCGCAGAGCTTTCCGCGGCAGGTGAGGGTGGCGCCGAACACGGCAACGGGCAGATTGTCGCTGCGGCTGATGTTGACGCCGACAGAAACCGAGTCGGAAAGGTTATCGACCGTCAGACTTATGCCCTGAGGTTCGGCCTCAGGCAGGGCAAAACTATGGCTCTTGCCCGCAACCACCGCCACGGCGCGGTCGCCGGGCCGAGCAACGTAGTCAAACACTCCCCGGCCACCCCCTGCGGTCGACAGCGCCGCCAGGGTGTCGCCCCCGGCGCTGATAATATGGCCCGTGGCATCGACCGCAGTGCCCGAGCCGTCGGTCAGCTCAAAGGCCACTCGCCCCGGCAGCCCATGCACCAGATGTCCGCCCTCGGGATAGAACTTCATTTTCACCCCCGAGGGGTCGGCCTGCGGCCGCGGGCGCCGGTAATCATAATCTGCCGCCCCGTAGGCAAGCATCTTCTCTCCGGGGTCAAACACGGGCACGAGGCGCGAATATAGCTCGGAGTCGCCGAAGTTAAGCATATACTTGGTGTAAGCCCTTACTTCGTAGAAACCGGAATAAAAAGGCTGGGCATCGACATTGAGCTCGCCATGGCAGCGGCCGTTGACAATGCGCAACACCCGGCGGTCAACCACCTGTCCGCCCGGCTTGAGCAACTCCACGTAGAGCGTGCCGCTCAGATTGGCCGGAGTGTTGAGGGCCGAGTTGACCACATAGGCGGCAAAATAAATTTTGTCGCCGCGATAGTAGCTCGTATTATCGAGATGAAGATAAACCTTTTCGCGAGGAATCGCGGCTGAATTGGCCAATGCCCTCGAAAGGTAGGCCGAAATGGAGTCGAGCGCCGTGTATTGCGCGTTTGCAAACAATGCAGCGATTCCCGACAACAATATGAGAAGAGATTTCAGGCGATTCATTTTTCGCAAAGGGTGGAGT
>CAYUFQ010000047.1:5914-10401 GCA_964444045.1 uncultured Bacteroides sp.
CAAAGGGTGGAGTAGATTCTCAGGCAGGCCCAGGCATCGAGCGCCGCATAGCGCTGCTGGGCAACGGTCAGTTCGGTTGCCTCCCAGTTGGTGAGGCGCTGGGCTTTCGATATGCGTTTGCCGAACATCAGGGCATAAATCTTGGTCAGACTCGCCTCGCCTATGCCATACTCCTTGACGAGGGTCTGCAGCTCAACGAAGCCGCCGGGCTGAACAGGCGCCAGGCGGTTGAGCACATGAAAGTCATCTTTAATCGACAGGCCGATTTTCTTCACCGACTCACACTCGAGAAACTCCTTCAGTTCCGGGAAAAGCCCCAGACGGTTGAGCCTCACAAGGAAGCAGACCCCGTCGGTCGACAGCTGCATCAGCGCAACCTTGTGGTTCTGCCCTTTCGAGAACGAAGGCCGGGTTTCGGTGTCGAAGCCCACCACCCTCTGATCCATCAGAAAGCTCACGGCCTTGGCCGCGGCGGCGGGAGTAGTAACCAGCTCAATGCGGCCGGTAAACACCTCGGCAGGCAGTTTGGCCAGCTCTGCCTTATCAATAGTTTTTAGTTCCATCAGTTCACTTGCATTAGAGTCATGCCGTCGCGCACGGGCAGAATCACCGGATTAAGCTCCGGCGCCAGTTCGCGCACCAGGTCGTTAAACTCGCGGATGCCGCGCGTCTGCGCATCCGATTCGGCCGAATCGGCCACCTTTCCGGCCCAGAGCGTATTGTCGGCAATCAGAAATCCGCCCGGTGCCATTTTGGGCAGCAACAGGCGCAGATAGGCGGCATATTCGCGCTTGTTGGCGTCGATAAACACGAGATTCCATCCGCCCGGCAGCCGCGAAATCATTTCGGAGGCATCGCCGATGTGGAGCTTTATCCGGGGGTCGGACCCGAAGAGGGCAAGCAGGGCGTCGGAGTCTTCATCGTTGTGTTCCACCGTGTGCAGTTCGCCGTCGGGGGCCAGCCCTTCGGCCAGACACAAGGCGCTGTAGCCCGTGAAAGTGCCGAGCTCGAGAATGCGCCCGGGCCGTATCATGCGGCTGAGCATGGCCAGGATGCGCCCCTGCAGGTGTCCGGAACACTGGTGGGGATACAGATGATGCAGCTGCGTGCGGCGGTCGAGCCGGGCCAGGTGTTCAGGCTCGGGCGCAATATGGTCCAGAATGTATCGCTCGAGTTCAGAGTCCATTAACCAGGGCCTCCACTCCCAGCCGGTAGCTGTCGGGCCCGAAGCCGGCAATCACGCCGCGACACACCGGCGCTATGAGCGAGCGGCGGCGAATCTCCTCGCGGGCATGCACGTTGCTTATATGCACCTCTACCACCGGCAGCTCAATGGCCGCGATGGCATCGGCGATGGCAAGCGACGTGTGGGTATATGCACCTGCATTGAGCACTATGCCGCGATAAGTGGCCCGGTCGAAGCCTACAGAGTGGAGCTTATCGATAATCTCGCCCTCATGATTGCTCTGAAAATACTCTATATCGCATATTTCAGACAGCCGGGCAAGGCAGGCATCCATGGTTTCATTGCCATAAATCGCGGGCTCGCGGCGTCCGAGCAGATTCAGATTAGGCCCGTTTATAACTAACACTTTCATGATAATATCTCGGAGAAATTTGTGATTACGGGAATTGAGGCCGCGCGAAATTCACGCGCCACCACGCTGTTGAGCCCGGAGGGCGACGTGACGATGCCGGCCGACACTCCGTTCATCAGCCCGTAGGGGTTGGCCGAATAGCCCGCCCAGTCTATGCGGTCGGCAATGCCGAGGGCCTTTACGCGCTTGAGCAGGGGCGACACTATGCGCGCCTTGCCCTGGCCGACCACCCGAAGCGACCAGGCTTCGTCGCGGCGCGTCGACAGATATTCAATCAGATTATGCAGGCCGCAATCGGCCGTGATGTTGCCGAGCCACATCAGCAGCGGAGCCGCGCCCGGCGCCGGGCGCTCCACCTCCACCGCCGGCAACTCCGCTGCCGGGTCGGGCTGGCAAAGGGTCATAGGCTCCTTGCGCCCCACGATTTTCAGAGCATTCTCAACTGTTTTCATCACCTGCGGCGAGTGCACCACCACCCTGAACGAGTTGCCGGCAATGGAGCGCAACGCCCTCGACAGGTTCAACGCGCCGAACATGCCGCCCATCGGGCACCTCACGGCCTTTACTCCGGCAGCCTCAATGCGGCTTGCCATTGCGGCATCGCCGGCCGTGACGACCACCGCACCGTCGCCGCCACGGCGGGCGGCATGCAGGGCCAGGGTGGAGGCTCCGGTCCAGCAATCGGAGTCGGCTGTTATATGCACCTCAGTCATTCGAAAGGATATCTTTGTAGAACCTGATATATTCGGCGGCGGTATTATCCCAGTCGAACTGCGCGGCATGCCGCATCAACCGGTCGGCGGCGGGTGCCTGAGGCAACTTTTCGCGAATCATGGCCGCCATCTTATCGGGCACGAGGTCGGGCCAGTAGAAGGCAAGGTCGCCGCCCACCTCGGGCAGCGAAGTGGCAGTTGAGAGAAACACGGGTTTGCCGGCACTCATCGCCTCAATCGGGGGCAGGCCGAAGCCTTCGGCCACCGACGGGAACAGGAATGCCGAGCAGTTGGCGTAGAGCCACGCCTTCTCGCTGTCGCTGACCGAGCCGACCATCACCACGTTGCGGCGCTTTGCGGCCAGGTCGGCCAGGTCGCGGTGCTTGCAGCGGCCGGCAATTACCAGAGTGAGGTCAGGCAGCGCATCCATCATCTCAATGAGCAGATGCGGATTCTTGTAGGGCACGAGCGATGACAGATGGAACAGAAACGGGCCGTCGGGCACTCCGGCCGGACGCACGGCCTCCGTCAGGTCGGGAGCCGTCACGCCGTTGTAAATCACACGCGACAGCTGCGAGAACGGAAAGCGCGTCTGCACATCCTCACGGGCAAAGCGCGAAATGAACGCCAGATGCGTAGCATGCCTCAACCGATAGGTGAACCTTGCGGCCGAGCGCTCGTATTTCGGGCCGCGGCGGGTGTGGGCAAAGTTCACGTCGTGTACGGTGAGCAGCTTATACTTAGCGCCCGGAAGGTTTTTCACCCTGCAAAGCTGATGCAGCGCATGAAACAGGTCGGCCTTGACCACCGGCAGATTGCGCAGCACCGGAATGTTGAGGTTATGAGCCTCGATATATCCGGCCTGCGGCCCGAAACACCCTTTCATGCCGCGGGGCACTATGAAAATCATATTCCATTCGGGGCGACACCGCTGCACCAGGCGCGGACACACGTTCATGGCATATTCGCGCAGGCCGCATGGGGGAAGCCCGGCAGCAAGCGCCTCAATGACTATTTTTTTTCTCTCGGCGTTCATTTCAGAAGGTCAGGGCGGAGGCGCTGAGTGCGTTCGAGGGCCTGCTCATAGCGCCACTCGGCTATCTTGGCCTCATGGCCGCTCAGCAGAATGTCGGGCACTTTCCAGCCGTTATAGTCGGCCGGACGGGTATAGACGGGCGGAGCCAGCAGATTATCCTGGAAAGAGTCGCTCAGGGCGCTCTGTTCGTCGCCAATCACGCCGGGAATGAGCCTCACCATGGCGTCGGCAATGACCACTGCGGGAATCTCGCCGCCGGTGAGCACATAGTCGCCTATGCTGATTTCCTTGGTAATCAGGTGTTCGCGTATGCGCCAGTCAACTCCCTTGTAGTGACCGCAAAGAATTATCACGTTTTCGAGCATCGACAGGCTGTTGGCCATCGGCTGGGTGAACATCTCGCCGTCGGGCGAGGTGAAAATCACCTCATCGTAGCTGCGCTCGGCCTTCAGAGCCGATATGCAGGCATCGACCGGCTGCACCTGCATCACCATGCCGGCCTCGCCGCCAAAGGGATAGTCGTCGACCTTGCGGTGGCGGTTGGTAGTGTAGTCGCGCAGATTGTGGACGTGAAACTCCACCAGCCCCTTGGCCTGGGCGCGCTGAAGTATGGAGCAGTTGAGCGGCGACTCCAGCATTTCAGGCAGTACGGTGAGAATATCTATGCGCATCAGGCCAGACCGAAAGCTTTGCGAATGGGGTCAATCATGTCAAGGCGCTCCCAGCCGAAAAGGTCAACCTCCACCTCGCGTTCCTGAGGTTCGTAGCGCGAGTGGAACCGCTTGACAACGCGCTGCGGCTCGCGGCCGAAGTGGCCGTAGGTGGCCGTTTCGGAGTAGATGGGCTTGCGGAGGTCAAAACGCTGCTCAATGGCGTGGGGGGTCATGTTGAAGAGCTCCTTGACCTTTGCCGAAATCACGGCGTCGGAGAAATCAACGCGGGCAGTGCCGTAGGTGTTGACATACAGGCTGACCGGCTCGGCCACGCCGATGGCGTAGGCCACCTGCACCAGAGCTTCGTCGCACACTCCGGCGGCCACGAGGTTTTTGGCTATATGGCGCGCAGCATAGGCGGCCGAACGGTCAACCTTCGAGGGGTCTTTGCCGGAAAATGCGCCGCCGCCATGGGCGCCGCGGCCTC
>CAYUFQ010000048.1:0-10396 GCA_964444045.1 uncultured Bacteroides sp.
TGAGGGGGTTGTGAGGTGGGGGGTGAGGTGGTCGACGGCCTTGCGCATCACGGCTGCCGCCCTGACTACCTGAGGCAGAAACATTTTGCCGGCACCGAACAGTTCGCCCACCTCGTCCATGGCCGACATCAGCGATTCATTTATCACTCTCATAGCCGAACCTTTTTCGGCCAGCTCGGCATCGAGCAGTTCGGCAAGGCGTTCGTCGCTGCCGCGGAGGATGAGAGTGGAGAGCGGAGAGTTATTGGGTGGAGAGTGGTGAGTGGAGAGTGGAGAGGGATTAGGTTGAGAGGGTTGATTGTTCTTTCCACTCTCCGCTTCCGATAGGGATATGAGGCGGTCGGTGGCGTCGGGGCGTCGGTTGAGCAACAGGTCGGTAATGGCGTCGATGAGTACGGGCGACATTCCGGGGGTCGGGGCCACCGGAGCCGACGGGTTCATGATGGCCATGCTCAGGCCTGACTTGCGGGCCATGTCGATAAACAGCGCGTGCATGGCTTTGCGCAGGTCGTTGCGCCCGCGAAACGCAAACGACAGGTTGCTCACTCCACCGCTCACTCCGGCATCGGGCAGATTCCGGGTAATCCACCCGGTGGCGCGCACGAAGTCAACGGCATAGCCGGCATGTTCGGCAACACCCGTGCCTACGGCCAGAACGTTGGGGTCGAACACTATGTCGCATCCGTCGAAGCCGGCCCGACGGGTGAGCAATTCATATGACCGGCTACACACCTCAATCCGCCGCTCATAGGTGTCGGCCTGGCCCTGTTCGTCAAACGCCATGACCACCACGGCGGCACCCAGCCCGCGAACTAACCGGGCATGACTGAGAAATGCCTCCTCTCCCTCTTTCAGGCTGATGGAGTTGACTATCGGTTTGCCCTGAATCAGCTTCAGGGCGCCGAGAATCACGTTGAAGTCAGACGAGTCTATCATCAGCGGCACGGCGGCCGTGCGGCTGTCGGCACCAAGACGATTCACGAATCGCTTCATCTCGGCCGCGGCGTCGAGCAGCCCGTCGTCCATATTTATGTCAATCACGGCGGCACCGGCCGCAATCTGCCCTGCGGCCACGTCGACGGCCTTGTCGATGTCGCCCTGCTGAATCAGCTTGAGAAAGTTGCGGCTGCCGGCCACGTTGCATCGCTCGCCCACCTTGATGAAGCCGTCGGCCGTGAGCGCCTCAAGCCCCGCCAGCCTGAGCCGGCGGGAGCCTGGCTCGGGAAGCCGGCGCGGCGCCATGCCATGAATCATTCCGGCAATCATGCGGATATGGTCGGGAGTGGTGCCGCAGCAGCCGCCTACGATATTGAGCATCCGCTGGGTGGCAATGCGGCGCAGGGTGTGGGCCATCATGGCCGGACTCTCGCCATAACGCCCGAGTTCATCGGGCAAGCCTGCGTTGGCATGGAGGCTGATGAAGCAGTCAACCCCCTGTAATTGCTCAACATACGGCAGCATCTGCGCCGGGCCGAAGCCGCAGTTAAGACCTATGGAGAGCGGGCGGGCATGACTCACCGAAATGACGAAAGCCTCGAGGCTCTGACCCGACAGCAGGCGGCCGTTTTCGGTCAGAGTGGCCGAAATCATCAGAGGCACGTCGCGGCGGCAGTCGGCCATGGCGCGGCGGGTGCCGGCAATGGCGGCCTTGGCGTTGAGAGTGTCGAACGCCGTTTCAATCATCAAAGCGTCCACTCCGCCGTCGATCAGGCCGCGGGCCTGCTCGCGATAGGCCTCGGCCATGGCGTCGAAATCGCAGTCAGAGTCGAGCCCCATGCTCAGGGCCACGCTTGTCGGCCCCATGCTTCCGGCAACGTAGTGCTCTTCGCCGGCGGCGCGGCGCGCCACTTCGGCCGCCGCCAGGTTTATCTCATAGACGCGCCCATGCAGGCCATATTCACGCAATGATATTGCGTTGGCATTAAACGAATTGGTTTCGATTATATCGGCTCCGGCCGCAATATATTCCCGATGAATCGACTCTATCAGCTCAGGGCGCGAAACGCACAGCAGGTCGTTGCAGCCGCCAACTGCCCCATGGCGCTGAATCATGGTGCCCATAGCGCCGTCGAGCACCAGTATGCGCTCCTGCAGAGCCTGTTCTATCGGTTTACGCATCAAAAAACGGTCTTTGCAATCTGCCTCACGCTATCGGAGGCCATGAGCGTGTAGAAATGCAGCCCGGGCACACCCCGCGCAATCAGGTCGCGACATTGCGCCACACACCATTCCACCCCCACGGCCGCCGCCTGAGCGTCGGTTTCGGCCTTGCGCAGCTCGGCGGCAAACGCCTCGGGAATATCGCAGCCGAACACCTTGGGCAATACCGTGAGCTGATTGCGCTTCACCACCGGCTTGATGCCGGGGATTATCGGCACGGTGATGCCCGCGCGGCGGCACCGGTCGACAAACGCGAAATAGCGGTCGTTGTCGAAAAACATCTGAGTGACCAGATAGTCGGCGCCGGCATCGACCTTGGCCTTGGCCACGCGCAGGTCGCTCTCGGCATTGGGAGCCTCCTCGTGCTTTTCGGGGTAGCAGGCCATGCCGTAGCTGAAAGGAGTGGCTATGCCGTCGATTCCCGACCCGTCGAGCGCCAGCCCGGCATTGAAGTCATTTACCTGCTTCTGCAGCCCCAGGGCATATTCGTGATACGAATCGGGCGACTGAGCCGCCGCATCGATTCCCTTGACATCGCCGCGCAGCAGCAACAGGTTGTGGATGCCGAGAAAATTGAGGTCGAGCAGCGCATATTCGGTTTCTTCTTTGGTAAAACCCTTGCAGATAATATGGGGCACGGCCGCTATTTCATACTTATACTGAATCGCGGCGGCGATAGCCACTGTGCCCGGTCGCTTCTTCACGGTCACCTTGCGGTGAGAGCCGTCGGGCATAGGCACGTAGATGCTCTCGCTATGGTGCGACGTGATGTTGATATATTTCGGGTCAAACTCACGCAACTTGTCGATGATGTTATAGACCCGCTGAATGTCGTTACCTTTCAGCGGCGGAAGAATCTCGAAGGAGAAAATGGGCCTTCCGCCACTCTGCTCGATACTTTCTTTAACTGTGGTCACTTTCATAGCGCAAAGTTAACCATTTATGTTCAATCAGACAAACAAGTCATCGTCGAAATCCTCAAAATCGTCGGCATCAGACTCGAGCGACGACAAATATACATCCATCAGTTCATGAATAAGTTCGGAATCAGGTTTTTTCATATGATCAGATTTTTAGCAAGAGATTGGGCGGCACGCATTCCGTCGATGGCGGCGCTGACAATGCCGCCGGCATAGCCCGCGCCCTCGCCGGCCGGATAGAGGCCGGAGAGCGAAACGTGACACAAGGTTTCGGAATCGCGCGGAATGCGCACCGGCGACGAAGTGCGCGTCTCGCAGCCCACTACTGTGGCCTGCTCAGTGGCAAACCCCCTCTGCTTGCGGTTAAAGTCGGCAAATCCGCGCTGCAGCCGGGAGGCTATCTCGCCGGGCAGCAACAGGTCAACGCGCGCGGGAATCAGTCCGGCCGTATAGGCCGACGAAGCGAGCGACTTCGACGGCCGGCCGGCCATGAAATCGGTCATACGCTGGGCGGGAGCCGCCTGCGAGCCGTTGCCGGCGGCGAAGAACCGGCGCTCGATGCGCTCCTGATAGTCCATCATCTTCAGCGGCGAATCGCCCTCCACATCTTCGGGCAGAAGCTCCACCACCATGCCCGAATTGGCCCACGCGGTGCCTCGCGAGGCGGGCGACATGCCGTTGACCACCATCAGCCCGGGTTCGCTCGCCGCGGGAATAATATATCCGCCCGGACACATGCAGAACGAATATACCGCGCGGCCGTCAACCCGCGTCAGCATGGAATATTCGGCCGCGGGCAGATACTTGCCGCGCCCCTTGGGCGAATGATACTGCAGGCGGTCAATCAGCTCCTGAGGATGCTCCAGCCTCACTCCGACGGCCAGCCCCTTGGGCTGCAGCTCCACTCCGGCCGAATGAAGCGACCGGTAGACGTCGCGGGCGGAATGGCCGGTGGCCAGTATCACGGGGCCGTCGATTTCCGTGCCGTCGGCGCAGATTACTCCCCCCACCCTTCCGCCGGCAATCTTCAGCGACGTTACTTTGGTTTCAAACATCACTTTGCCGCCGCAGGCAATAATCGTTTCGCGAATGGCCCGGATTACCTTGGGCAACCTGTCGGAGCCGATATGCGGATGAGCGTCGACGAGTATATCGGCCGAAGCTCCGTGTTGCACCAGTATCGACAGAATCACGTCGACCGGACCGCGCTTTTTGCTGCGGGTATAGAGTTTTCCGTCGGAATATGCGCCGGCCCCACCCTCGCCGAAGCAATAGTTGCTATCGGGGTTAACGATACCCTCGCGCGAAATCGCGGCCATGTCAAGCCGCCGGGAATCAACGTCCTTGCCTCTCTCAACCACTATCGGCCTGACCCCCTCGAGTATCAGCTGCAGGGCGGCAAACAAGCCTGCCGGACCGGCACCGACCACCACCGCCTGCGGGGCATCGGCCGGCACGGGCCTGAACTCGGGCGGATTAGCCAGGTCGGAGGGGCGCATGGGCGGTTCGTCAATACACACCGTCACCTCGAGGTTCACCATTACCTGACGCTGGCGGGCGTCGATGCTGCGCCGGCGGGGCAACACGCACGATATGCGGTTGGCATCCACGTTGAGCTCGGTCGACACCAGAGCCAGCAGCCGCAGCGGCTCATAGGCCACCTCAGGAGGCACTCTCAGTTGCAACTGCTGACGCATTTTTACTTATGGCTTTGAATTTTTTATTTAACTTGCGCTGCACCACTATGAGAGTGGCCACAGTGACGAGAAACGAAGCGAAGTCGCTTCCGGCCATCGAGGCCCACACGCCGTCGACCCCCCACATAGGAGGCAGGATAAAGAGCAGCGGCAGCAGGAATATCAGCTGACGCGTCATGCTGAGAAAAATGGAGAGTTTAGGCTTGCCGATGCTTTGAAAGAAGTTTTGAATCACTATGGCGGCCCCGATAAACGGGTAGCATATCATGATGATGCGGAAGCCGCCGCGCGAAAGGGTTATGAGCGTCTCGTCCTCGGTAAACATGCGGGTGACGAAATCAGGAAACAGCTCGGTTACGGCGAATCCGAACACCGTTATCGAGGCGCCTACCCAGATGCCGATGCGCAGCGTGCGCTTGACCCTGTCCCAGTTGCCGGCGCCGAAATTATAGCCGAGAACCGGCTGCATGCCCTGCGTGACGCCCATCACTATCATGAGGAACAGCATGGTGACGCGATTCACTATGCCGAAGGCTCCGATGGCCATCTCGCCGTCGGCGCCGCCATAGTCCTTGAGCGTCTGATTGATGAACATAACCACCACGCAGGCGCAGACGTTGATGAGGAACGGCGACAGACCTATGCTGTAGATTTTCTTGATAATCGGCAGCGAGAACCATTTGGCCGAGCGCGAAAAGCGCACGTAGCTCTTGCGCGAGAAGAAATGAGACAGCACCCAGATGCAGGCGCAGGTCTGGCCGCACACAGTGGCGAATGCCGCTCCACGCATGCCCCAGCCCAGGCAGAAGATGAATATGGGAGCGAGGACCACGTTGACACCTACCGACACCAGGGCGGAAATCATGGCCTTGCGCGGATAGCCGGTGGCACGCATCACGTTATTGAGCGAGATGAACACGTAGGCTATCGGAGTGCCCAGCAACACCACCTGCATGAAGTCGCGGGCATAGCCTATGGTCTGAGGTCCGGCGCCGAAAAATATCAGAAGCTCGTCGAGGAAAATAAACGACAGGCCGCCAAACACCAACGAATGAATCAAACTGAGCACAAGCACATTATGAAGCACGTCGGTAGCCCTCACGCGGTCTTTCTGCCCGAGGAATATGGAGCTGATGGTGGCACCGCCCACGGCCACGAGAGTAACGAAGGCTATGACCAGATTCATGAGCGGGAAGGTGAGCGCAAGGCCCGAAATGGCCAGAGCGTCAACTCCGCGACCTATGAATACGGAGTCGACTATATTGTAGAGCGACGTAACCGTGCTGGCAATGATTGCCGGAACGGAATACTGCACCAGCAGGCGCCCGATGGGTCGGGTGCCGAGTGCCTGCGGAGATTCCACGGCCCCTGCCATATCAGCGAGCCGAAGAGTTTTCGTTCATGCGCTGGCGCACCACCTCATACATCATCACGGCAGCTGCCACCGAAACGTTGAGCGAACCGATTTTGCCAAACATCGGTATGGATGCCGAGCAATCGGTCAGCTTCATCACCTCAGGCGATATGCCTACGTCTTCAGCGCCCATGACGAGGGCCACCGGACCGGTGTAGTCGACCGAAGTATAGTTCACCGCGCTTTTTTCGCTTACGGCCACAACCTTATAGCCGTTTTCGCGCAGAAACCTGACGGCCAGGGCCGCCGACCGCTCGCGACACACCGGAATATGATGCAACGCCCCTGCCGAGGTCTTGACGGCATCGCCGCCAACGCTGACGCTGCCATGCTCGGGAATGACCAGAGCATTGGCGCCGACACACTCGGCCGTGCGGGCTATCGCGCCGAAATTGCGCACGTCGGTTATCCCGTCGAGCACGATTATAAACGGCAGTTTCCCCTCTTCGTAGAGCTGCGGCACCAGGTGGTCGAGCCGATAATAGGTAACGGCGCTCAGCACCGCCAGCACTCCCTGATGATTCTTGCGCGTTATGCGGTCGATGGTCTGCCCGGGCACGCGGCGCACCAGCACCCTGTTGGCCCGCGCCAGTTCAAGCAGCTCGCCGATCAGCTCTCCGTGAATATCTTTTTTAATCAGAATCTTGTCAATGTCTTTGCCGGCCTCGATTGCTTCGGCCACGGCACGGATTCCAAATATATAATCGCTTTTCTCCATTTTGGTTACTTTCTTTTTAACAATGCCCGGGCATTTGCAAGGGCGGCCCCGTCGGTTGCCGAGCCGCTGAGCATCAATGCCAGTTCGCCCTCGCGCTCGGAGTCGTCGAGCCGGCGTATGCGCGTGTGGGTGGTGTCGGTATCGTCTTCCTTGTACACTTTGAAGTGACTGTCGCCTCTGGCGGCCACCTGCGGCAGGTGGGTGATGGTGATTACCTGGATATTTTCAGCAATGGCCTGCATCATGGCGCCCATGCGGTTGGCAACGTCGCCGCTCACTCCGGTATCGACCTCATCAAACACTATCGAGGGCAACTGCAGTCGCCCGGCCACTATTGATTTGATGCTGAGCATCAGACGCGACACCTCGCCGCCCGATGCAGCGCCTCCGACGGGCTGCGGCGTTTGATTCTTATTGAACGCAAAGCGGAACTCAACCTTGTCGGCCCCCGAGGGAGTCAGTTCGCCCGCCGGCTCTACGGCAATGACGCATTGCAGATTGGCCATGCCGAGCGGCGAAGCCACTTCGAGCAGCTCGCGCCCGAACTGCCCGGCGGCGAGCCGGCGGCGGGCCGTGAGTTCGGCGGCCTTTGCTCCGGCACGTGCGTAAGCCTCGGCAGCGGCATGCTCGAGGTCGTCGAGCGTCACGTCGCCATCATCGAGCGCAGCCACCTTGCGGCGCAGGTCATCGCGAATGTCGATCAGCGCCTCGACCGAATCGGCGTGAAAGCGGCTTTCGAGCGAATAGAGCTCGCCCAGACGCTCCTCAATCCGCTCGAGAGCCTGAGGGTCGGCATCGAGATTGGCGTCGTAGTCGGCCAGCGTTTCGGCTATATCCTGAATTTCGATTCGTGCCGACTCCAGCCGGCCGGCCAGGTCGGCGGCCCCTTCGAGCACCTCGGCCAGTTCCTCGGCTGAGGCCACTGCCTCAGGCAGCCGCGACAAAACGGCCGCAGAGCCATTGCTCAAGGCGTCGAGCGCATCGGTGAGAGTCTGCTTTATCTGAGTCATGTTGGCCTGGAGTTCGCGCTCCGACTCCAGTTCGCCCTGCTCGCCGGCCACTAGGCAGGCCTCTTCGAGCTGATTCAGCCTGAAGCGGATATACTCTTCATCCTCGCGGTTGCGCTGAATCTCGCGCCGGGCATTCTCCAGCTCCTTCACCGCAGTGCGCCAGGCAGCGTAAAGCGCCCTGTACTCTTCGAGCAGAGGCGCGTTGGCGGCCACGGCGTCGAGTATCCGCATCTGATATTCAGGCGAGGCAAGGAGCTGATTCTGATGCTGCGAATGGATGTCGATAAGCTGCGACCCCAGCTCCGACAGCAGGGTCAGATTGACCGGCATGTCGTTGATGAACGCCCGCGAGCGGCCGCCCGGAGCTATTTCGCGGCGCAATATGCATTCCCGGTCATCCCAGTCGATATCGTTGGCGGCGGCCCAGCGCTTCAGCGACTCGCGCCCACCGACCATAAACGTGGCCTCCACAACCGACTTGCGTTCGGCAGCCCGTATGGCCTTGCTGTCGGCCCTCACGCCAAGCAGCAACGACAAGGCGCCGAGCATTATCGACTTGCCGGCACCGGTTTCGCCGGTGATTATGTTCAGGCCCGGGGCAAACCCGATATTGAGCCTGTCGATCAAGGCATAATTCGATATCAGCAGTCGGCTTATCATTTCTGCGGACCTTTCTTGATTTCGTTGAGGCGCTTATTTTCGGTAGGCCAGAGCGGATAGAGCGTTTCATAGACGCGCTCGCGCTCGGTCTGCTGCGATTTGGAGTAGATATTAACCATCTCGTCGAGCTTGGCGTCGCGCGTCATCGACAGCGCCACCGACATAGGGTCGGCATCATATACGGCCTTGAGAATGTCGAGGGCCTCGGTGATGTTGGCACGCCCTTTGTCGGGGCTCTGCGCCATCTCGTCCAGCCCGGTGCGGTAATAGCGATATGTCAGGTCGCGCATCATCTCGGTCTGCGGGCCGGTGTATGCCTCGAGTATGGCCGAGCGGTTCTTGTTATCCTCAAACGCCTTCCAGCCTATCTCGCCGCTCGACTGAGCTTCCTGCACAATCATCTTCAGCCTGTCCCAGAACACTTCGCCCCCTTTCGGCGAAAAGCTGTCGAAGTCCATGGCCAGCACCAGATAGGCATAGAAGTTGAGTATGGCGGTGAGCTGACTCTCCATGCCGTTGAGCGAGAAGTTGAGCGGTTCGCCCTCGGTGTATGAAAAATCAATCTTCGAGTCGCGGAAGTTAATCATGGTGGTGGTGTAGTTGCTGTTGTAGACGGGGCGGCTCGACTGTATCTGCAGGTTGCCCTTTACCACTCCGCCGTCGTATTCCGACACCGTCAGCAGCAGCCGGCATTCAATCCTTTCGTTGACCGAGAACTGAGCCTCCGAGAATTGCGTGTCGTTCATATAGCTCGTAATCGCCTCCTGTAGGGTGGTAAACACGGCGTTCGACACGTTTTGCAACTGCTTTGTGTTGATTTCAACATTGCACTTCAGCTCCTGGCCGCAGGCCCGTCCGGGCAGCAGCAGAAACGCCACGACAGAGAATAATATGCAACCGAACAGTCTCTTCACAATCTACTTACTATAAAGTCAGCAATATCCTCGGCCACCTCGGCCTTCGGCTTCAGGCCGTATGGCAGCGTCAGGCCGTCGGCGGCAAAGATGGTCACTTTATTGGTGTCGGTGCCGAATCCGGCGCCGGCATCGCGCAGCGAGTTGAGCACTATGGCGTCGAGATTCTTGCGGCCGAGCTTCGCGGCGGCGTTCGCGTCCTCATGGTCAGTTTCGAGGGCAAAGCCGATGAGCAGCTGCCCGGGGCGCTTTGCGGCACCGAGGGCGGCGGCAATGTCGGGGTTCTTTGTCAGCTTCAGCTCCGGGGCATCACTCCCCTCGCGCTTGATTTTGCTATCGGCGGCCGCCACCGGGCGGTAATCGGCTACTGCGGCGGTCATCACGCCCACGTCGGCCCGTGACCACTCGGCCTCACATGCCGCAAGCATCTCGCGGGCCGATTCCACCCTTATCACCCTCACTCCGCCATGCCTCGGCTTCAGCTCCCCTACTGGGCCGCTCACCAGGGCCACGTCGGCGCCCCGGGCGGCCAAGGCATCGGCAATGGCATAGCCCATCTTGCCGGTTGAAAAGTTGCCGATAAAGCGCACGGGGTCGATGCGCTCATATGTAGGTCCGGCAGTGACGAGCACCCGCTTGCCGCCCAGCTGCCCGCTGCGGGCAAAGAATCCGGCAAGCACCTCCACTATCTTCTCGGGCTCTTCCATCCGCCCCTTGCCAATGAGGTGGCTGGCCAGCTCGCCGCTGGCCGGCTCGATGATGTGGTTGCCATATGAGCGAAGCAGCGCCAGGTTGGCCACCGTGGTAGGATGGGCCATCATGTCGAGGTCCATGGCCGGAGCCACAAACACCGGAGCCTTGGCCGACAGATAGGTGGTGACCAGCATATTGTCGGCCACACCG
>CAYUFQ010000049.1:0-10390 GCA_964444045.1 uncultured Bacteroides sp.
CTGCCGTTCGCTGACAATGCGGCGTTGCATCTCCTTGAGGCGGCGCATGCGCTCTGATTCGTCGATAGGCAGGTAGCCCTCGAAGGCAAATTTCTGGCCGTTGAAGCCCGAGGCCATCATGGCGAGCAGAATGCTCGACGGGCCAACCAGCGGCACCACCTTATAGCCCCGCCTCTGGGCTTCGGCCACCAGATCGGCTCCCGGATCGGCCACGGCCGGACAGCCGGCCTCGGAAATCACCCCCACTGACTCCCCCCGCCCAAGCGGAGCGAGCATGGCCGGAACCTCGGCGGCCGGAGTGTGCTCGTTGAGCTCGGTGAAGCTGAGGGCATCGATGTCGATGTTGCGGTCAACGCTCTTCAGGAAGCGGCGCGCCGAGCGCAGGTTCTCGACCACGAAATGGCGCACCTGCCGCAGCAACTCGATGTTGAGCTGCGGAAGCACGTCGGACGCGGGCGCTGAACTTAATCCGGAGGGGAATAGATATAAAGCCGGTTCCATGTCGGTTAGTTTTGTACAAAATTACTTATTTTTGTCAATAATTGCAAGTAAAGGCAACCAAATTATCGAAAAATTCGTTATATTTGTAAAAATTTAACGCTTCGACTATGCACTCATTCATCAAAAGACTCATTATGCCAGTTGCCGTGCTGGGGCTGTCGGCCCCGGCCGGATTCGCACAATCAACCGATGGTATAGGCCTGGTGCTCAGCGGCGGAGGCGCCAAGGGCATTGCCCATATTGGCGTGATTCAGGCGCTCGAGGAGAACGATATCCCTATCGACTGCATCACCGGCACTTCGATGGGTGCCATAGTCGGCGGCCTTTATGCGGCCGGATATTCTCCGCAGGAAATGATGGAGTTGCTCGGCAGCACGATGTTTGCCAACGCCTCGACCGGCACGGTCGACCCTTCGTTGCGCTCCTACATCACGTCGCCTGCCCCCACGCCCCGGCTCTTCAGCTTCTCGCTGGGCAACGACTCGGTGGCGTCGCAGGTGCCCTGGAGCCTGATTTCGCCCACGGTGATGAACTTTGCCTTCATGGAGGTGTTTGCACCGGCCACCCGCGCCTGCGGCGGTGATTTCAACCGGCTCTTTGTGCCGCTGCGCACCGTCAGCTCCAACATAGAGGCGCAGCGGCCGGAGATAAGCCGCGGCGGTGCGCTCGACGATGCAATCCGGGCCTCGATGTCGTTTCCGATGGTGTTCTGCCCCATAACCATCAACGACACGCTGCATTACGATGGCGGCATATTTGAGAATTTTCCGGTGGAGACCATGCAACGGGAGTTCAACCCCGACTTCATGATAGGAGTCGACGTGCACACTCCCGACTCGATTCCCGACAAGCCCACGGCGATAAACCAGATCAATAATCTCGTCACCCGGGCTCAGTCATACGACATGCCTGATGACTCAAGCGTGAAGATTCACATCGACCTGCATGAGTTTTCGCTTCTTGACTTCGCGAAGGCCAGGGAAATATATAAAATCGGATATGAACATGGCCTGGCCATGGCCGACAGCATAAAGAGCCGCATATCGGCCCGGCGCAGCGGCCATGAGGTGGCCGAACGGCGCGAACAGTTCAAGCAGCGCATCATCGGCCTGAGGTTCGCCGAGGTTGAATGTACGGGCGGCACCCCCGGGCAGAATGCCTTTATCCGCGCTCAGTTCCCCAAGGGGCGCTTCGCGCTGTCGGGGGCCAGGAGCGGATTCTACCGCGCCATATCAAGCGGGCAGCTGCAAGACCTTCAGATTCATGCCGAGGGGCTTGACTCCGACATTGCCTACCGCATCAGCCTGAAGGCGTTTCCCAAGCCGGCATGGTCGGCCGGAATCGGCGGCTACGTGTCGTCGTCGACCACGAGCATGCTCTTTGCCTCGATAGGCTACAATCCGCTTCGTTCCAATTCGCTCAGCGGCGCTCTCGATGCCTGGATTGGCCAGAGCTACCTGGCCGCGCAGCTCATGGGCACGATTCGCTTCGGGGCCTCCACGCCTTACAGTCTGGCGGTGCAGGGGGTGGTGAGCAAGCAGATGTATAATCAAACCGAGAAGATGTTCTTTAAGGTCGATGAGCCGAAATTCGTCACCGACATGCAGGCTTTCGGCCGTGCCTACTTCCTGCAGCTGGCCTGCGGACGTCATGCCGTGGCCTCGCTTTCGGCCGGATATGGCTATGAGCGTTTCCGCTTCGCTACCGATGCCGGCTCGAAGGTGTCGAACTCGCTGAAGCTCGGCCAGGTGGCGCTGCGTTATGACCGCAGCACGCTCAACTCCGTCAATTATCCCACCTCGGGCCTTGAGATTCATGCCTCGGCAATGGGGCTGCTCGGCCATCGCTACGGATATAACCGGCAGCATGCGCAGTGGCTGCAGTTGCGGGTGCGCGCCCGTCAGTACTGGGACTTGCACCGCCACTTCTCGCTCGGCCTCGAGGGCGACCTGCTCGCATCGGGCCGCAAGGCGCCGGCCGACTACGACGCCGCTATGGCCGAGGCGCCGTCGTATGCCCCGACGCCTTCGTGTTTCAACTCGTTCAACGGCTCGTTCAGGGCATATTCCTTCCTGGGCGCGGGCGTGACGCCGGTCTATAAATATTCCGCCAACCTGCAGCTGCGCGGGTCTTTCCATGTCTTTGCCCCGTGGCGCAGCATTGAGCGCGGCGCCGGCAACCTGACGCAGCTTGGCAGCCGGCCGGGCAACCCCGAGTTTTTCGGCGAGATAGAGGCCGTGGCCGACCTGAAGATTGCGTCGCTTTGCGCCTACTGCAATTATCGCACGGGCAGCGCGGCCGACCGCGGCTGGCATGTCGGAGTTTCGCTCGGCATCTTCGTCCTTGCACCTGATTTCCTGAAATAGAATAAACAAAATCAAGTATATAAATGTCTTATCAAAAAGTAATCCTTATAGGCAATGTGGGCAAAGACCCCGTGATACGCTATGTCGACACCCGGGCCGTGGCGGCCTTTTCGCTCGCCACTTCTGAAACCTTTGCCAACCCGTCGGGGGGCGAGCCGGTGAAGCGCGTGGAGTGGCACAACATTATCATGTGGGATGCGCAGGCTGAATTTGCGGAGAAGTATATCCGCAAGGGCACGCGCCTCTTCATCGAAGGGAAATTGCGCACGCGCACGTGGGAAGACCGCGCCACGATTAAACACACCGTTACGGAAATAGTTACCGATAAATTTGAAATACTGTCAAGAGAATGAAAATCTACACACGCACCGGCGACTCCGGCACCACTTCCATAGTGGGCGGAACTCGCCTTCCGAAAGACCATGCGCGCATCGAGGCGTATGGCACCATCGACGAACTCAACTCTCATCTCGGCGTTCTTGCCGCCGATGCTTCATGCCCGCCCGAACAGCATGACGTGCTGCTCAAGGTGCAGAACGCGCTGTTTAACGTGGGCGGCTTTCTTGCCGGCATGCCGCAACCCGGCATAACCGATGCCGACGTTGAGCTGCTTGAGAACGACATAGATTCGATGACCCGCAACCTGCCCGAACTCCATAACTTCATTTTGCCCGGCGGTTGCCCGTTGGCAGCGCAGGCCCACGTTGGCCGCACCGTGTGCCGCCGCGCCGAGCGCCGCATACTCACCGCGGCTGCCGGCATGAGCGTGCCCCCGGTTGTGCTGACCTACATCAACCGGCTGAGCGACTGGCTCTACACCTTTGCCCGCTATGCCAACGTGCAGGCCGAGGTGCCCGAGCTCTTCTGGCAGAAATAAGCGATTACACGCGCAGCAGCGGCAGGATGAGCGCATTGGCCCGAAGCCAGTCGGTTTCGGATATGCGCAGCCGGCCGTCGGCTGCGGGCTGCAGGGTGCGCAGGGCCACTTCGAGCTCTGCGGCCGAGAGCAGCGACGGGTCGAGTCCGCGCGCGGTGCGCAGGGCGGTAAATACGGCATCGTTATGCCGCTCGTCGGGGGTTTCGTCTTCAATCTCGAACCATCCCTCAGGGCAGGCCATATATCCTTTGTAGTCCGCCCGGTTATGGCGGCGCACCCGGCCGTCGAAGCTGTGGGCCGCCGGGCCGAGGCCGAGATAGGGGGTCATATCCCAATAGGCCGAATTATGGCGGGAGTGCATGCCCTTGAGGGCGAAGTTTGAAATCTCGTAGTGGTCAAAGCCGGCTTTGGAGGCCTCGGAGCAGAGGGTGGCATACATTTCGCACACCGACTCTTCCGTGGCCTCTTCGATTTGATTATTCTGCAGCCGGGAGTAGAGCAGGGTGCCCGGTTCGTAGCTGAGCAGGTAGGCCGACAGATGCTGCGGCCCGAGCTCGAGCACGCCGCAAAGCGACCGGCGCCACGACTCGGGCGTCTGGCCGGGCAGGCCGTAAATCAGGTCAAGACTTATGTTGGTGAATCCGGCCGAGCGCAGGGTGTTGAAGGCTTCTATGGCCCGGGCTGCGCTGTGGCGGCGGCCAACCGCCTTCAATTCTGTGTCGACGAGGCTCTGTATGCCCATGCTCACCCGGTTGGCCCCGGCCCGGAGCAGCGCCTCGGCATAGCGGGGAGTGACGTTTTCGGGATTGACCTCGACGGTGCGCTCGCCGCTGCCGAGCGCCAGAAACGGGGCGAAGAGCTGGGCCGGCATCGTGCCGGGGGTGCCTCCGCCTATGTAGACGGTTGAAATCGCTCCCACTTCGTTGCGCCGGGCCTCCAGTTCGCGCGCGAGCGCGTGGGCATAGGCCTGCGCGTTGAAAAGGCGGAGCGGGCCTGAATAAAAGTCGCAGTACGCGCATTTGGCCGTGCAGAACGGCACGTGGATATACAGGCCGGCCATCAGAAGGGTTTCGACGGGGGGATAAGCGTTTTGTGGCAGAGCCGGTAGAACTTGCAGTAGGTGCAGCAGTCGTCGTTGTCGGCCCGGCGCACCGGGGTTGACGGGTTGAACATATCCTCAAACATCTTCACCAGGCCGGTCCTGAATTCGTCGGCAAACGGGCCGAACGATTCAACGTCGGTTTTGGTCGACGTGCATTTGATCAGCGGAAAACTGTCGGCACCGAGGTTTTTGAGCGTGAAAATCTGCGGGCGCATGGTGTAGGGGTCGGTGCCGGTGCGCCATGAGTAGGCCGTGCAGTAGGTGAAGAGCTGGAAAACGGCGTGGGCGTGTTTCGGGTCGCCTATGGCAAGCAGGCTGTCCACGTCGCTGAATGCCGGCGTGTCTGCGCCGGTCTTGTAGTCGACCACGCGGAGCATTTTGCGGCCATTGACGGTAATGCGGTCCAGGCGGTCGATTTTCATAGTGAAGTTGACCGAAAGCGAGTCGGTCATAGGCCAGGAGAAGGTGTCAGATAGTTCGGTGTCGATAATCTCGAACGGAGCCGTGGCCGCATCGATTTCAAACAGCCGGCGCAACACTTTCAGGAAAATCGGCCGATACATCAGTGCCTCGCCGTCAATTTCGGCATTGAAAAGGTCGGGATTATCCTCACCGTCTGTTTTTGCCGGGAATTTGTTTAGACACAGGTTGATGGAGCGGTTGAGCTCGCGCTCGAGCAGGTTGTCGTGGCCGCCTGACAGCAGCTGGGTCAGCATGTCGGGCGTAATCATGCCGCCGTTGAGTGCGCGCAGCCGGCTGTATATGCGGTCGGCTGTTTCGTGAATCACGTTGCCGTAGTCGGCGGCCGACATGCTTTCGAGCTGAGGGTCAGGCGGGTTGATTCCTTCCACCTTTTGCAGGAAGAATGCCATCGGGCATTTCAGGTAGGTTTCTAATGTGCTGGCCGACAGCGAAAAGCTGTCTTTCAGCGAAGCGTCGCGGAAGCGGTTGAGCTTCTGCATGATGCGCTGGCTCTTGGGCAGGTTGAGTTCTGCCGGAATCAGCGGCGTGGCCGCTCCGTCGGCGGCATTACCGGTCAGGGAGGCCATGTGGAGTCTCAGTTCCACCCCCGGAAAGTTGAGATAGCGCAGCTGAGATATGAAGCGCGACATCTCGCCCGACCTGAGGCCGCCGGTGCGCGCATCGTAGATGAGGGTCAGATGTTCGGCGGCCGAAAGGATATGGTAGAAGTGATATGCCGCGTCGACCTCGCGATGGTCGCGGGTGGGCAGGCCGTAGGCATGGCGCAGCGATTCGGGTATGAATGAGCGCGAGGTGTCGCGCCCCGGAAAGGTTGCGTCGGTCATTGACAGCATCAGGGCATGACGGAAGCCCATGGCGCGCGTTTCGAGCACGCCCATCACCTGCAGGGCGTCGAACGATTCGCCCTCGAGCGGCAGAGTGCGCTGAAACAGCGTGCGCTCAATCAGCCTGAAGTATGTGAGCCGGGTCATGCTGACCTCGCACTCGGCGGCGAGCGACGATATGCGCTTCACCATAGTTGAGATTACTTCGGCGCATTTGGCGTCGATGCCCGAAATGATGCCGAGCCGGGCCATCGAGTCGAGCACCTCGGTGACGTAGCGCTCGAGCTCGTCCACTCCGGCCGAAAGGCCGAGCGGAGCAAGAAATATGCGCAGGTCGCCGAACTGCGGCGTTATTTTGTCATACGGCAGGTTGAAGAGGCTGTTGTTGCGCATGTATGACTCTGCGTAGCGACACTCGGCCGGGAGCACCGCCTGCACCAGCGGGTTGCTTATCAGGGCCTGCACGTCGTTGCGCATAAACACGGCCTGGCCGTTGCGCTCGTAGGAGTGGAGCTGAAGGTTGACCAGCAGCGAGAACAGTTGCGACAGGGCCGAAAACCGCAGCGGATAGCCCATGGTGACGTTGATATGGCGAAACTTCTCGGGAATTGATGCCACCATGGGGAGCAGCATCTCTTCCGAGGGGAGAATTACCGCCGACTCCTCGCGCGACAGCACCTCGGCGGCCACCTTGGCCTGTGCTACTCCCGACGGCACTCCGATTACGTCGACCAGATGATGCCCGGGATAATCGGCCGGTCTGACCGACGGCTTGCCGGCCGTGAAGCGGCGCACGTAGCGCCCGATGAAGCGCGATGCGATGTTTGAGCCGCAATGCTCCATCAGGGCCGGATTATAGTCCCAGTAGAAGTGGGCCATGCCGCGCCGGTCGAGCCGGTCGAATATGGTGTGTTCGGCAATCGACAGCCGGTTGAACCCTATGAATATGAACAGGCTCGGATTGAAGGGGCGCATGTCGCCTCCGGCAACCAGCCTTTCGGCAACGGCGCGTGCGGCCATGCCGGGATAACACTCGTTGCCGAGAACCTCGCGAAACCGCGAGTAGAGCTCGCCCAGTATAGCCCATAGCTGGGTGAAGGTTTTCTCTGTTTCCCCCTCGTGGGTCACGTGGTTCCAAAACGGCAGCTCCTCTTCCGGGGTGTCGCTGCCGGCTATGTCGCTCCAGTAGGGGTCGTCGCCCCAATAGGTCTGGATTATTTCTTTCTGTGCGTCGTTGAGATAGAGCGACTGAATCTTCTTGTAGTCACCGGCATTGCGGAAAATCTCTTCCGGGTTGGCCATGTAGCTGTCAACGTCGCCGAAGTCCTGCAGAATAATCTGCCCCCAGTAGCGAAACCGGTCAAATTCCTGTATAGCCGGCCCATGCGGCCCCATCCGGTTGCACACGTCGCGATATGCCTTATAGAGCAGAAAGAGCAGACGCTCGGGGCTGGTGCGCCTGAGGCCGCTCCCTTTCTCAACCATTTCGGTCAGTGTCAGGCATAGCTGCCCGGTGTTGACCGACTGTCCGCACAGAGTCTCCAGCCGCTCGGCAAAGTAGCGTTTGCTGCGCACGTTGGGGAAGACGAAGGTGTAGGCGGGCAGCTCGGGGTCGGTGGCATAGGCCTCGGCTATGTTGTTGAGAAACGAATGGTTCACGCCTTGAGGAGAATGATGATTTTTATGGCCATGTCGAAAAGCACGATTTTGCCGCTGCCGTTGCCTCTGATGTCGGTTTCGGCTTCGTTGAATTCGGCAATGAGCTGCTCAACGTTCTTGTGGTTGATAAACGGGTAGAAGCGTGAGCTGAACTGAGCTTCGGCGGCCGTGAGGTAGTTGAGCTCCTGCTGCTGCAGGTTCAGTATGAAGTTTTCGCGCACCATGCGCTGACAATACTCCAGGAAGCGGCAAATCGAGTCGCGTCCGAGGTCGTTGACCTTTTCGCTCCAGATTTTAAGGTCGCCCACCTTGCGTGCGTAGGCCTTGCGCATCAGCTCCATGAAGAGCTCGAGATATACCGAAGAGTCCGACGACCCTATGGCATCGCGGGCGGCGATGAAGTTGCCCTCGGCCACGTGGGCCGCCGCCATTGCGTCGGCCGGATTGATGCCCTGGCCCAGCAGCGAGGCAATGGTTTCGTCGGGCAGCCGGCGCAGCTCTATGCGCTGACAGCGCGAATAGATTGTCGGCAGTATGTCGGCCGGAGTGTTGCTCACCAGCAGGAAGAAGGTGCCGTCCTGCGGTTCTTCAATGATTTTCAGCAGGCCGTTTGCGGCGGCAGGCTGCATGCGTTCGGGCAGCCATATGAGCGCCACGTTGAGGTCCGACGCGCGCGATGTGCGGCTCATTTTGCGTTGCAGGTTGTCGGCATCGTCGCGATATATGGTTGGCTGGCCGTTGGGTTTGCCGAGCATTGCCGGCCATTTCCTGAAGTCCATCCACGGGTCGGTGTTGAGCAGTTCGCGCCATTCGGGCAGATAGTCTTCGCTGATGGTGGTGCCCGAGCCTTTTTTCAGCACCGGATAGACAAAATGCAGGTCAACGTGGTTGAGCGCCTGATGCTGTCGACACGACGGGCAGGTGCCGCAGCTGTCGGTGTCGGCGGGTTGGCGGCCCGTGCAGTGGATATATTGCACCAGGGCGCGGGCAAGCATCATCTCGCCTGAGCCGGTCGGGGCCGAGAGCAGCAGGGCATGCGGCAGGTGGCCTTGCTGCACCATCTGGATTAAACGGCGTTTTGCCGAGTCATGGCCGGCTATGTCTGCGAATCTCATTGCTTGCGTTGGAATATGCGGTTTATTATCAGGGATATGGCGCCGTCGCCGGTAACGTTGCAGGCCGTGCCGAAGGAGTCCATGGCTATGTAGAGGGCTATCATCATGGCATTGTCGGCCTCGGAGAATCCGAGCATCGACGTGAGCAGTCCGAGCGAGGCCATGATGGCGCCGCCGGGCACTCCGGGTGCGGCTATGATGGTGATGCCGAGCATGGCTATGAAGCCGAAAAACATGCCGAAGTTCCAGGGCATGCCCTGCATTATCATCAGGGCCAGGGCGCATGCTGTGATTTTCAGTGTGGAGCCGGCCATATGAATGGTGGCGCACAGGGGCACGGTGAATCCGGCCACTGACTCGTCGACCCCGAGCTGCCTGACCTGACGGAGAGTCACCGGAATGGTGGCTGCGGAGCTTTGCGTGCCCAGGGCGGTGAAGTAGGCCGGCAGCATGGTTTTGAGCAGCTTGAGCGGGTTGCGGCGGGTTATCGTGCCGGCCCGCGAGAACTGACCGAGCAGCAGCGCCACGTGCATGGCGAATATCACGGCGATGATGCTAACGAAGGTGGTGAGCACCCGTCCGACCTCTCCTTCAATGGTCATGTTCATGAATATGCCGAATATGTAGACCGGCAGCAGGGGAATTATCACGGCCATGATGGTGCGCGATATTATCTGGCGGAACTCGTTGAAGCCCTTTTTCAGAGCCGACGAGTTGCAGTAGGCCATGCCGAGCCCCATGACGAAGGCAAGCACCAGGGCCGACATCACGCCGAAGAGCGGTGGCATCTCAACGGTGAAGTAGGGGGAGAGCGGAGAGTGGGGAGTGGGGGAGAGTGGAGAGGCGGTGACGGAGAGGGGTGAAATCAGGTCGGGAAAGAGCCATGACCCCACGCCGAACGAAAACAGGCCGGCTATCAGGGTCATGCCGTAGGCTATGGCCACTGTGGCCACCAGCATCTTGCCGGCCTTGGCCCCTATGTCGGCGATGGCCGGAGCCACATAGCCCAATATCAGCAGCGGAATCAGAAAGCCGAGAAACTGCGAGAATATGGCGTTGAACGTCATGAAGATGCGTGCTCCCCACACGGGAATCACGTATCCGGCGCCGATGCCCAGCGCAATTGCGGCGATGATGCGGAGCAGCAGTTTCATCCCACTGCCCCCTCAAGCGTTATTGCCAGCAGTTTCTGAGCCTCAACGGCAAACTCCATGGGCAGCTTGGCCATCACCTCCTTGGCGTAGCCGTTGACTATCAGCCCGACGGCCTCTTCGGTAGGTATGCCCCGCTGATTGCAGTAGAAGAGCTGGTCGGCCGATATCTTGCTTGTGGTGGCTTCGTGCTCCACTATGGCCGTGGGGTTTTTCACGTCGATTACCGGAAAGGTGTGTGCCCCGCAGGTGGGCGAGAGCAGCAGCGAGTCGCACTGGGTGTGGTTTCTGCACCCGGTGGCTCCGGAAGCC
>CAYUFQ010000050.1:0-10359 GCA_964444045.1 uncultured Bacteroides sp.
GGTTACGGGGTCAACTATCGTGCAACATTTCTTGTTTTCCTGTCAAACAAGCAAACAAAACAACAGAACAATAACTCAAAAAACGATACGACACCATGATTACAATCGACAACATCAGCAAGCTCCACACCAAGTACAACGCCCTTGCCGCCGCCGAAGCCGACCTCTGCACCGAGCGCAACCTGAACGCGCTGATGATGTTTGCCCTCGATAGCGACCACATTGATTTCGACGGCGACTGCCTCACCCTGACTCACGGTGCCGGTCCGCTGAAGAAAATAGAAATAGAGCGCATTGCCGGCGCCGAAGACCTTGGCAGCCACATGGCCATCATCATGCCCGCCTCGGTAATCTTCGTCAACAAGCAGTCCGGCGAAGCCCGTGTCTTCCTCGCCGAATAATAAACCCATCACCAATCACACATCGCACACACAAATAAGCATAAATAGGAAAAAGATTCTATAGGTAAGGGCGGATTGGTCGCGATGACCGGTCCGCTCCTTTTAATGATGACGGGGGGGAGCAGGCGGCTTATTCGTCGTGCTTATGCTGCAATGGAAGGGCGGCGAAGGGCGCGAACTGCGCCGCACGCGCCTCCATGCTCATACGGGGGTGCGAGGTGATTCCGGTGTATTCGCGGTTGATTATGTCGTCGTAGGCCGACGTTGTGTGGCGATTCATTTGCGGTGTCCTCCTATCTGCTGGTTGCGGATGCGTTGGGTGGCTCCATCGGTGTAGCTCATCCCTTTGAGTATGGTGTTTTTGCCGAACTGCTTGCGCAGCCTGATGATTGCCTCCTGGCGGCGGCGCTCTTTGGCCAGTTCGGCGTCCTCGGCCTGTTGCCGGCGTTCAAGCTCTTCGTAGTCGGTAAAGAGGTCGGGATGCTGCGGCGGTTGGCGCTTAGGCGCCTTGTCTTCGGGCAGCAGGTTGTTGATCGAGAGCGTCAGCCGGCGCACGAGCAGGTCGGGGTTGACTATCCGCTCAAACAGGTCGCTGACCTGGCGGATAATCAGGCGCGATGACGACGTGTAGCGGTCGAGTCGGGCGGTGCCGTTGGCATGATAGGGCACCTGGCGGCCATAATGGTCGGTGGATATTCGGCCTGAGTATCGGGCCCGGATATCTGGGTTGGTCAGGTTCTCGGCATCGTAGCTCACGGTCAGCACAATCTGGTTGGTGACGAGTTTCTTGTCAACGAGTCGGAGGGCAGCGTCGTCGGCCATCTCCTGAATCACGGTCAGGGCCTTGCGGAAGGGGTAGGGGCTCGTCAGCACCTGGCCGCTCGACATCGAGTGCGTTTCGGGGCGGTAGGCCTTGATATAGTCTATCGTAACCGGTTCCCGGCCCCACGCGTGGTCGATAATCAATTCGGCATTGACTCCGAACTGACGGAAAAACCAGTCTTCATGGTCAATCGAGGCGCGGGCAATGTCGCCCATGGTGTGCAGTCCGGCAGCCGAGAGCCTGCGGGCATATCCCCGGCCAAGACGCCAGAAGTCGGTCAGCGGGGTGTGTGCCCACAGTTGGCGGCGATATTCCGCTTCGTCGAGTTCGGCAATGCGCACGCCGTCGCTGTCGGGCGGCATCTTCTTGGCCACTATATCCATCGCCACCTTGCTGAGATACAGATTTGTGCCGATGCCGGCGGTGGCTGTGATGCCCGTTTCGTCGAGCACTTCGCGAATCAGGGTCATTGCCAGCTGGTGGGCCGTCATCCTGTAGGTTTTCAGATAGGCGGTGGCGTCGATAAACACCTCGTCGATAGAATAAACGTGAATATCTTCCGGGGCTATGTGGCGCAGATATATCCGGTAGATGCGGCTGGAATAGTCGACATAGAGCTGCATGCGGGGGCGGGCCACTATATAGTCGATGGCAAGGTCGGGGCGCGCGGCCAGTTCCCGGCCCGACACCGACTTGCCCGAACGGCCGCGGCTGCGGTTGGCCTCGCGCACTTTCTGCACCACCTCGAACAGGCGCGGCCGCCCCGGCAGTCCCAAGGCTTTCAGCGCCGGCGACACGGCCAGACAGATGGTTTTGTCGGTGCGGCTCCGGTCGGCAACGACCAGACAAGCGTCGAGCGGATTCAGCTTCCGCTCAACGCATTCCACCGAAGCATAAAATGACTTCAGGTCAATGGCAATATATCGCCGCCGCTCGTTCAAAACCTGCTAATTTGACGCAAAGGTACGAAAAAAATCCGAGCGGGGCGATATGTAATTCCGATGGGGAATCAGCGGGCCGTGGCGGCGAGATATTCGGCCATGGCTACGCGGAAGTCGCCGTAGGCCGAGGTGTATTGGTCGAGAGCCTGCTGGTTGAGGGTCTGCGCGTCGAGCAGGTCGGTTATGGTTGCCGTGCCGGCCTGGTAGAACTCGCGGTTGAGGCGCAGGTTTTCGTCGCTCTGGGCAATGGCCTGGCTTGCAATCTCCATTTTGCGATGCGCGGCCGTCAGTTCGTCCCATTTGTTCTGCATGTTAATCTGCAGCATCTCGCTGAGGTCGTCGAGCTGAATCCGGGCGTTGTCGATGGCAATCTGCTTGCGCTTGATGGCGTGCGAGCCGCCCCACCAGCCGCTGATGGGTATGTTTACAGCCAGCATCAGCGCGCCGAAGTTGTGGCCTTGTTCGAGCACGTTGTGGTAATACCATCCGGCGCCGCCAAGCACCGTGGGCAGATTCTTGCCCACTTCAATGCGCTTTTCGAGCTTGCAGGCCTTTACCTGATTGACCAGCAGCTGATAGTCGTTGGTGTTGGGCAGCGCCTCGGCGGGGTCGACGCGCAGGTCGATGGGGTAGGCCGGAAGAGCCTCGGGCAGCTCGGCATCGATGTCGACGGGGTTGGTGTAGGGGGCGCCGACGTATTGCGACAGCACCATCCGGCTGAGCTTTATGCCGTTGTCGAGGTCGACCATCTTCGAGGCGAAGTCGTTGCGCTGAAGCTGCACCTTGAGCAGCTCGTTGTTGGTGACTATGCCGGCATCTACGGCCACGCCCACCTGGTAGCTCAGGGTGTCGAGCATCGCCAGGCCTTGCTGCAGGGTGTGGCGCGTGGCCTTGAGGGTGGCCAGCTGCCAGTAGTATTTCTCGGCGGTGAGCCTCACTTCGTCCTGCGTCTGCTTGAGCTGCAGCTCCGACACGGCCTCGCCCACCTTGGCCAGTTCGTTGCCGTTAACGATCTGGCCGCCCATGAATATGGGCTGCAGGGCTGTCACTCCGGCCGTGACGCCATGTTTTATCAGCTCGATTTCAAGGAGGTTGAGGGCATTATATTGCACCACGTAGTTGTGGGTGCGGAATCCGAAGCCCTGGGCCGCCACCTCGGGGAAGTATTTCGTGAAGGCCTCGCGGCGGGTCTGGCGGGCTGCCTCGGTGTTGTTTTCGGCGGTGTGGATGGCGGCGTTGTTGGCCAGAGCCATGTCGATGCACTGCTCGAGGGTTATCACGCTGTCGGCCGGGGTAGTGGCGGCTGCTGCAGCCATTGATGCGGCCATTGCAGCCACGGATGCTAAGATAATATGTTTCATATCACACAGTGAGCTATTACAGTAGATGAGTTTCCAGGGGTTCTTCAAGGGGTTTGTCGGCCCCTTTCTTGCGTCCGCGTATCAGCCAGAAGGCCACGGGGATGGTGGTGAGGATGAAAATCATGGTGATGGGGGTGCCCCAGAAAATCACCACTCCCATCGGCTTCCAGAGGGCGCTGCCGCTGATTACCATGGGCACTACGCCCATAGTGGCCGCGGCCGAGGTGAGGAAGATGGGGCGCATTCGGCGCAGGGAGGCGTTGTAGATGGCGTCGCGGACCGACTGCCCCTGGTTGCGCAGCTCCTGGGCGTAGTCGAGCAGCACTATGGCGTTGCGCACCAGTATGCCCATCAGCGACACTATGCCCAGCACGCATGTGAGCGACAGCACCGTGCCCTGAATCAGCATGCCTATGCCCACGCCCGGCAGGCAGAGCAGCAGCGAAATGAGCAGCAGCAGCGAAATGTCGACCTGCGCGTAGTGAAACAGTATGATGAAGAAGATAATCACCACGGCAATGGCCAGTGCCGACAGAATCTGAGGCAGAATGGTCATGGAATTGTCCCAGTCGCCTCCGCGGGTTATGGTCACTCCGTCGGGTATGTTCATGGTCGAGATTGAATCCATCACGGCTTCGGTGCGGTCAATCACGTTGACGTTGCGCTGCACTTCGGCCATAATCGAAATCGTGGGGATGCCGTTGCGGGTCGAAAGCATTCCTTCGTTCCATTGCGGCTTCACGTCGGCCACCTGGCGCAGGGGCACCTCGGCAATGCCCAGTGCGGCGGGCATCAGCTCATCGCGCAGGTCGGCGGCGTCGCTGCGGTCGGAGGTGGGGGTTTTAAGCACCACGGGGATGCCGTAGTCGCCCTCCCACACCGTGGCCACGGGGATGCCGGTGGAGTAGCGCATGGCCAGGTTGGCCTCGATCGACAGGTTGCTCATGCCCAGGCGCGACGTCTGCACGGAGTTGGGCTCAACCATGGCAGCCACCAGCGGATTGTCGAGCGACGAGCGCACGCACCGCAGCCCCGGCACGCGGCGCATCACCTGCAGGATGGAGTCGCTCACCTGCTTGATTTGCGCTCTGTCTTCGCCGCTTATGCGGATTTCGATAGGATAGGCCGCGTTGGAATATGAGAGCTGCTTGAAGCGCACTATGGCGTCGGGGAAGTAGGATTCATATTTGTCGGTGTACTCGTTGAGCACCTCGATGGTGGCTTCGTCGCTCGTGGTGTTCACGATGAACTGGGCGAAGTTGGGGCCGCCGATCTGGGGGGCGTAGGTGGTTTGGAAGCGGGGCGAGGAGCAGCCGTGGAAGGAGGCGATGGATACCACCCTCTCATCGGCCGACAGGATGCTTTCGAGCGAGTCGGCCACGGCCGAAGTGCGCTCGAGAGCCGTGCCCGTGGGCAGGAAAATCTCTACTGCAAACTGGTTGCGCTCGGCAATAGGCATGAGCTGGAACGGACGGGTCACGAACAGCAGCGTGCCCCCCACTACGAATATCACGCTGCCGGCAATCACCGATTTGGGCCAGCGGAAGCAGAAGGCTATGAGCTTGCTGTAGCCCTTCTGCAGCCACACGAAGAAGCTGAACTTCTTCTTGCCCGAGGCCACGGCCTCCTGCTGCTCCTTGTATATCGGGTCCTTGATGAGCTTATATTGCAGGAACGGCACTATCAGCTCGGCCACTATCAGCGACACCATAAGGATGATGGTCAGCGCCCACGGAAAGTCGGTGAGGAAGTCGCGGAACATGCCGGTCATGGTGAGCAGGAAGGGGAAGAAGGTAATCGATATGGCGAGGGTGGCCGAGAATATGGCCTTGAAGAACTCGGTGCCGCTGCGCAGGGCTGCGGTTTTCCGGTCAACACCCTCGGAGATGAGTTCAACGTAGTCGTCGATAATCACCACGGAGTTATCCACAATCATGCCTAACGACAGAATCAGACACGCCAGGGTGACGGTGTTGAGTTCGATGCCGAACGCATAGAAGAGCCCGAGGGATATGAATATGGCAATCGGGATGGTGGCGGCCGCTATCAGCGCCACTTTCAGCGGCAGCAGAAGCATGATGACCACCACTACGGCGATGACGGCGATGACCAGTTCGCGCAAAAAGTCGTTGACAGAGGCATTGACCACCACCGGCTGGTCGGTTATCTTAAACATGGTGACGTCCTGGGGCAGCTCCTGCTCGAACTGGTCGAGAATCTTGCCTACGTCGCGCCCCATGTCAACTATGTTGTTTCCCTCCTTCATCTGTATGCTCAGCAGGATGCACTTCGTGCCGTTGTTGGTTATGTAGCTCGTCGGGTCGGGATATTCGCGGCTCACTTCGGCAACGTCGCCGAGCCTCACCACCGAGCCGTCGGGGGCGGCAAACACAATCATGTCGCGCACGTCGAGTATCGAATTGACCGAACGGGCCACGTAGATGGGCTGCGTGTAGCCGGTGCCGCGCAGTTCGCCTCCGGTGGTCTGGAATCCCTTCGACAGCAGGGTCATGGCCAGGGTTTTCTCATCCACGGCATACTTGCTGAGGCGCTGCGGGTCGAGCTCAACGGCAATCTGCTCGTTCTGCATGCCATACACGTCCATCGTGCCGATGCTGCCCACGGAGCGCAGCCGGTCTTTGAGCGAATCCATATAGCCATTCAGCTCGCGATAGGTTTTCTGCTCGCTCTGCATGGTGATGAGAATCGATGAGGTGTCGCCGAAATTGCTTATCACCTCAACGGCAAGCACTCCCGAGGGGAGCTTCATCTTTTCCTGCTCCATGCCGAGCTTGAATTCGTTCCAGAACGGAGTGGTGTCGCTGATATTGTCGTCGAGCTCAACGAATATCATCACCATGCCGTCGGTCACGTTGGCATAGGTCGAAGCCTTGTCAACCTCCTTAAACGAAAACACATAGTCTTCGAGCGGTTTCAGCACCTCCTGCTCAATCTGCTCAACGTTGGCTCCGGGATAAACGGCGGCAACCACACCCTCGCGGATAGTGAAGCCGGGAAACTCGTTTTTGTCCATGCGTATGAGGCCGTAGATGCCAAACGCAATCATCACGGCGGCGATGAGTAACACCACCTTGCGGTATTTCATGCCGGTCACCACTATCGGTGCCGGCTGAAATGCGGGTTGTTTCTGGTCTGCCATGATTCGGTTCAGATTTGAGGTTCAACCGGGGTGCCGTCGCTCACTTTCTGCATGCCGGCGGTGATTACGGAGTCGCCGGCGGCTATGCCCGAGGCGATTACTATCCCCTCGGGGGTGATATCGGTGGCTTCGACGAAGCGTTGCTCGGCCCGGCCGTTGCGCGCCAGCCATACGAAGTTGCGGTTGTCGGCCGACAGCAACACGGCCTGCGCCGGCAACACTATGTCCGCATTGTCGGCTTCGGCAGCCGGCATGGCCACGCTGCATATCATTCCGGGCAGCAGCCGGCCGTCGCTATTGTCTACCGCAAACTTCACCTCATAGGCCCGCGTCAGCGGATTGGCCACCACGGCCTTCTCCGTCAGAGTGCCCTGCAGCTTCAGGCCGTCGAGCGCATCGACCGTGATTTCGGCCTGAGTGCCTTCGGTCATCGAAGCTATTTCATTTTCGGGTACGGGAATCGACACTTTCACGTTGCCGAGCGCCACTATCGACAGCACCGGCACGGCAGGCACCACCGTCTGGCCCACGTCGATTTTCTTGCCGGTCACCGTTCCGCCCACCGGGGCGTGAACCTGCGCGTCGGTCAGCGACCGCGCGGCTATCTGTTCGGCATTCTGCGCCTGCTTCAGCGTGTTTTCAATCTCCACCCAGCGCATATCGCTCAGGGCCTTGGCGTCGTGGAGCTTCTTGAAGCGGTTATATGCATCCTGGGCCTCATCGAGAGTTGACTTGGCGATATTATAGGCGTTGACGAGGTCGCCGTCTTTCAGCTCGGCCAGCAGCTGACCTTTGCTTACCTTCTGACCGTCGGAAACGTAGACGGCCTTCACCGTGCCCGGAATGGCGAAACTTACCTCCGCGCCGTCGCCGGTGATGACAGTGCCTGTAAACGTGCGTCCTGACTCAATCCGGTTCAACCCTACCGGCTGAACCGTAACTTTAACGGGTGGTTGTTCAGTGATTTTCTCTTTTTTGAGGCCGCATCCTGTCAGTAGCGTGACCAATAAGGCCGCCGGCAGCGCGAAGTGTGCATGAATGTTCATATTTCTGTGATGTGCTTAAAATATTTTATAAATACTTAACACTCACAGCCCCGATTTAGTTCAGTCCGCAGCCCGTTGTTGCTTTTTAACCTTTTTAATTTAATGAGGTGTTGTTATTTGGTCCGGTATGACAGCCGGGCCTTGTACATCTGCTCTTTGATTCCGCCGTTGGTTAAGAAGTCTTGTTTGATGAGGTCAATCATTTTGTTTAGCATTGCAATGGCTTGCGAAATCAGCGTGGCCATCAGATTGCATAATTCTTCATCGTTGAGGCGTGACGCCAGCTCCATAAAGTAGGCCGAGTCGTTACGGTCAGCGCAAAGCCGGCGTAGAGCCTCGAAGCGAGGATGCTCCCGAGTCCAGATGGGAAGCTCGCGGGTGCGCATATAGTCGTAATAATCATTTAGAAGCTCATGCAAACTGCCTCGGGCCACTCCAAACAGCTTGATTTCGATTTCGGCGGATGTAGCCGCGTCGCTGCGCCCTTCGATTATGTTCTGCTTCCCTGAACGTGCAGCCTGCAGCATTTGGTCGTGTGTGCGGTCGGCCTTGGCTATATGCCCTTTCAGAAAGAAATAGGTCAGGTCGTATATTGCCTCGGTTTTCTGAAAGACGCGCAGCTTGCGATATGACGTCTTTGGGCGGGCAAAGTCGGCGGGTTGCATAGTTTCTGGTGGTTAGTAGCTAAATTAGCTAAAGTAGCTAAGATAGCTAATTTAGCTTGGACTGGGAAGCGTTGAGGTAGTCGCGCACCTTGCGGAATAGGTTGGTGGCGAACACGAAGTTGGTGAGCGCTTCGTTGGTGGAGCAGGCAATCTGCGATGAGTTGCCCACCCATTCTTTGTGGCCTTTGTTGAGGAAAATGATGTTTTCGCCTATGCCGAGCACTGAGTTCATGTCGTGGGTGTTGATAATGGTGGTGATGCCATATTCGTGGGTGATGTCGCTCAGCAGCTCGTCGATGAGGATGGATGTGCGCGGGTCGAGGCCCGAGTTGGGTTCGTCGCAAAACAGATATTTCGGGTTCAGGGCTATGGCGCGGGCAATGGCCACGCGTTTCTGCATGCCGCCCGACAGTTCTGAGGGGTATTTCCCGCCGGCGCCCTTGAGGTTTACGCGCTCAAGGCAGAATTCAGCCCGGTCGTGCATCTCGGCCGGCGACATGGTGGAGAACATCTGCAGCGGAAACATGACGTTGCCCATCACCGTTTCGCCATCGAACAGCGCCGCCCCTTGAAACAGCATGCCGATTTCTTTGCGGAGTTTGGTCACCTCTTTGGTCGACATGGTGAGGCGGTTGTGGCCGTCGAACAGTATCTCGCCCTTGTCGGGGGTGACCAGGCCGACAATCGACTTCATGAGCACCGTTTTGCCCGAGCCGCTCTGGCCGATGATCAGGTTTGTCTTGCCGGGAAAGAAGTCGCAGGAAACGTCGTGGAGAATCGTCTTGCCGTCGAAAGACTTTGTGAGGTGTTTTACTTCAATCATTGCAACAGCAGGTTAGTGAGAATTACGTCGAAGAACAGAATGAGAATGGATGAGTTGACCACGGCGCGGGTCGAAGCCTTGCCTACCTCGATGGCTCCGCCTTTGACGTAGTAGCCGAAGTAGGAGGCTACGGAGGTGATTATCACCGAGAAGACCAGACTCTTGATTATCGAGTACCAGACATACCAGTCGTTGAACGCCGTTTGCAGGCCGAACGTGAATTTGGTCAGCGAAATCATGTCGGTGAAGTAGGCGATGGCTATGCCGCCCAATATGGAGGTGCTCATAGACAGGACGCACAGCACCGGAATGATTATCAGAAAGCCGATTACCTTGGGCAGCACCAGATAGTTGGCCGAGTTGACGCCCATGATGTCGAGCGCGTCGATCTGTTCGGTGACGCGCATGGTGCCTATCTCCGACGCGATGTTAGAGCCTACCTTGCCGGCAAGAATCAGGCATAGAATCGTCGACGAGAATTCGAGCAGGATGATTTCGCGGGTGGTCAGGCCGACGGTATAGGCCGGCAGCAGGGGCGAGCTGGTGTTGAGTTTCATCTGAATGGTGATTACCGCGCCGATAAACACCGAGATGATTATTACCAGCGGAATGGAGTCGACGCCGAGTTTGTAGATCTCGTTGAGTGTGCGTCGGCCGAACACTTTCCATTTGTCGGGTATGGAGCATACTTTGCCCATGAAGAGGCAATATTGCCCGAGGTCGCGCAAGGCTTTGATGATTACCATAATCGGATTATATTTTTTATTGAGGGCGATAGCCGCCGGAGCGTATTATGGCCGGAAATCCGGCGCGGGCGCCGAGCGATGCCGGGTTTGAGATGCCGTGAAGCAGTGCGGGCACGGAGTCGATGCTGTTGGTGCCTCCGGCTGCCACGTAGTAGTCGGGCGTGGCGGTTTGAAAAACGTAGGCGTCGGCAAATCCGTTGTCTTGCAGGCGCTTCATCATTGACTTTGCGTTAAATATCTGAGAGAAGGCGTTTAGCACCACGGAATATTGCGGCACCCGGTCATACGGGCCTTCAACCATGGCCACGAACAGAGTGGTTATCTTCAGCGTGTCAGGGTGATCGTCGAACCCTACTACGAGGGGATGCCCGAACCCAAGAACTACAAGGTCCC
>CAYUFQ010000051.1:0-10226 GCA_964444045.1 uncultured Bacteroides sp.
CGGAGTAATCACTATTGTGCGGGCATCGGGCACCGACACGTTGGCCACGTTGCTTATCGGAGCTGCCGAGCCATAGTAGTCAACGCGGATGCCGTCGAGCAGCTTCGGGTTAGCCTTGCCGGCACGTATGTGAGAGAGCGACTCGTCAAGAAAGGCCACTGCCATCTGCATTTTCTCTTCTGCAGGGTCAAGGTAAGTTTTGGGATTGGTCATAAAGGGTTTCTGTTATTTATATGGTGTCAGATTATAAGGAGCGAGTCGCCGTAGGTGCCGAAGGAATATTTCTCGGCAATGGCCACTTCATATGCTTTCATCACGTTTTCATACCCGCCGAAGGCAGCCTCCATCATTATCATGGTGCTTACGGGCAGATGGAAGTTGCTCACCAGCGCCGTGGGCACCGTGAAGTCATAAGGGGGAGCTATGAACTTGTTGTTCCAGCCCGAGAAGCTCTTGAGGTGTCCGCCCATCGATTCGCCGGCCACCATGCCGCGCAGCACCGAAGTGCCCACTGCGAGCACCTGCCGGCCGGCATCCTTTGTGTTGTTGACCAGCTCAACCAGTTCGTCGCCCACTATAACCTCCTCGGAGTCGATGCGATGCTTCGACAGGTCTTCAACATCGATTTCGCGGAAGGTTCCGAGCCCGGAATGAACGGTCATGAACCCGAGATTGATTCCCTTGATTTCGAGCCTCTTCATCAGCAGGCGCGAAAAGTGCAGTCCGGCTCCGGGAGCCACCACCGCACCCTCTTTCGAGGCATATACGGTCTGGAACTGCTCAACGTCGATTTCTTCGGGATGGCGCGTGATGTGTTCGGGCAGCGGAGTCATGCCCAGATTGAACAGCGCCTTCTTGAACTCGGCGTGCGAGCCGTCGAACAAGAACCGCAGCGTGCGGCCGCGCGAGGTGGTGTTGTCGATAACCTCGGCCACCAGCGATTCATCTTCGCCGAAATAGAGCTTGTTGCCTATGCGGATTTTGCGCGCCGGCTCCACCAGCACGTCCCATAGCTTCAGCTCGGCATTGAGCTCGCGGAGCAGAAACACCTCAATCTTGGCATTGGTGCGCTCTTTGTTGCCGTAGAGCTTGGCGGGAAACACCTTGGTGTCGTTAAACACCATCAGGTCGCCATCGTTGAAATAGTCGATAATCTCCTTGAATATGCGATGTTCGATTTTGCCGGTCTTGCGGTTGAGCACCATAAGGCGCGCCTCATCGCGCTCCGCGCGCGGATATTGCGCAATCAGTTCACCGGGCAAGTCGAAGTTGAATTGGCTCAGTTTCATATCTCTTAATCTATCTGCTATTGTTGTTCTTTTTCTGTTCGTTTTTTAGGAGGGTCATATCCGTCAGGGAAGTCGATAACCACCGTTTTCAGATGCTCTATGACCGAAGCCACGTCGGCGCAGTCATATATGCCGGCATCGCCCACCCTGGTGCGCCTGAGGGCAACCAGATGCGCCCCGCTGCCAAGCTCGCAGCCGAGATCGCGCGCCAGCGAGCGGATGTATGTGCCCTTGCCGCACACCACCCTCACCTTGGCCTCCATCGTCGCCGGGTCAAACCGCAGCAGCTCAAGCTCCGAAATCACTATGGGTTTGGCCTTGAGTTCGGGAGCGTCGCCCCGGCGGGCCATCTTATATGCCCTCTTCCCGTCGATTTTCACTGCCGAAAAGACCGGAGGCACCTGCATCTGAGGCCCGGTGAAGCGGGTCAGCGCATCGGCCACGGCCTCGCGGGTAATATGTTCTGCCGGATAAGTGGCATCAACCTCGGTTTCGAGGTCGAAGCTCGGCGTAGTGGCTCCGAACCTGAAGGTGGCCACATATTCTTTCTCGCCGGCCTGAAGGGTATCTATCAGCTTGGTGGCCTTGCCGGTGCATATGAGCATCACCCCGGTGGCCAGCGGATCGAGAGTGCCGGCATGACCCACCTTGAAGCGCTTGATGCCGTGCCGGCGGGTAAGCACTCCACGGATTCTCTTCACTACGTCGAACGACGTCCAGTGCAGAGGCTTGTCAACCTTCAGTATTTGTCCGCTGATAAAATCCACTGAATCCAGTTGCTTTTATTTCAATGAGTTAAAGACCAGCCTATGCACACCAGGCCGACAATGAGGCAATAGAGAGCGAACCACACGAGTTTGCCCTTCTTCACTATCGAGAGCATCCACTTGCAGGCAATGCAACCTACTATAAACGAGGCCAGGAAGCCCACAATGAGCGCCACGGGGCTTATTGCCGCCGCGCCGACCCCGGCCGCTTCCCCGGCCGACGGCATGAGCAGGTCTTTCAGGTCCATAAGGCCTTTGCCAAGAATCGGAATGATGACCATGAGGAAAGAGAAGCGGGCCACCTTTTCGCGATTGTCGCCCAGCAGAATGCCGGTGGCAATCGTGGTGCCCGAGCGCGACAGTCCGGGCAACACGGCAAGCGCCTGGCCGCAACCGATAATAAAGGCGTCGGCCCAGGTGATGTCGCGCCCCTGCGGACGCGAAGGCTCGCGCAATGCCTGGCGGGTGCGGGTAAAGTAGGCGAAGCAGAGCAGCAGGGCAGTCACCAGCAGGCACACTCCCACTATAGTGAGGTTACCCTCGAAAAACCGCTCGATTGTCTTTTCAAAGCACACTCCCACGATTCCGACCGGAATGCACGACAACAGAATCTTGCACACATAGTAGAAATTAGAGTCGCGCTTGAAGCCGAAAAATGACTTTACCAGCGGCCAGAACTCATGCCACAGCACCACGATGGTGCTCAGCACCGTGGCGACGTGGAGCATCAGGTCGAGCTCCATGGCCGCACCGCCGTCGAGGTCGCGGCCAAGAATCTGACGCGAGATTTCAAGGTGTCCGCTCGACGAAACCGGCAGGTACTCCGTGAGCCCCTGCACCACGCCGAGAATCAACGAGTCTATCCAATCCATAATGTGTTATTTTCGCTTTGTGTGTCGATGAATTATGCCGAGCCCCATGAACACGAAACCGAGGAAAGCCAGCGCCGGACCGATTACGATGCGGCGCACCGAAAAGATGTCGGGTTCGAAGCCTGCGGCCGAAGTTTTGGATCCGAGCATCAGCAAGAATCCTATCACGATCAAAACTCCGGCAACGGCCATGAGCTTGAAATTATGGCCGGTGAGCGCCATTTCCGACTTGTCTTCCTTAATCAGCTGCTGCTCCGGACGCTTGGTCTGGGCGGCTGACCTGCTGGTGTGGTTATGTTGCATATAAATTTTCTGAATCTAAAGGGTTATCAAAACAATTCGTCGTAGGAGCTTGACAGGTAGCGCTGGGTAGCCCACGCGGCAGCCACCAGGCAAAGCAACGGGCCTACGCAGAGCAAGCCGGCGCAGACAACGGCGAGAGTGGCATGCGTAAGCACCGGCTTAACCGACGGGATGATGCTGCTCAGGTATGCGTAGACTCCAAACAGCAGCCCGGAGGCTATGAGTGCGGCAATAACGCCCTGAAGGGCATTGCTAAGCAAGAAGGGGCGGCGTATGAATCCGCGCGAGGCGCCCACGAGTTTCATGGTGTGGATGGTGAAGCGGCGGGCGAATATGGCCAGGCGCACGGTGTTGTTTATCAGCACGAGCGATATAGGCAGCAACGCACACAAAATCAATCCGAGCACGAACATCAGGGTGCGCGTGTTGCGGTTCACGGCCTCGGCTACGTTCTCAAACCCGTTCACTTCCAGCACGTGGGGCATCCCGGCCAGAGGCAGCATTATGGAGTCGAGACTGTCGGGCGAGGCATATTCCGCCTTCACGTTAATCTCGAACTCGGGATAGAACGGATTGACACCGAGCATTTCAACGAGGTTCTCGCCCGTTTCGTCATTCCATTGGGCCAGCGCTTCGTCGGGTGAATGGTAGGCATACGACGAAACGTAGGGAGCCTCGCCAAACATGCGCTTATAATAGTTTACGTCATCGAGAGCAGCGCTTTCGTCGAGCGTCACGTCGAATCCGAGCTGCTCCTTGATGTTGTCGGTCACGGCATGCGCAGCGATACCTATCGTCGCCACCAGTCCGAGCAGCAACAACACCAAAGCCACCGAAACAGTGGCCGTTAACTGTACGCTAAGTGATGAGAAACCTTTTTTCGACTTCATACTTAAGCGCAAAGTTACGAAATTTTAGCTCTTGTGGCCAAGCTTATGCGCATTTATTTTTGCAGCTGCGACAGGCGCGCCACGTACTTGCCGATAATGTCGAACTCCAGATTGACCACGCTGCCGGGCTTCACATCGCCCAGATTCGTGTGTTCGAGGGTGTAGGGAATGATGGCGACGCCGAAACCGCCGGGCCTGGAATTGCACACGGTGAGCGATACGCCGTTGACCGACACCGAGCCTTTCTCAACCGTGAAATAACCCTGACGGACCATCTCCGGATCGGCATCATATTCAAAAGTGAACTCCACCGAGCCGTCAAGGTCCTTGCGGGCCGTGCAGCGGGCCGTGCAGTCAACGTGGCCCTGCACTATGTGGCCGTCGAGCCTGCCGTTCATCATCATTGAGCGCTCGAGGTTCACGCTGTCGCCAACGGAGAGCAGGCCGAGGTTGGAGCGGCGCAGGGTCTCCTCTACGGCGGTGACGGTGTAGGTCCTGTCGGCAGGATTCACCGACGTAACGGTCAGGCACACACCGTTATGAGCCACCGACTGATCAACCTTAAGCTCATTTGCAAAAGTTGAATTGATGCGGAGCTCCACGTTGCCGTCGCCCCCTCTGTTAACCTCAACCACTCCGGCGGCCTCTTCTACTATTCCTGAAAACATATCTGTATGATTCTTGGGTAATTTGTTAATTTTTACGCGAAGTTACGGCAATTAACAGAAAGAGTTGTTTTTTAGGCGTTAATTTTTGTTAAACAGGCGTAGAATCATTGCACTTTTACGTAACTTTGTGTCACCGAAAACAACCAAATAACCCAAAAATTCAATAATATGTCAAAAGTTACAGTTGTAGGCGCCGGCAATGTAGGCGCAACTTGTGCCAACGTGTTGATTACCTGCGGCATCGCCGATGAAGTAGTGCTCATCGACATCAAGCAGGGCCTTTCAGAAGGCAAAATCATGGATATCATGCAGACCGCCAACATCCTTGGCGTGCAGACCCGTGCCACCGGCGTTACCAACGATTACAGCGCCACCGAAGGCTCTGACATGGTGGTTATCACCTCAGGTATTCCCCGCAAGCCCGGCATGACCCGCGAAGAGCTCATCGGCGTAAACGCAGGCATCGTGAAGAGCGTAACCGATCAGGTGCTCGCCCATTCGCCCAACGCAGTGATTCTCTGCGTGTCGAACCCTATGGATACCATGACCTACCTGATTCACAAGACCTCAGGCCTGCCCAAGAACAAAATCATCGGCATGGGTGGCGCACTCGACAGCGCTCGCTTCCAGTACTTCCTATCGAAGGCCCTCAAGGCCAATCCCGCTGAAGTGGAAGGCATCGTGATCGGCGGCCACGGCGACACCACCATGATTCCCCTTACCCGCTATGCCGCCCACCGCGGTATCCCCGTATCAACCCTTCTGCCCGCCGAAGAGCTTCAGCAGGTAGCCGCCGACACCATGGTGGGCGGAGCCACCCTCACCGGCCTGCTCGGCACCTCGGCCTGGTATGCCCCCGGCGCAGCCGCAGCCAGCGTGGTCGACGCAGTTATCCACGACACCAAGCGCATGATTTCGTGCTCGGCCTACCTCGAAGGCGAATATGGCCAGAGCGACATCTGCATCGGCGTGCCCTGTATCCTCGGCAAGAACGGCATTGAAAAGGTTGTTGAGTTCGACCTCAACGACGAAGAGAAGGCCCTCTTTGCCAAGAGCGCTGAAGCAGTGCGCAAAACCAATGCAGCCCTTGCAGGCGCCCTCTGATAACCCTTAGCTGATTCCAAACACTTTCGAGGTGACGGCGGGGACACGCTCTCCCTGCCGTCACCTGCTTTCTTTTACTATCGCAATATAAACAGCGCAATCCATGAAGCGTCGCACCACCATTATCCTCGGAAGCCTCGCGGCCCTGCTCATCATGGCCGGAGCATTCGGCTTTTTCGCATGGAAATATATCAACGCCACGTTCAACGGGCCGCAGGCCTGCTGGATTTACCTGCCCGCCAACACAAGCCGGCAGGCCATGGCCGACTCGCTCAACTCGGCGCTGGGCAGCGAGACGGGCGCGCGCGTGTATAAGATTTATTGCGCTGCCGTCGATGACTCCACGACCTGCAGCGGCGCCTACCTGATTCAGCCCGGCACCACCGTAAAGGATATTGCCCGCACCCTGGCGGCAAGGAAGCAAACCCCCGTAAAGGTGACATTCAACAATCTGCGCACCATGCGGCAGCTGGCCGACAGGGTGGCCGCGCAGCTTGACCTCAGCGCAGAAGACTTTCTGACGGCCTGCGACAGCATTCTGCCGGCAGCCGGATTCAGATGCCGCGAAGAATATCCGGCAGCATTCCTGCCCGACACCTATGAGTTTTACTGGACGGCATCGCCCGAAACCGCAGTAAGGAAGATGCTCGACGCACGCAACCGGTTCTGGACCGACGAACGCCGCACGCAGGCAAAACGGATGGGACTCACCCCGGTGCAGACGGCCACTCTGGCCTCTATTGCCGAAGAGGAAACCAACAACGCCGACGAGCGCGCCACAGTGGCCCGCCTGTATCTCAACCGGCTCAACATCAACATGCCGCTTCAGGCCGACCCGACAGTGAAGTTTGCCACAGGCGACTTCTCGCTCAGGCGAATCACGGGAAATCACCTCAAGACGCAATCGCCCTACAACACCTACCTCCACGCCGGCCTGCCCCCCGGCCCCATACGCATTCCCGACAAGGCCACGCTCCTGGCCGTACTCTCGGCGCCCGCCCACGGTTATCTCTACATGTGTGCCCGCCCCGACAACTCCGGACTCCATAACTTCGCCAAAGACCTTGCCTCACACAACAAGAACGCCAAAGCATACAGGCGCTACCTCAACTCGCTCGGGCTCTGACACCTCTTTTTCTTTGCAACCGGGTTGCAAAAAACATTGCGTAACTTTGCAGCAGAAATAAAACAGACAAAGCCTCAACAACAACAAAGTTATGGAATTCATTAACTCAGTGTGGGTCATAATGTGTCAGATGGCCCCTTATATACTCTTCGGCTTCCTCGTGGCCGGGCTGCTGGAAGTATTCGTTGACCGACGCGTCATGGCGCGCCATCTTGCCGGACGCGGCTGGCGCCCCGTAGTCAAGGCGGCGCTGTTCGGCATTCCCCTGCCCCTGTGTTCGTGCGGAGTGCTGCCGGCGGCAGTGGCCCTGCGGCGCAGGGGGGCCTCCAAAGGCGCCACCACCTCATTTCTCATCGCCACTCCGCAAACCGGCGTTGACTCCATTGCCGCCACTTACTCGCTGCTCGGCCTGCCGTTTGCGATAATCCGCCCCGTGGCCGCCCTTGTCGGTTCGGTGGCCGGAGGTATGGCAGTGAACCGCTGGGGAGGCAAGGCCGATGCGGCCGATGCGATTACCGACGCGCCCGACGAAACAGAAAAGCCCCGCGGACTGCCGCGCCGCCTGCTCGCCGCCCTGCGCTACGGGTTTGTCGACATGGTGGCCTCCGTTGGCGGCTGGCTCATAATCGGCCTGATTATAGCCGCGCTCATCACCGTTTTCGTGCCCGACGACCTCTTCGTGTCGCTGAGCCGCTATCCGCTGCTGGCCATGCTCGCCGTAGTGGCCGTGGCCATACCTATGTATGTCTGCGCCACCGGTTCGATACCCATCGCCCTCTCCCTGATGATGAAAGGGCTCTCGCCCGGCATCGCCTTCGTGATGCTCATGGCCGGCCCGGCAGCCAACTTCGCGTCGGTCATCATCCTGTCAAAGACGCAGGGGCGCCGCGCCACCTTCATCTACATAGCCTCCGTAGTGGTCACCGCAATTGCGTTCGGACTGGCCATCGACCTGCTCATGCCCGCCGAATGGTTCGTGGTTAAGATGCATGGCGCCCACTGCCATGAATCCCTTCCGCCATTCGACATTGCCTGCAGCATACTCCTTGCCCTGCTGCTCGTCTACACCCAGATTATCAACCGCACACATCATCATCACCACCATATAACACAACAACACCACCACGACATGACTCAGACTTTTATCGTTCAGGGCATGAACTGCCCTCACTGCCAGGCCTCAGTGGCCCGCGCCATCAGCTCGGTGGCCGGAGTGGAAAGCGTCGACGTAGACCTCAAGGGGGGCAAAGCCACCGTCAGCGGCCAGTTCTCGCCCGAAGCCGTTGCCGAAGCCGTCAGGCTGGCCGGATTCACCTGCCCGCTCTAAGTTTATCCGCACCCTGCCGGCTCAAATCCGGGCCAATTACTGTTTGCCGCAAACACCTATTTTTGATTGCAACGGCAAAATTTAGGCTAAGGGATATCATTTCTCAAAAAAATTGTGTATATTTGCTTCCAAATATCTCACAATTTTTTTCTTTTTTCATGAAAAGCATAGTTATCGCACCACTGGCTGCCGTTCTTCTCGCCTCGGGCGCAATGGCCGCCGTCACCACTCCTCAGGAGTCATGGCGTGAAGACCAGTCGGTATTCGGAGTAAACAAAGAGGTGGCCCACGCCACCTATACGCCTTATGTCAGCTCAACCGAGCTCAAGGCCGACAAGGAGTTCTATGCGACTCCCTGGGTTGAAACGAAGTCATCTCTCCGCAAAAACCTCAACGGCCGGTGGAAGTTCAAATACGCCGGTTCACCGGCCCAGGCGCCCGACGACTTTTACAAGTCGACCTACAACTCATCGGACTGGGACGTAATTCCGGTGCCCTCGGTATGGCAGATGCACGGCTACGACACCCCGATGTATGTCAACGTTGACTATCCGTTCGATTCGTCGAAATGTCCGCGCATAGTGCGCCGGGGCGACAACAACGGAGACTACGACATGAATCCCGTGGGCTCATATCTGACCGAATTTACCGTGCCGGCCGGATGGGCAGACAAACAGCTGTTTCTCAACTTCGAAGGCATCTACTCAGGCGCCTACGTGTGGGTTAACGGCCAGTTCGTCGGCTACACTCAGGCAGCCAACACCAACCATGAGTTCGACATCACTCCATATGCCCGCCAGGGCTCGAACTCGCTGGCGGTAAAGGTAATCAAATGGACCGACGGCTCATATCTCGAAGATCAGGATATGTTTCGCTGGGGCGGCATTTTCCGCGACGTGACCCTCACGGCAGTGCCCCGCACCTTTATCCGCGACTTCTACATCACCTGCGCCCCCACCAAGGCAAGCAAATACACTGCAGGCAATCTGAAGGTCGACATGGAGATAGCCAACCGCTCCACATCGGCGTTCAGCGGCACGGCCTGCGTCAGCCTCATCGGCCCCGACGGCTCCACGGTAGTGGCCGACCTGCCGGCCCAGAGCGTCAGCCTGGCCGCAGGCGCCACGAAAACGGTAAGCGCCTCCGTTGACCTGACCGACCTGAAGACCTGGACCGCCGAAACCCCGACGCTCTACACGGTGCTCTTCACCCTCAAGGATTCGTCGGGCAAAGAAACCGAGGCCTTCGCCCAGAAATATGGCTTCCGCACCATCGAACAGCGCGGCAAATTCATCTACATCAACGGCCAGAAGGTATTCTTCAAGGGTGTGAACCGCCAGGATACGCATCCAGTGACCGGCCGCATGCAGACCACCGAAACGCTGCTCAACGACGTGGTGCTCTTCAAGCAGTTCAACATCAACACGGTGCGCACCTCCCACTGCCCTCATCAGCCCAAGATGATGGCGATGTATGACCACTTCGGCATCTACGTGATGGACGAAGCCGACCTTGAGGCCCATGCCATGAACGGCGCGCTATCGAGCAACTCTTCATGGACCAAAGCCTTCGTTGACCGCCAGGAGCGCATGGTGCTCCGCGACCGCAACCACCCGTCGGTGGTGTTCTGGAGCATGGGCAACGAAAGCCGCAACGGCACCAACTTCAAGGCCTGCCGCGAGGCTATCGACGCGCTCGACTCGCGCATGGTCCACTACGAAGGGCAGCAGGTGTTCGACTATTCCGACTTCACCTCAAAGATGTATCCCTACGAGAGCGACGTGATCAGCGCCGACTGGTCGTCTGACGCCCGGCCCCACTTCTTCTGCGAGTACGCCCACGCCATGGGCCAGTCGCTCGGCAACTTCCTTGACTACTGG
>CAYUFQ010000052.1:0-10092 GCA_964444045.1 uncultured Bacteroides sp.
AGCCGTCAACGTGGGTGATGTTATCATCGTCGAAGCAGCGGAGCACGTGAAGAATCGCATCCGTTTCGCGTATGTTGGCCAGGAATTTGTTGCCCAGGCCCTCGCCCTTGCTCGCGCCCTTTACCAGGCCGGCAATGTCGACAATCTCCACCGTGGCCGGCACGACCGAACGGGGTTGACACAGCTCCACGAGTTTGGTCAGACGGTCGTCGGGCACCGTTATGACCCCGACGTTGGGCTCAATTGTGCAGAACGGAAAGTTGGCGCTCTGCGCCTTGGCGTTGCTCAGGCAGTTGAAGAGAGTGGATTTGCCCACGTTGGGCAATCCCACTATTCCGCATTGTAATGACATATATTGCAGTAGTTTTTAAATTCTACTGCAAAGGTAAGCAAAAATTGCGAGTTACGCGCAATTTTTTAGTGGAGAGTGGCGGGTGAAGAGTGGAACGATTTTATTCAATTTTCCATTTTTGAGGGATTGTGTAAGTGATATCTCCTTTTGATATCGCATCAGGCATAACAGCAGACTCGAATCTGCGCTTGTTTTTAATAAGTAGCACCGGTTTCCCTCTATGGTGAATCATATTATCTTTTAAGTCATTACTGAAATTGGAAGGAGGGAAGTAGACTTTTGTCACAATATTGGGAAAAAGTCTTTGTATCATCTCCATGGGAGGCACAAGGTCACTGTCGGCACTGACCAAAGAAACGATGTCGGTTTTACCTAATACGCAATCTTCAATCATCCGAATTGATATATTAACGTCAGTTTTCTTCTCTTCTGGTCTGGAAATATCTCCATTACAATAAGGGCAAGTGATGTGTTTATCTAAATACTTGCCTCTGATAATTTCAAAGCGGTCGCCGTTTAGTAGTTTATTTGCGTTTAAAAAAGCACTTTGTCTACTGTTTTTCTGCGGACTCAAAGGCGAAGCTGTAAAGTATACAACTTTCTCTAATACTTGATTCGGACCGATAAAACTTTCAAATAATTTTACTATGTCAAGCCAGTAAAATTTACGCCATTCCGAATCCACCTTTTTGGTTCGTTTCAATCCAAAATAGAAGTTGAATCCGTCAATATAAAATGTCACTCTTTGATTATGTTCCATTATCATAAAAAAAAGCCGCTCGTAAGCGGCCTATTCCCTACAAGAAAGTAGGGCGTTGCTTTTCTGATTGCAAAGGTAATCAAATTTTCTGACCTCGCAAAATTTTAGCATTAAAAAGCACTGCTCTTTCATTTATTCGCGGTGGCTCGTTGTGTCGAAGCTGAGCGAGTGGAGGCGGGCAGGCGGGCGCACGGTGCCGTCGAGCGACACTGTCAGATACGGGCGGTAGGGTGCGAGCAGAGTAGTGCGTATGGGCGAGTTTATCGGGCCGTTCACAGTCAGTTCGAGTATGCGTTGCGGAGTTCCGCCGCTGTCGGCCGTCAGTTTCAGTCGCAGGTCGGTGGCGCGTTCGGTGTCGATGCGCCATTGCGCCATGCGCAGCGGTTTGTGCGCGGCCGGCCGGTCGTCGACGGCACGGCGCCGCCATCCTATGTGGATGTTGACCGGAAGTTCATCGGCGAGGTCACACAGCGCGCCGGTGGCGTCAACGGCCATTGCCGGCGCCGGAAAGCGGCTTACTGCAATGTCGCTTCTGAGGCTGACGCGGCCGGCCCGGTCGATTACCGCCACGGCTCCCTCGGCCGTGGCCACCCAGAGCTCTGACCGCGCGGCGCTCCAGCAAACGGCCGCTGCCGGCAGCGGGCATGGCAGCGTGGTCATTTTCGAGCCGCGCAGCCTCAGCAGCGCGCCGGCCGAGTTGGCCGCGTAAACGCAGTCGGAGGCCACGGCCACCGCATCCGCCCGGCCCACTCCGATGGCGTGAATCTGGGCCGACGATATGTTTTTCATTTGCGAGTCGATGCTCACAGAGTATATCCCGTCGGTCGAGAACACGAGCAGATGGTGCCGGCCGTAGTTCCAGCCACCTCCGCCTCCAACCGGCGCGCATATGCTCACTATGCGCCCCTGACACACCTTTTTGCGCGCCCGCACCACCAGCGGGTCATCGCTTGCCGCCACTGCGATGATGCCCGTTTCGCCTGCCGGGGCATAGGCCGTGAGCGTGCCGCCGCTATACACGGCCGCAGCGGCAAGCCGGTCGCTTTCTTCGCTCCATATGGTTTCGTCGAGATTCTTGATTTGCAGCAGGCACTCCGCTCCGTCAAGGGGCTGCTCAATGCGGGCCACCACCTGCGGGGTCACCTCCTGGCGCTGCATCTCGCTGATAATCGGTGAGAGGGTCAGGATGCCCTCCGTTGAGCTCGTGCGCGAAAAAGCGCCGGTCACTCCTTTGAGTTCGGCCAGTTCGGGCCATGCCACTATTTCAAGTGCCTTGACCCGGCTGCGCCAGAATGTCGAGTCGCATTTATCAACGCTGACCGCCAGCGTGTAGGCCTTTACCGACAGAGTTGCCGAACTGGCTATGCTCGCGCTGCCCGAGCTCGATTGGGCAACTTTGAAGCTCAGTGCGTTGTCGCCCTGAATGTGGCCGGTGCGCTGCGGCCTCCCGCTGCATATCACCCTGCCGTCGGCATCGACCATGCGCCAGCTCACCCATGCCGGCTGCACCCAGCAGCCGCGCAGTTCGGCCTGGGCGCGCACCGATTCCAGGCATCCCTTTACCGCATCGGTAAATGCCGCCGCATCTTCAGCCGTAAGCGGCCCCGACAGGCGCGGATACTCTCCGCTGAGAGCCGGTGGCAACACCTGCGAGGTGAGAGTCGGCCGGTCGGCGCTCTCCGTGAGCCTGACCGAGGCGCTTTCGGCGGCGGTGGGCTGCACCTGCCCCTGCGAGAACCATGCCGGCCCGGCCGAAGTGAACAGCACCGCCTCGCCCGTGGTGCCCAGAGGCAGCACCGACAGCAGCGGCGCCCCCAGGCTGCCTGCAGCCCGGCCGTTGAACATCACGTCGTGATAGTCGTCACTCACCGACAGCACTCCTCCTCCGCCCGGAAGCACCGTGGTGAGCAGTCCGGCCTCTGACTGCACGGTGCGCGGAGTTCCCACCGGCACGCACACTCTCTCGCCGGCCGCGATGGCCGACCTCAGGTTCTCGGCATAGTTATCGGCGAAATCCCATTCATCCGCCTTTGGCAAATCAAACTTCATGGTTTTTTTCGCGCAAAGTTACGGCGTCCGGTTCTCGCCCGGGCGTAGAATCCGTCAGGGGAATTTCAGGCGGTACTGGGTAAGGAACGGCTCGGAGTTGAAGTAATAGCAGGTGGTGGAGTCCTTGGGAGTTCGGGGGCTCACGGTTATGCGGTCATAGCCCGGTGCCTCGAATTCAAAGCCGGTGGCGGTGTGGCCCATGCGGTTCAGCAGAAAGTATTCGTGGCTCGGGCTGGTCACGTACCAGGCGTTGTCGGGGTCGAGTCCGGTGCCGGTGCTCACTATGGCCTCGAGCAGGTGGTTGAGCCGGTATTGCCATATGTTGGCCAGGTTGTTCTTGCGCTTTTCGCGCAGGGCATAGATCAGGAAGTCGATCTGCTGCATGTCGAAGGGGTCGTCCTGCAGCGATAGCTGGGCATACTTGATGATGGAGTCGCATTCGCTCTTGCTGTGGCGCGACTTGTAATAGAGCTGCTGCACCAGATTGGCATATTCCGATGTGCGGTAGGGGTTATAGTCTTCCTCAAACATATATCCGAGATAGAGGCGCCGGTAGTCATCGAGCCCCATTATGGTCTCGTTCTTTTCGTATTGGGCCATGAGCCTGGGGTAATATGTGGGCGAGTCGGGGTCGGTCACCTCGCGGCGAATCTGTTCGAGGTCGGGCTTCTCGGACGGGCGGAATGCGCACAGGATGAAGAGCAGGGTTATGCCGGTGAGTATTTTTTTCATGGTGATATGGTAGCTTTGGTTTTTGTCAGTTTCCCAGCAGGGTGGCCGAGGTGGCATCGGCAATGGTCACTTCAACGGTGTCGCCCACTTTCTCCCCCTCCCGGCGGCTGAACACCACCGTTTTGTTCTGGCCGTTGCGCCCCACCCATTGCGAGGTGCTCCGCTTCGACACGCCTTCGATAATCACGCTGAAGCTCTTGCCTATGTCGCGGCGGTTGGCGGCGAGGCTCAGCTCGTTCTGCACGGCAATCATGCGGTTCAGACGGTCAATCTTCACCTCCTCGGCAATATTGTCGGGCATGGTGCGGGCGGCCACGGTGCCGGGACGTTCGGAGTATTTGAACATGAAGGCGGCGTCGAAGCCCACCGTGCGCATCAGCTCCAGGGTCTGCTCGAAGTCATCCTCGGTTTCGCCGTGGAAGCCGGTGAAGAGGTCGGTGGTGATGGCGCAGTCGGGAATCATGCGGCGTATGGCGGCTATGCGGTCGAGATACCATGCGCGGTCGTAGTGGCGGTTCATCGCCTTGAGCACCGCGTCCGAGCCGCTCTGCACCGGCAGGTGGATATGGTGGGCAATGTTGGGGCGCGAGGCTATGGCGGCGATTATGGCGTCTGACATGTCGCGCGGATGTGAGGTGGTGAAGCGCACCCGCATCCGGGGCGCAGCATCGGCCACCATGGTCAGCAGCGTGGCGAAGTCGGTGCCGTCGGCAAACCGGTAGGAGTTGACGTTCTGACCCAGCAGGGTCACTTCCTTGAAGCCGCGGGCCTGGAGGTCGCTCACTTCGTTGAGTATGCTCTGCGGCTCGCGCGAGCGTTCGCGTCCGCGGGTGTAGGGCACTATGCAGTAGGTGCAGAAGTTGTTGCAGCCGCGCATAATCGACACGAAGCCGCTCACTCCGTTGCTCCCCAGGCGGGTGGGGATGATGTCGCGGTAGGTTTCGGTGCGGCTCAGCTCAACGTTGACGGCATCATGGCCGGCCTCGGCCGAGGCGATGAGTGCCGGCAGGTCGAGATAGCTGTCGGGGCCGGCCACGAGGTTCACCCCGTGATTGTCGATGAGGTCACGCCCCACCCGTTCGGCCATGCAGCCTATGACGCCTATCAGCGCCGGGTGACCCGACTTGCGCCGCTGGGCGTTGAGCGCGCTCAGCCGCGACAGGATTTTCTGTTCGGCGTTGTCGCGTATGGAGCAGGTGTTGAGAAACACCGCATCGGCCTCGTCGATGTTGTCGGCCGGTTCGTATCCGGCCATCTGCATCACTGCGGCCACTACTTCGCTGTCGGCCACGTTCATCTGGCAGCCGTATGTTTCGATATGTATTTTCTTCATGATTTCTTGATGCCGAGAGTGGATAGCAGGGGGGTTACTTTCATTTCGCCGGGGCTGAGCATGCGCAGCCCGTGATGGTGGCACAAAACCGTGAGCCGGCGCCCCATCCGGGTCAGTTCGCCGTCAACCTGCACCAGCCCCGGCTCATTGCGCTCAATGGTGACTTGCCGGGCGCGGAAGGTGTGTACGCGCGCCCCCTCGCGCAGGGTGCCTATCATCATGTCAAGGCCGCAGAGGGCGTGTTTGAATTTGTTGCTGTCGTGCATCACCGTTATATCCATCAGCCCGTCGGTGATGCTGGCGCGCGGGGCTATGAATGCGTTGTTGCCATATTGGGCGGCATTGCAGCAGGCCACTTCGAAGGCTTTTTCGGCAATGGTTTCGTTTTCGGCGATAATGGTGTATTCCTCGGCCTGATAGTGGGCGAACACCTCGATGGTGGAGCGGATGTAGTTGATAAAGCCGCGGCTGCTCGGGCGCGACGAAAAGCGGTCGGTCACGGCCGCGTCGAAGCCCAGGCCGAAGGTGCAGAAAAACGGCCTGTCGTTGACCGTGCAGTAGTCGCAGGTCTCAATGTGGCCGTTGGCAATGACGTCGAGGGCCTTGAGCGGATTCATCGGTATGTTCATGTGGCGGGCCAGGCCGTTGCCCGAGCCCATGGGGATGATGCCCAGGGCGGTGGGGGTGTTGACCAGCGCGCGGGCCGTTTCGTTCACCGTGCCGTCGCCGCCCACTGCCACCACGGCGTCAACTCCGCGTGCGGCGGCAGCCTCGGCGATTTCGGTGGCATGGCCCGGACGTTCGGTGTAGACCACCTCCACGTTCCAGCCGGCAGCCGGCAGGCGCTCAATGGCCTTTTTGATAACTTTGCCCTTTTCGGAGGTGCCGCTCCGGGGGTTTACGATGAGGGTGCAGCGGCGGGTCAATGATTCTTTCATAGCATCTTTTCGATTTCTGATTCTGGTATAACGGCAAATGTGGGTTGTCCGCCGGGGGTGAAGCCCGGCATGTTGAGCGAGGCCAGCTGCGACACTATGTGCTGCATCTCGGCGTCCGATAGCCTGCGGTCGGCCTTGAAGGCGGCGGCGCGGGCCATGCCTGCGGCTATGCGCCTTACCACGTGGCCCATCGGCGCGTCGGGGCTTTCGTTGCCGGCGGCAACCTCTTCAACTATCGAGCGCAGCAGTTCGGCAGGGTTGGCGTTGTCGACCGGCGCCGGCACGGCATTGACCGACCACACTCCGCCCCCCAGCGGCGCCAGGTCGAAGCCCATGGCGGCCAGTTGCGGCTCAAGGTCGGCCACTGTCGAATCGAAGGCCGCGCCGAGTTCCGCCTTTTCGGGGAAGATGAGGCGTTGCGAGGGGTAGCCGCCCTCGGCCGTCGACATGAAGCGCTCGAAGAGAATGGCTTCATGGGCGCGCCTGAGGTCGATTATGCGCAGCCCGCGCGAATCGCCCACGGCGGCATAGCGCCGCCCTACGGGCATCACCGTCTGCGCCTCGGCCGGCATCAGGTCGCCGGCGGCGGCTTCCGGTTCTGATTCGGGCAGTTCGTTGAGCAGCGAGCGGTCGCCTTCGGTGTCGAGGCGCAGGGTTTCCGACCGCGCCGATGCAAACGATTTGTAGAGCTCCTCCCAGTTTTCGGTCGATGACGGCCGGAACGGATTGTAGCGGCCGGGATTCATGGCCGACGGCCGGCCGGGGTTGCCGATGCTTCCCGGAGCCGGAATGTCGATGCGCTGCTCGTCGGCAAGGGTGCTGAAGTCAATCTCCGGGGCCGAGCTGAAGCGCCCTATGGTCTCTTTCACCGCTGCATGCAGAATCTGGCGTATGGCCTGTTCCTGCTCGAATTTTATTTCGTTCTTGGTCGGGTGGATGTTCACGTCGATGCTCTGAGGGTCTACCGTGAAGTTGAGGAAGTATGTCGGCTGCTCGTCGGCCGGAATCAGCCCCTCGTAGCATTGCATCACGGCCTTGTGGAAGTAGGGGTGACGCATGTTGCGGCCGTTGACGAAGAGGTATTGCAAGGCCGAGCGTTTGCGGCAGTGCTCGGGGCGCACTATGAAGCCGTCGATGCGCACCACTGCCGTGTCGGTCTCTACCGGAACCAGCTTGTCGTTCAGCTGCTTGCCGAACAGGTCGACTATCCGTTGGCGCAGGTTGGCCGGACGCAGGCTGTGAACCGTCGCGTCGTTGTGCACCAGCGTAAGCTCTACTCCGGGGTTGACCAGCGCCAGGCGCTCGAACTCATGGATGATGTTGCTCATCTCCACCGAGTCTTTTTTCAGGAACTTGCGGCGCGCCGGCACGTTGAAAAACAGATTCTTCACCATCATGTTGCTGCCGGGCGTGCAGGCCTCGGGCAGCTGGCTCTCCACTTTTGAGCCGCTGATAATCAGGCGGGTGCCCACCTTGTCGGTGGCGCGCATGGTGCGCAGGTCAACCTGGCTCACCGCGCATATGCTCGCCAGGGCCTCGCCTCTGAAGCCCATGGTGTGGAGCGAAAACAGGTCGTCGGCATTGCGTATCTTTGAGGTGGAATGGCGTTCGAAGGCAAGGCGGGCATCGGTGGCACTCATGCCGCAGCCGTTGTCGACCACCTGCACCAGCGTGCGTCCGGCATCCTTGATTATCACCGAGATTTCGGTGGCACCGGCATCGACGGCGTTCTCAACCAGCTCCTTCACCACCGAGGCCGGCCGCTGAATCACCTCGCCGGCGGCTATTTGGTTGGCAACGCTGTCGGGCAGCAGCTTAATCACGTCGCTCATGAGTCGCGTCCCTCCTTTTCTTCGCTGAAATAGCGCCATAGCGGCGCTGCCATCAGCGCCTGCTTGATTTCGTTGCGGCGCAGCATGCCGAGCACCTCGTCGCGCTGGTAGAGCTCAACGGCGATGTCTTCCGACGGGTCGAGCCTCTGGTCGCTTTGCCGGGTCACTCCGCGGGCAATGAATGTGGTGTTGAGATTGGTCATGGTGGTGGGGTTGGCCGAGAGTACGTCAAACCGCTCCCACTCGCCGCCTCCGAAGCCGGTCTCTTCGAGCAGTTCGCGGCGGGCGGCGTCGATAGGCGCTTCGCCCGGCTCGACGCAGCCGGCACACAGTTCCACGAAAACGTCGTCGAGCCCGTGGCGATACTGCCTCACCATCACGAACCTGCCTTCGTCGGTAATGGCGATGATGTTGACCCAGTCAGGATATTCCAGCGCGTAGAATTCGTCGAACACGCGGCCGTCGGGCAGCTCCACGCGGTCGCGTCGGGCCGTGAGCCACGGCCGGCGAAACAGATACTCGCTGCTGAGGGTCTTCCACTTCTCAATCTTTTTCATCTCCTGCGTTTCTTTTGCGCAAAGTTACGCAAAAAAACGAAAATTTTCACTACCTTTGTGCGCCTATGACGAAGAAAACCTCATTTTCGCTGAATCTGCGCGGCCGCATGGTCGAGTATGGCCGCCCGGCCGTCATGGCTATTCTCAATGCCACTCCCGACTCATTCTATAGCGGTGCGCGTTCGGCCGGAGCGGAGCATATTGCCCGCGTGCTGGCCGAAGGGGCCGATATGATCGACATTGGCGGCTGTTCAACCCGCCCCGGGGCCGAGGCGGTCGACTCCGCCGAGGAGTGGCGCCGCATCCGCCCGGTGCTGGCCGAGGTGCGCCGCCAGAACGCCGATATCCCCGTGAGCGTCGACACGTTTCGCGCCGAAGTGGCCAGCCGGGCCTTGGCCGAGGGGGCCGATATCGTCAACGACATATCCGCCGGCATGCTCGACCCCGGCATGGCTCCGCTGATTGCCTCGACCCGCGCCCCTTATATCATCATGCACATGCGCGGCACTCCGGCCACCATGCAGCAGCTAACCGACTATTCGCCCCGGGGCGGAGTCGTGGCCGGAGTGATTGCCGAACTGGCCGACCGCATCGCCTCGCTTTCGGCTCTCGGGGTCAACGACGTGATTGTCGACCCCGGATTCGGCTTTGCCAAGACCGCCGAGCAGAATCGCGAGCTGCTCGATGCCCTGCCGCTTCTCGTCGACGCCCTGCAGCGCCCCCTGCTTGCCGGACTTTCGCGCAAGTCGATGTTCTACAAGCCGCTGGGGCTCACGCCAGCCGACGTTCTGCCCGCCACTTGTGCGGCCAACCTGCTGGCCATACGGGGCGGAGCCTCGATTCTGCGCGTCCACGACGTTGCTGCCGCCCGTCAGATTGTAGACCTCTTTGCTTTATGAGCCAGGAAGTTCCTTTAGAAGTTCACCCCTGGGAACCGTTTATCCCGGCCGATGCCCGTCTGCTATTTGCCGGCACCTTCCCGCCGCCTAAATCGCGCTGGAGCATGGATTTCTACTATCCCAACCGCACCAACGACTTCTGGCCCATGATGGGCTTGATTTTCTTCGGTGACCGCCGGGCGCTCCTATCACCCGATGGGTTTGACCTCCCGGCCATCAGGCGGCTGCTCACTGAAAAGGGCATAGCCATGACCGACGCCGCCCGCACCGTGCGCCGCCTCAAGGGCAATGCCTCCGATAAATTCCTTGAAATAGTTGAGCCGCTGCCGCTTGCCCACCTGCTCAAGCGCATGCCCGCCCTCCGGGCCGTGGCCACCACGGGCGAGAAAGCCGCCGGAGTGATGGCCCGGCTCACGGATACCGAAGTGCCCCGCATCGGCGAATACGTCATTGCGCCGGCCGGCTTCGAAGTGTGGCGCATGCCCTCCACCAGCCGCGCCTACCCGCTCCCCCTCGACCGCAAGGCCGCCCCCTACGCCGCCCTCTTCCGCCACCTCGGCCTCCTCTAACAGTGGAGAGTGGAGGAGTGGAGGAGTGGAGAAGTGGAGGAGTGGAGGAGAGGAGAAGTGGAGGGGTGGAG
>CAYUFQ010000053.1:0-4499 GCA_964444045.1 uncultured Bacteroides sp.
CGCACAAAGATACGCAAAATCCCCCAACCCCGCAAATTTTATCCTGCCGGCTGCCGATAATCTCTTGAAAAATGCTTATCTTTGCGGCGGAAAATAGTGCCGGCGCAACTCCGGAATATTTCCCTGACCATACATATTTGTTTTATAGAAAGCGTTTTTGCTTTTTCTCAAAACTGAAAATCGCCAAATTTTGAAGTACTCGGGAAAAGCAGCACAAAGACGCTTCATGCGTGCGTTATATCCCACCCCGACCGCGCGGGGTATCCGATATACCGACATGGCGTGGGGTGGGCTGCATATCGGGTACAAGGGCGTTTGGCGATGCCTCAGTTTGGATATGCTGCGAAATCGTCCCGCGCTTTTCTATTGTATTTATAATCAATTGCTTGTGAGTGCATCTTGGGGCGGGATGTATCGTCGTCGGGTGGCACTCTATGGTCCATGTTGGGCAGATAATCAAACAAGAGTTCGACCGTCAGCCAAAATACGTAACCGTGGTTTGGCTGGCATCGCAGCTTAATTGTCGCAGAAACAACGTCTACGACATCTTTCGCCGTCCGACCATCGACACCCAGCTGCTCGAGCGGATATCGCGGGTGCTTAATCATAATTTTTTCGCCGATATAGCCGAAACGATAGATTTGGGGAATTAAAAAAGCGTATCATAATAAGATACAATTGTATTGTCATATGGTGCATAATGCAAGGGGCTGACCTATAGAATCTGTGTAAATTTGCACCCGGAGTTTTTTCTCACATTTCCGACTGAAATAAACCATCTAAATTATATTTACACAAATGCAACGACTACAATTCAAGACAATCTTCTGCTGGTTAGCTTTCATCGTATTAGGATTCTTCAGCTGCTACTGGACGGCCGATTCGCTCTACATCTGGCAGCCCATATTGGGCCTGGTCGGTTCATGGCTGCTCGCCATTCTGTTTTATGTGATGGCGTCGCTCTGCTTCTCGCTGTTCCTTAACGCGCTCGACAAGCGCCATGACTTCTACGGCAAATTCCTCAACCGCGGCGCTTCGCTCACGCTGGGCATAATCGGCCTTCTGCTCTTCTGGCTCACTTGCTCCATGCCCACCAACACCCACACGCTGCTCTATAATGCCGAGGTGCGCAACACTCTGTCGCAAGACTTCGCCACGACAATAGATTATCTCGATGCATTCGAAAAAAACAACACCGCAATCAAAAACATCGAGGCCGAATATGAAAGCGTGGCCAATCAGGTGGAGCTGATATTCAACAAGATGCTGGCCGAGATGGAAGACCATTCGAATAAGGGAATCGGCATACGCTTCAAAACGCTCGTTGCCGAGCTCAACAACGTTCTCAGCCGCATAAACACCAACGCCGAAGGCCGCTCAGCCATACAGGAAGTAAAAAATCCGGGAAGCACACCCACGCAATGGCTCGCTACGTATTATCAATATCGCGAGCAGGCCAACCGCGTGCTCACCGTTTATCGCAACGAGTGCGACCAGCGAATCGCCGAAGTCCGCAAGAAGATGAATAGCGAGCGTCTGAAAGCCTTGATTAACGATTGCGAGACCGGTCAACGCGAAATTGAAAACATGAAGGGCGTTAACAACGAAATCATCGATGTAGCTATGAAAGACCTCACCGATGCCTACTCCTTTATCGGAGCAAATGCGTCCTACATCACTTTCAAGTCGAGAGAAGACAGCGTGCGCTATTGCGCCGAGAACGCACATCCTCAGGCCAGAGCCCTTCAGGTCGTTCCCGATGTGTGGAAAGACTATCTGACAACTGATAAATACAATGGCCACGGATTCATCTGGTGGGTGCTGATTTCCATTCTGGTGGATATTGCCGGATTCGTATTCTTCTATATCGCTAATAAATAAACGTAACAGATAAAATCCATACACACTATGCCTGATAATAAAGAATTTGACGATATTCTCGGTGGCGGCGCCGAACCCAAGAGCGAACCCGTCAACCCCGTTAAGAAATCTGTTCAGCAGCCGGCTGAAGAGCCTGCCCGCAAAATTTCGGCAGTAGACGTTGAAACCTATTCCGACGAGGAGCTCAACGACACCAATGCCATCATCACCAACATAACCGATACGCAAACGCCTATCGCGGTGTTCTTCGGCCCGGCGTCATCGGGCAAGACCATGGCGTTGCTGCGCATGATCCGTTTCTTCATCGAAGAACTTGGATTTCAGGTTGAGGCCGACCGCACTTTCCGCCCGTCGCACGACAGGCATTATGCAAAAATGTGTAATAATCTGAGTCAGCTGGTCAACAGTCAGTTTGCCCCCGGCAACACCGACACCATCTCGTTCATGCTCGTGAAGATTTACGACCGTGTGGGCAATCCGGTGTTGCAGATTCTCGAGGCTCCGGGTGAGCACTATTTTGACGAAAAGTTGCCTAACACACCTTTCCCCGCATACATCCAGAACATAATCCATGCTGTGCCCAATCGCAAGGTGTGGGTATACTTCGTGGAGCAGGATTGGCTCGACCAGACCGACCGCAATAACTACGCGACCAAAATCAGCGAGATGCAAACCCTTACGCCTCACGATAAGCTGGTGTTCCTCTTCAATAAGTGCGACAAAAAATCGTATCAGTACGACCGCAACGGCCGGCCGCGCAAGGAGCTGTTCTTAAAGTCAATCGAGCAGCAATATCCCGGCATATTCAACCGCTACAGCAATTCGGGCATTGCCAAGTTTCTCTTCGGCCCCTATAACTTTGCCTCGGTGTGCTTCTCGTCGGGCAGCTTCTCGGCCACGAACGACGGGCGCCAGAACTGGACTAAAGGGCAGCCCTTCTATTGTCATGAATTCTGGAAGGCGATACGCTGATTGCAGATATGGATATAAAAACATATATATTCGGTAATCCGGACGGATGGAAACTTTATAATGAGGACCAGACAGAAGTAGCCTATTTCAAAAGTTTCTATCTGAATACGCGCAGGGGCGAACGCCTCATGGTGAATAGACGAGACGATGGTTCCATCGTCTACGTCTATTTGATGTATGGTGTGTCGGAGATACCTACCGATGCAAATGGCGACCGCAAACGCGGCGGCTACGGCCATTTCGGCATGGCGATGATTCTCAACGGCGGGCAGTACACGCCTGAGTTCGGCACCGTGTTCCGCTTCATGTCAACGCTATTCAACCGCATGCTTGAGCGCGAGGATTCTCCGATTGTGCGCAATGCCACTCCGCTCTATGCGGCCAATGGTGAGACGATGCCCTACAGCTATCGCATCAACAAGTTCGACCAGGCCGGTGAGGCAATGGACTGGCTGCAGTCGATGATGCCGAGGATTTTCGACAAGACCGGCCTGACGGCGATTAGTGCCGACAATAGGTTTGAAGACGCAGTCATCGGGCGGATAGCCACTCTGTCAGACAACGCTACCGATGGCGATATGCTCAGTGCGTTCCATAAAAACCGCTGGATAGCTATTTCTCCGGAATTCAAGCAGATATCAGATGGAAATAGCAGCGAACCTAAAGTGGAGATTGAGTTCGAAGAACTAAAATCATTGAACCAGAACATCTCTAAAAAACTGCTTTTGTGGTCTACCGGCACACAAAAACCAGATTCGGAAGAAAAAAAGAATTTTAAGAAACGCATAAGTGAATCAAGGGTCTTATTGGCCAATTATGAAAGAGAAAATCCGACTTCTGAAAACATCGATATCGTTCGAGCGCAGCAATCTGACTTCTCGTTATATGCCGAACAATACGAAAAAATTATAGAACAGATACAAGAGCGTAAGGATGTAGTGATTGGGTCGCAGCCGGTAAGACCTGTGGCCGAGACGCCTGTAGTTACGATATCCGGCGCCAATAATGCGAACAATAATGCGACGGGCAATAAGGTAAGGCTTGATAACGGCCGCTCGCAGAAGATATCGCATGATAATCGACATGATAATAATCGCAAAGACGAATCAGGCTTTATATCGCCCAAGCTGTTGGGAATAGTCGCTATGATTGTTATCTTCGTAGTGGTCAGCATAGCCCTCGTCAACTCAAATTCAGATAATGCCGTTAACAATCCAATAGAATCAATTGGCGAAAACGTGGATGTAGAACCTGAAGAATTTAATCCGGAGGAGTTCTACCGACTTGTTGGCCAAGAAAGATTTGCCGACGCATACAATCTCATAAAGGGTGACCGCAATAACTCAGACTATATATCTTCTCTGAAGAAAGCTACTGAAGACTACCTTTGGGGTTTAGTTGACAGAGAAGACGTTGTCGGTCTTGGTGATTTTTTTACCTCAATGCGTAACGAGGATATGCTTGGGAAGTTGGGTTATGATGAATTCGACAATAATTCCACGGAATGGAATGAAAAGTTGAAAGTACTTGTTGGATTACGTTCGCTCGCCCAAAAATCCTCTACAACAGCTGAGGATGTAATAGCGGCAGAACAAAGCAACGTGCAATTGGGTGACCGATACAAGAAATTGGTTGACATAATAAAA
>CAYUFQ010000053.1:4599-10002 GCA_964444045.1 uncultured Bacteroides sp.
AAATACTGGTGGTGCTGGCTGCTGTAATGGGAGCCGCCGGCGCATATGCAGAGACGACTTGTCCGGTTGATTCCGTGCGTCTGGATATTAGAGACTGCATCGAGAGTGAGGATTACGGCAAGAAGTTAGACAAGAATCCGTTGCTCAGAGAAACAATAGAGTCATATAAGATGCTTGACACGTTGCTGTGTGACTCAATCTCACGTCTGAACCAAAGAATTGAGTCTTTAGAAACTGAATTGGAACAGATGCAGAAGAGCCCTGTTGCAACGCTGACTGATGAATCGAGGGAGATTTTTATTGCGGAACTGCCTGCGGAGCAATCAGTACCGGCATCGCTGCGTATGCATCTGGCGGCAGTGGTAAGCGCAAAAAACTTGTTCGGGCAAATAAATAGAATCAACGAGCAGGTTGAAAGTCTGGAAAAGAATCTTTCGGAAGAATTGAGAAAGAAGGTGATTCCGGAACAGATTACCAAGCAGATGGATTCGTTTGGCGATGCCTGGGCGATTTTCCGGTTGTCGTATATGGATACGTTCTCTCCGGAGCAACAAAATTACATCAACGAAACCATAGAAGTACCTTATCAATCTATTTATAAAAGATATTTGAGTAATGAATAAGATTCTAACAGTTATAGCGCTCGTGGCCGCGATGGCGCTGACATCGTGTGGCGGCGGTCAGAAGCCATCGCAACGCGTCCGCTCTGTGCAAACCGAAAAGTCGGATCCTGCCGTAAAGAAGGTAGCATTTACAAAGGCCGGCCTTAATAAGACGCCCGAAATACATGTGACCATGAACGGAGTGCCGTTCAAGATGCTGTGGGATACCGGGGCCACAATAACCGTGATTTCATCGCAGGAACTCGGCCAGCTTGTGAAAGACGGTGCGGTAAATGATGCCGATATACTTGGCGAGATGCGCGTGGTGGTGGCTGACGGGTCTTCGGTAAAAGTACCGGTAATCAACATTCGCGAACTCACTATTGCCACCGATGGTGAGCCTTACGTTGTAAACAACGTTCAGGTAACGGTCGTTTCTGATCCGTCGGCATCGCTGCTGCTCGGGCAGAATGTGATGAAGGAGCTGCCCAAATACAGCATCAACGAGGCCGAACAGACATTTGACTTTGAAGACAAATGAATTTCAGTTTCCACATATTCGGCAATATTGGCGGCACGTTCGCCCAGTACCCCAAGGATGTCACCGCCTCTGACAGCAGGAGGGTGGCCGCGGATGCAAGCATGGTGACGCTCTGCATAGAGCGCGACGGCAACATGATGTCGTATGTCTTTTTCCGGCGGTTCAGTAGCGGTTGCTACGTCGGTTTGAGGCTTTCGCTTCACTCCATGCAGATAAGCAGACCGACGGCGCTGATGGAATTATTGTCTAAACTTGTGGATAACATGTTGGCGCAAGGATACATATTGCGCTGCAATGACTCCGGCGCCGTTGACTACGGCATTGACCGGTTTTCAGAGGCTGCGGCAGAGATAGAGTCCTTGCGTCAGTATGTGGATTTTCAGCTGTCGACCTATCCATATCAGTTCGGGCTTGAGGCTCTGAAGGGCTTCCCGGGCCGTGATGAGGAGATCCGCATGCCGTATGCGGCAAGCAGCGACTCTGAAATCGAGGCTAATACCTATGAGTGCAACCGTGTCGTTATTGATTCTGACGTTCCCGTTTCGGCCGCCGATTTGCCGGCATTGGTGCAGGCGCTCGGCGATGAATTGAGGCTATCGGTCGAGGAGAGCAGGGAAAAGTCGGAGGAGATTGCGCGGCTGCAACGGCAGAAGAAGCAGTTCAGAGTTGTCATAGGGTTGATGGTGTTGCTTCTTGGTGCGGGTTTCTGGCTCTATTCGCTTAAGGGGAATCTGGAGACGACCCGCGGCGAACTATCCTCGGCAAATGAAAAAATCAATTCGGATTCGATTCTTATATATAACCTCGGAGATTCCCTCACGCGCACCGTCGACGCCCTTTATGCGGCAAGAGAACAGCTCGACAATGCACGCATTGCGTCGGAAAAGCTTCATTCGGTCTATTCCCTCCCTTCCTGGACGTCGAGTAATCACAGCCATAATTCTGTAAGCGATAACCGTTACTACTTCTATGCTTATCCGGGAGATGAACTGACGTTTGACTATTACGTCGACAGCGAGAATCCGGACGTATTGTATTATAGCGTGTCGGGAGCCGGTATGGATGACTGGAACAGGTATTCGGGCCGTTCGCAAAGTGGCAGCAGGTGCATTACCTTCAGCAACGCCGGTGACTACACGTTATATGTGTCGTATTCCAAAGATGGCTCTGTAAATAATGGCTCTGACTATGGGTGCATCAGCAACATAAAGCTGAAGCGAGCCGGAGTGCAGGACGTTCAGATGGCCCTGGGAACGATGCTATGAGGCCTTACCCTCCGCTTAGGGCCGGCGGGGATGGAGGAGCTGGCGGGCGAAGAGGAGGAAGAATTTCATGTCGTCGATGAAGTAGCGGCGGAAGAGGCGGCGGGGCTCTTTGAGGAAGCGGTAGAACCATTCGAGGCCGAGCTTCTGCATGAGTTTCGGGGCGCGGCTTATGTTGCCGGCTTCGAAGTCGATGGTGGCGCCGAGGGCCATCCATATTTTCACGCCCGGCATTTTGTCTTTGTGGGCCATTATCCACTTTTCCTGCTTGGGGGCTCCGACGCCTACCAGCACCACGTTGGCTCCGGAGGCGTTGATGCGCTCGCAGATCTGACGGTTTTCGTCGGGTTTGCGTTCGAAGCCGTAGGAGGGCGAGAGGGCGTCGACCACTATCTGGCGGCCAACGGCGGCATTGATGCGCTCCATGGCCTTGAGGGCCACTCCGTCCATGGCGCCGAGCAGGAATATGCGGCAGTGGGGGTCGGTGGCGTGGTATCGGTAGAATGCGGTGAAGAATGAGCTGCCGGGAATGGCTTCGGGGAGCGACCGCGGAAGGAGTTTGGAGCAGAAGTAGAGTATGCGGCTATCGCACACTACCCATTCGGCTCGCCGGTAACATTCGCGGAATTCGGGGTCTTTCTGCAGTTTGACGAGGTGGTCGAGGTTGGGGGTGATGAGCACTCCCGAGTCGAGGCGTTCGAGCAGTTCGTCGCGGGTAAGCGGAAGTATGTCGGCGTTGAGTATCCTGATGGGTGCGGCGTTCATTTCTGCAGCAGCGATTTATATACGTTATGCACCTGGATGGCCACGGAGTTATGGTCGAGGTGGAGGGCTATGAGGCTGCGCCGGCCCGAGCGGCCTTCGACCTGGCCCATGACGACGCGGCGCACGCAGTCGGTGAGCTCGTCAACGTCGGGGGTGGCCGACCATGTGGATGATTCGACGCCGCTGAGCAGCGTCTCGACGTCGCCCACGTTGGTCGACACCACGGGCAGGTTGCAGGCCATGGCTTCCTTGACCACCTGGGGCGAGCCTTCGGATATGGAGGTCATGAGCATGAGGTCGGCGTTGCGCAGGGTGTCGGCAATCTGGGTGCGGGTCATGTTTTTGAGCTCGACGGTGTGGATGGGGGTGCCGTAGCAGCGGGTGTAGTTTTCGACCACGGCTTCGAACAGGGGGTAGTTCTTGACCACCCGGGCGCGGTCGCTCGGAAAGACGATTGTCAGCTCCTTTTTGTGAGCGGGGGGAATGCGGTAGGTGGGCGGGGTGAACACCATGGTGTTCACCGAGCAGGGTATCTTAACCACGATAGGGCAATATTCCGCGGCAAGGGCGGTCATGCGGTCGTTGAGCGATATGGCCACCGAGGTGTGTCTGAGCGCGCGGCGTGTGAGCCTTACCTGCACCGACTTGCCCTGCTCGGGCTGGATGTCGCCGCCGTGGAGGGTCATCACCACCGGAATCTTTTTCCGGCGCAGCATCGGAAAGAGCAGGAAGAGGCCCGACAGGCCGTAGTGAACGTGGACCAGGTCGTAGCGGCCGCTGCTTATCAGCTTGTTGATTTTGAATATCGACTTGAGGTAGACGGAGTTGCCATGAATATTGTCAATGTTGAAGAGGTCATAGTCCACATCGGGGAAGTCGCGGGTCACAGCCTCCATCTGCTCCTTGACGAAGACGCCGTAGTTGGGGCGTGCGTCGGTCGGGAACATGTTGGTTACGAGCAATATTTTCATGGTGTATAGTTTAAGGCCTTTTTCTATTTAACGCAGGGGTCGGGCAAAATATTGTCATCGCGCCGGTAGAGGTCGAGCGTGGCGCGCAGGCGTTCGGTGAGCATGGTGCGGAGTTCGGGGGGCGCCAGCACTGTCACTTCGGGCCCCATGGCCATCAGTTCGGTGAGCAGGTCGGGGGTGAGGAGCAGGGTGTAGTGAAACACGGAGAAGCCGTCGTTGACCATCTCTTGCTGCGAGGGATGGAGCGGCAGCGCGCGCAGATATTTGGCCTGGCGCGGCTCGGCGCGCAGAACCACCCGGCGCGGCTCTGACGAGTCGACCACTATGCCGAAGCTATGGCGGAAATATTCCTGCGGGTTGAAGGTGGGCGACATCACGAACTCCTCGCCCTGAATCTCGATGGAGGTGATGCGGTCGAGGGCGTAGGTCTTTACCTTGTTTTCGCCCACGTTGCGTCCGGCCACATACCATCGCTGGCGGAAGAGCTTGAGCAGGTAGGGCTCGAAAATGATGCCCTCGGTGGGGATGGAGCGGGTGAAGGGGTGGTAGGAAATCACCACCGGGCGGCTCTCCTTTATGGCGCTTATGAGGGGGGCGAGGTTATGGCGGGCCGACGGCACCTGCTCGAGGAATATGCGGTCGGCTATGCCGCGTGCGTCGCCGAGCATGCCGCTCATGGCGGCCGAGTTGAGGAGCCAGTCGGTCACCGTTGAGTCGCCCCGGCGGGTTTCGGAGTCGGAGCGGTCGATGAAGTATTCGGCCGTGGAGGCGTCGTATTGGATTTCGATGCCGAAAAGCTCATAGACCGCCTGGCGGTAGTTATAGAACGTGCGGCGGGCCAGGGGGGCGCCGTTGCCTATGTCGGAGTCGAGCCAGCGGCGGTTGATTTCGTCGCGCGTCAGGCGTCCGGCCCGGCGCAGGGTGTCGACCAGCCATATGTAGCGCGAAAGGAGATTGCCAGCCATTTTCCTGTCAGTCCTGGCGAATGATTTTTGCGCCCAGATTGTTCAGGCGCCCTTCAATATCCTCATATCCGCGGTCGATCTGCTGGATGTTGTCGATAACGCTCGTGCCGTTGGCCGAAAGGGCTGCTATGAGCAGGGCTATGCCGGCGCGTATGTCGGGCGAGGTCATGGCGTTGGCCTTCAGCGCGAAGTTGTGGTCATGGCCTATGACAACGGCGCGGTGGGGGTCGCACAGAATTATCTGCGCTCCCATTTCAATCAGGTTATCGACGAAAAACAGGCGGCTCTCAAACATCT
>CAYUFQ010000054.1:0-9937 GCA_964444045.1 uncultured Bacteroides sp.
ACGAGATTGACAAGATAGCCCGCAAGGGTGACAATCCGTCCATCACCCGCGACGTGTCGGGCGAAGGTGTGCAGCAGGGCCTGCTGAAGCTCCTCGAAGGCTCGATTGTCAACGTGCCGCCGCAGGGTGGCCGCAAGCACCCCGAGCAGAAGATGATTCCGGTCAACACCAAGGATATACTGTTTATTTGCGGAGGCGCGTTCGACGGCATCGAGCGCAAGATAGCCCATCGTCTCAACACTCACGTGGTGGGCTACTCGACCGACGCGCAGAAACAGAAAATCAAGCGCGACAATTATCTGCAATATGTCGCTCCGCAAGATCTGAAGTCGTTTGGCCTGATTCCGGAAATCATCGGCCGCCTGCCCATTCTGACCCATCTTGACCCGCTCGACCGCGACGCCCTGCTGAGGGTGCTGACCGAGCCGAAAAACGCCATCGTGCGTCAGTATGAAAAGATGTTTGCTATGGACGGCGTGAAGCTCACCTTCGAACCCGATGCACTGGAGCTCATAGTCGACAAGGCAATAGAATACAAACTCGGCGCCCGCGGACTCCGCTCCATAGTGGAGTCAATCATGGTTGACTCCATGTATGAGATTCCGGGCACAAAAACCGACAAGCTGAACATAACCCGCGAATATGCCCTCGGGCAGATTCGTAAAGCTAACTTTGAAACAGATTCGATAAACAGATAATCATATTCAGCCGGAAATACCGTTCACACCAATCAATCCAATCTCCTCACATTTCAACATAACATCTCCTTTTTTTCATCATGGCTACTCATCAGGAACTTGTCGACGCTCTGAAGCTCAATTTCGGATTCGACGCCTTCAAAGGCAATCAGGAAGCAATCATTTCCGCGTTGCTCGAGGGTAACGATGTGTTCGTGCTTATGCCCACGGGCGGCGGCAAATCATTGTGCTACCAACTGCCGTCGGTGATGATGGACGGGGTGGCAATAGTGATTTCGCCCCTGATTGCCCTGATGAAAAACCAGGTGGATTCCATGCGGAATTTCAGGGAGGACGACGGTGTGGCCCATTTCCTTAACTCTTCGCTGAGCCGTGCGGCCATCGATGCCGTTAAAGACGACATTGTGCTCGGCCGCACGAAGCTGCTCTATGTGGCTCCCGAACAGCTCACCAAAGAGGACAATATTGAATTTCTGAAGTCTGTAAAAGTATCATTCTACGCTATCGACGAGGCTCACTGCATATCGGAATGGGGCCATGATTTCCGCCCGGAATACAGGCGTATCCGCCCCATCATAAGCGAGATAGGCGTGCGCCCGGTGATAGCGCTTACGGCAACGGCCACTCCCAAGGTGCAGCACGACATACAGAAAAACCTTGGCATGACCAACGCCTGCGTGTTCAAGTCGTCGTTCAACCGCGATAATCTCTACTACGAGATTCGACCGAAAACGGAGAATATTGACCGCGACATTATCAAATACATTAAAAACAACGAAGACAAAAGCGGCATAATCTACTGTCTTGCCCGTAAAAAGGTGGAAGAGCTTGCCGAACTGCTGGTGGTGAACAATATCAAGGCCCGGCCGTATCATGCCGGCATGGATTCAGCCACCCGTTCAGCCAATCAGGACGCGTTTCTGATGGAGGATATCGATGTCATCGTGGCTACTATCGCATTCGGCATGGGCATTGACAAGCCCGATGTCAGATTTGTGATTCACTACGATATGCCCAAATCCCTCGAAGGATATTACCAGGAAACCGGCCGTGCCGGACGCGATGGCGGAGAAGGCCAGTGCATCACCTTTTATTCAGCCAAAGACTTGCGCAAAATGGAAAAGTTCATGCAGGGCAAACAGCTGGCTGAGCAGGAAATCGGCAAGCAGCTGCTGGCGGAGACCGCCGGTTATGCCGAATCGTCAGTGTGTCGTCGCAAAACCCTGCTGCACTATTTCGGCGAGATTTACGCCAAAGATAACTGCGGCAATTGCGACAACTGTCTAAATCCAAAGATTCAAGTGGAAGCTAAGGAAGAATTATCCGCTATAATTGAAGTAATTACCGTACTTAAAGAGAAGTTCAAGGCCGAACATATAATCGACATCATACTCGGCAAGAAAACGGCCAACGTCAAGGCCTATAATCACGAGGAGCTCGAACAGTTCGGCAGCATGGAGGGCAGCGACGCCCGGACACTCAATTCCGTGATACGCCAGGCCGTGATAGCCGGATATATCATCAAGGATATAGAGAATTTCGGCGTATTGAAGGTAACCCCCGAAGGGCTTGACTTCCTGAAGAAACCTAAGTCATTTAAAATCGTAAAGGATAATGAGTTTGCCGACGAAGGCGACGAAGAGGCCAATCTCAAGGCCACCGGCACCGCGGCCGTCGACCCCGAGCTCTTTTCCATTCTCAAGGACCTGCGCAAAAAGATTGCCAAACGCCATCAGTTGCCCACGTATGTGATTTTCCAGGACCCGTCGCTCGAACAGATGGCCACCACATATCCGGTCACTATGGAAGAGCTGCTCAACATCACCGGAGTGGGGCAGGGCAAGGCCAAGCGCTTCGGCGAGGAGTTTCTCGAAGTGATTCGCACCCACGTGGAGGAGAACGAGATTGAGCGCCCCGAAGATATGCGCGTGCGCACGGTGCCTAACAAGTCGAAACAGAAAATCGCCATCATACAGGGCATTGACCGCAAGGTGCCGCTCGATGAGCTGGCTGAGTCGAAAGACTTGACTTTCAGTGAACTGCTCGATGAAATTGAAGCGATAGTTTACTCGGGAACCAAACTCAACATCAACTATTACATTCAGTCAGAGATAGACCCCGACATCGAGGAGGAGATATATGATTACTTCAAGACCGAGAGCGAATCGGGCGACGTTAATCAGGCAATCGAAGAGCTGGGCAATGACTACAGCGAGGCCGAAATCAGGCTGGTGAGAATCAAGTTCCTGTCGGAATACGCCAATTGATGAATTGAGTGATTATGGACGGAGAAGCAATTGTCAGATACGCCGACGTAGACATTCTGCGCAAGGAGCTCGTGGTGCTGAAGCATGTTAACTTCAGCCTGATGCCCGGCGAGTTCGTTTACATAATCGGCAAGGTGGGCAGCGGCAAGTCATCGCTGCTGAAAACCATGTATGGCGAAGTAGGGATAGAGAGCGGGTCGGCCCAGGTGTTCGACTTCAATCTGTCGAAACTGCGTCAGTCGAAGCTGCACCTGCTGCGCAGGCGCATCGGCATAGTGTTTCAAGACTTTCAGTTGCTTACCGACCGTTCGGTCCACGAGAATCTGCTGTTTGTGCTCAACGCCACCGGCTGGAAAAACCGAGTTGAGAAAGAAGAGCGCATAACCAGGGTGCTCGACCTGGTGGGCATGACCAACAAGTCATACAAGATGCCCCATGAACTGTCGGGCGGCGAGCAGCAGCGCATAGCCATTGCGCGTGCCCTGCTCAACGAGCCGGCTCTGATTCTGGCCGACGAGCCCACCGGCAATCTCGACCCCGACACGGCAATGCAAATCGTGGAGACCCTTCACTCGATAGCCGCCGAGCAGGGCGCCGCCGTAATCATGGCCACGCACAATCTGCAGTTTACCGAGCGGTTTCCGGCCAGGGTGTGGCGCTGTGAGGGCAAAATGCTGACCGAACTATAAGGATAATTCGTAATAAACCTATAACAGTCATTTAAATGAACGTATTGAAATTTGGCGGCACGTCTGTAGGTTCGCCGCAACGCATCAAGGAGGTGGCAAAGCTCATCACCGGACGCGGCAAGAACATCATTGTGCTTTCGGCCATGTCGGGCACCACCAACACTCTGGTGGAAATTTCCGACTATCTCTACAAGAAGAACGTTGACGGAGCCAAGGAAATCGTGAACCAGCTCGAACTGAAATATCGCGGCGTGGTCGATGAGCTTTTCAGCTCGGACGAGGCCAAGGAAAACGCCATGCGTGAGGTCAAGGCCATTTTCAATTACATACGTTCGCTGTCAAAAGATATCTTCACGCTGTTTGAAGAGAAGGAGATACTGGCTCAGGGCGAGCTGCTCAGCACCATGCTCATGAATCTGTATCTTCATGAGCGCGGCGTTGACTCGGCACTCATTCCCGCGCTCGAGTTCATGCGCACCGACAAAAACAACGAGCCCGATCCGCAGTATATCCACAGCCGGCTCATAGCTCAGCTCGAAAAGCATGCCGACGCGCAGATATACATCACTCAGGGATTCATTTGCCGCAACGCTTACGGCGAGGTAGACAACCTGCAGCGCGGAGGAAGCGACTACACGGCATCGCTCATCGGTGCGGCCATCGGTGCCGACGAGATTGAAATATGGACCGACATTGACGGCATGCACAATAACGACCCCCGATACGTGGAAGGCACCGCTCCGGTGGCTGAGCTCCACTTCGAGGAGGCTGCCGAGCTGGCCTATTTCGGCGCGAAGATACTGCACCCCACGTGTGTGCTTCCGGCCAAGCTCAACAATATCCCCGTGCGCCTGCTCAACACCATGCAGCCCGAGGCCAAGGGAACGCTGATTTACAACTGCTCGCCCAACCACACCATCAAGGCCGTGGCCGCCAAAGACAACATCACGGCCATAAAGATAAAGAGCGGACGGATGCTGCTGGCCTATGGCTTCCTGCGCAAGGTGTTTGAAATCTTCGAGACGTATCAGACGTCGATCGACATGATTGCCACCTCCGAGGTGGGCGTTTCGGTGACCATCGATAATGAAACCAACCTGCACCATATACTCGACGACCTGAAGAAGTTCGGCACTGTGACTGTTGACCGCGATATGGCCATTATCTGCGTGGTGGGCGACCTGGAGTGGCACAACTGCGGATTTGAAACCCGTGTGCTCGATGCCCTGGGCAATATTCCGGTGCGCATGATTTCATATGGCGGCAGCAACTACAACATATCCCTTCTGGTGCGCCAGTCGGATAAGGTTGCCGCCCTCAATTCATTGCAGAAATATCTTTTTGAAAAGAAATGACCCGGTTTCCGATTGAACGGTTCGGCAAGGCTCCGACTCCATTCTATTTCTATGACCTGGAGCTGCTGCGCCGCACTCTCGCCGAGCTGAAGGCCTCGGCGGGTGATTACTGCGTGCATTATGCCGTCAAGGCCAATGCCAACGAACGCATTCTCCGTGAGATTGCCGCCGCCGGACTGGGCGCCGACTGCGTCAGCGGCGGAGAGATAGAGGCGGCGATAGCTGCCGGCATAGAGCCGTCGAAGATTGTGTTTGCCGGGGTGGGGAAGACCGATGCCGAGATTGAGCTTGCGCTCAGGGCCGGCATAGGCTGCTTCAACGTTGAGTCGCTGCCTGAGCTTGAGGTAATAGCCGGACTGGCCTGCAGGGCCGGCCTCACTGCAACGGTTGCGCTGAGGGTTAACCCCAACATCGACGCCCACACTCATCATTACATCACCACCGGACTGGCCGAGAACAAGTTCGGCATAAATCTCGATTTGCTGCCGGGCGTGATTGAGCGTGCCCTGAGCCTCAAAGGGGTGAAACTGACGGGGCTGCACTTCCATATCGGTTCGCAGATTCTCGACAATGAGCCATTTGCGCTGCTATGCGACCGCATAGACCGGCTGCAGACCCAGTATGCTGCCGTTAATTTCCGCACTATTAACGTTGGCGGAGGCCTGGGCATCGACTACGACGCGCCCGATGAGGAGCCGGTTCCCGACTTCAAGGCCTATTTCGCCACGTTCCGCCGTCACCTTCACCTGCGCGCCGGCCAGACGCTTCATTTCGAGCTGGGCCGAAGCATCGTGGGGCAGTGCGGTTCGCTGATTTCGAGGGTGGTCTACGTGAAGCACGGCTCTGACAAGAAGTTTGTAATTGTCGATGCCGGCATGAGCGAGCTTATTCGTCCGGCGCTCTACGGCGCGCACCATATGATTGAAAACCTGTCGGCTCCGGCCGATGCACCCGTTGAGGTTTACGACGTGGTGGGCCCGGTGTGCGAGTCGTCAGACGTGTTTGCCGGCGACGAGCGCCTGCCTCTGACTCATCGTGGCGACCTCATCGCCTTCCGCTCCGCCGGAGCATACGGCGAAACCATGTCATCACACTATAATTTGCGCAAACTCAATCAGCCATTATATCATGAATAAAAAAGCGGCCGGAAAGTGGATATACATTGTCATCATTCTGTTGATTCTCTTTCCTATAACCTATATCACCGACCTGAAAGACGAACCGGTCACGGCGGCCTATGCCCTGTTTCTCGGTCTGCTGTTCGCTTTTACGTTCGATAATCCGTTTCCGAAATTCAACAAAAAGTGCTCAAAATACCTGCTGCAGGCCTCGGTGGTAGGCTATGGATTCTCGATGAATCTGCAAAAGTCGCTGCAATCGGGTGCTGAAGGTATGTCGTTCACCATCGCCTCGGTGGTGGGCGTGATGCTGCTTGGCGTGATGCTCGGCTACTGGATGCACGTCGAGCGCAAGACGGCCTACCTGATATCGTCGGGCACGGCCATCTGCGGTGGCTCGGCAATCGCAGCCGTCGGGCCCGTTGTCAAGGCCAACGACAGCGAGATGGCGGTGTCGCTGGGTGTTATTTTCATACTCAATGCCGTTGCCCTGTTCATATTCCCGCCGCTGGGCAGGCTCGCCGACATGTCGCAGACGCAGTTCGGCACCTGGGCCGCCATTGCCATACACGACACCTCGTCGGTTGTAGGTGCCGGCGATGCCTACGGCAATCAGGCGCTTGAAGTAGCCACTCTGATTAAGCTCACCCGTGCGCTGTGGATTATTCCGCTGGCGCTGGTCACCATGTTCATATTCCGCGACAAAACGGCCAGGATTTCAATTCCGTGGTTTATCTTCCTCTTTATCCTTGCCATGGTGGTCAACACTTATGCCGGTCTGCCTGCCGAGTTTGGCAAGACCATGGCTTTCTGGGCCAAGAAGGGCATGGTGGTGACTCTTTTCCTGATTGGCGCGTCGCTTTCGCCCAAGAGCATCAAGGCGGTGGGGCTGAAACCGCTGCTGCTGGCCCTGGCGCTATGGGTGGCCATAGGGGTTTCGAGCTTCTTCGTCGTTATTAACACGATAGACTAAAGACAATCCGGCAGGATATGGGGCGCTGTCCGCTGGCCATACCGTTGGCAGTGCTGATACCGGTTATCATGATTTGCGACTTCTGTGGCCTGCTCAGGCCTCAGGAGCCGCCTTTTTATGGGCGGGCGGAATATGTGGCCCGGCTGGTTGAGGTCGATGAGGCCAATACGTCGGGCCTGCTGGCGCTGGCGGTGGTAGATAGTGTTGACGGCCTGCCGGTAAGGCCATTCAAGGCCTTTCTCGACTTTATCAACGAAACTCCGCGGGTCAGAGCCGGCGAGACTGTGAGATTCCGGGCCGACATGAGGCCGCTGCCTCCCGTGCCCGACATTCCTGACGTGATTGACCTGCGCGGGTCGATGCGCCTGGAGGGAGTGACGGCCACTGCGGCGGTGGTGGCCGACAGCATCGGGGGCATACGCCCCACGGGCGGGTTGCGGGCGGCTTTGCTCCGGGCCAACGACGACGTGCTGACCCGCCTGCGCTCGGCTCCGCTCAATGACGCAACCATAGATATGCTGGCGGCAATGCTGCTTGGCAAGGGCAGCCTCATGCAGCCGCCGGTGCGCGAGGTATATTCCGCCGCCGGCCTCGCCCACCTGCTTGCCCTGAGCGGAATGCACGTCGGAGTCATAGCCATGATAATCTCGCTGATGCTTTGGCCGCTGTATCTGACGCGCCACACCCGCGCGCGGCTCGTTTCGGTTGCTGCGGCATTATGGTGTTATGCGGCTTTTACCGGATTCATTCCGTCGGTTACCAGGGCGGTGATTATGGCGTCGGTCTATCTGGCTTCGAAAGTGATGCAGCGCCGTTCGGTGCCGCTCAACTCCTTGTGTCTGGCCGCGTTGCTGATTCTGCTGTTCAGACCGGCAGACTTGTTCGACGTTGGTTTTCAGATGAGTTTCGCGGCAGTGGCCGGCATCATAATCTTCTTTCCGTTGATAAACCGCGTGGACCGCCGGACGCATCCGCGGCTGTATCTGCTGGCATCATATCCGGTGCTGTCGGTATCGGCTGTGATATTGTCGGGGCCGGTGGCGGCATGCCACTTCCATTCGTTTCCGTTGCTGTTTGTCGTGTCAAACCTGATTGTGGCTCCGCTGGTGCCGCTACTGATATGTTCGGGCATTTTCTCGGTTGTATTCTCCGCAGGGGGTGCCACCGACTTCCTTGCCGGGCTGATTGACCGGGTGGCCGGTTTCACCGCCGGGATTCCGGGAGCCACGCTTACCGGCCTTTACCCGTCGGCCGCTGCCACTGTTGCCCTGACTGTTGCGCTCGGGCTGACGGCCATATTCATCCACGGCCGGAAGCATTTCGCTGCCGGAGTGGCGGCGGTTGCAGTTGCCTGCACGGCTTCATTCATGATATGGAGCCGGCGGCCCGAATATGCGGCTGAGGAGGTTATCGTGGACCGGACTACGCGAAGCACCCAGCTGATATGGCGGCAGGGTAGGGAGTGCGTTATCTTCACCAACGCCGTGTCGGCGCCTGACCGCAGGGAGATACACGAGCTCTATTCGCTGCTGCTCACTGATTATATGGCTCTGCGCGGCATCGATTCGCTCCGGCTCATGCCGGGCGATGCACGGTGGGAGTGTGTGACCGACGCCGGAATTTTCATAGCCGATTTAGACAGTTGCCGCTCAGGAGTTTTGGCTCTGAGGCCGAAAGAAGCCCCGGGAGGTGTTGCCAATATGGAGGAAAAGCCGTAACTTTGCACTACTGTAAAACCGCATTTATAAAGCGCATGAATATAATCGTCACAGGTGCAAACGGCCAGCTTGGCCGGGCATTGCAGAGGGTGCTTCCCGGCCGTTTGCCGGGGTCGGAAATTCATTTTCTCGACCATAAGCAGTTCGACATCACCAAGCCGAACGTCATCTCATCGTATATTGCCGATAACGACATAACTCACATAGTGAACTGCGCGGCATATACCGACGTTGACCGTGCCGAAGAAGACAAAGCCGCCTGCACCGCAATCAACTCCGACGGTGTGAAGAACCTGGCGGTGGCTGCCGATAGCTACGGCGCCAAGGTAATACACATATCGACCGATTATGTGTTCGACGGCAACACCTGCAAGCCCTATTCCGAAAGCGACAAGGTGAACCCCGCCACCCACTACGGCACCTCGAAGCGCGCCGGCGAAACGGCGCTGCTGGCCCTTGCCCCCGACAGCATAGTAATCCGCACTTCGTGGCTCTACGGCGCCGATTGCGACAATAACTTCGTGAAGCGCATCCTGGCGCGGGTGGACCACAAGGAGCCGCTTAAGGTAGTGGCCGATCAGGTGGGCTCGCCCACCTGTGCCGACGACCTGGCCGCTGCCATATGCCGCATCCTCTCCACTCCGCAATGGTTTGAGGGCGTATATCACTATTGCGATGCCGGCCTGTGTTCGCGCTACGACTTTGCCAAAGCCATATTGCTGCTGTCGGGCCATGACGACAAGGAGCTGATTCCAATCTCTACCGACACCAACTTCCTGAACGTAACCATGGCGCCCCGGCCGCACTTCAGCGTGCTCGACACGTCGAAAATCCGCCTGACATACGGAGTGGAGACGCCTCACTGGTTTGACTCCCTGCGCAAGTGCATCAACGAAATCAAAAACTGATCCATGGCCTCATTAACTGACGAAATCAAGCGCCGCCGCACCTTCGCGATTATCTCTCACCCTGATGCCGGCAAAACCACATTGACCGAGAAACTGCTGCTCTATGGCGGCGCAATTCACATTGCCGGAGCCGTGAAGAGCAACAAAATCAAGAAAACCGCCACTTCCGACTGGATGGAAATCGAAAAGCAGCGCGGCATTTCGGTGGCTA
>CAYUFQ010000055.1:0-9903 GCA_964444045.1 uncultured Bacteroides sp.
GGCGGCGGGTGCGACGGAACACGTTGTCTTCCTGAAAGGAGATGTCAACGTCGTTGCTCGAGGCGATTTCGAGGAATCGGCGCGACAGCCCGTTGCGGTCGGCCGGATTGCCGCGCACTGCCATCTCGATGCAGGTCTTGCTGTGGCGGCTGCCGGTGTTATGAAGCGATATCCGTCCGGTAAGGCGCTTTATGTTCTCGATGTTGAGCCCCTCGGCGGCCACTTCGGCCGTGAGCTTGGCGATATGGTCGGCCGTGAGCCGGCGTCCGAGCATGGTGATGATCCAGCGGCTCTTGCCCTGCATCTTAACCCAGGCTTCGTAGTCGCTCACGTCGGTCGGGGTGAAGCGGATGTTCACGTTAAGCTCCGATGCCTTAAACAGCAGCTCCTTGAGAATCTCGCCCGAGGTCTGCGAGTCGGTCTTGATGAGTATGCCCAGCGACAGATAGTGATGAATCGTGCTTTGGCCGATGTCGAGAATCATCGCATCGTGGCGCCCGAGAATCTCGGTCAGCGCGGATGTGACTCCCGGCCGGTCCACCCCGGTCACGTTTATGAGGATTAACTCGATATCCTTGTTTTTGCCTTTCATCTGCTTGTGTGTGTTGGGAGGGTTATGAGTTTTGGTGGTAATCAATCAATGCATCCATGGGGCGGCTGATGGTCAGGGTTATGTCGATGCCGCAGAGGCTGCCGGCCTTGCGTAGCTGGGGCTCGAATGCCGCAGCGAGGCCGCCTACGGCTCGCATCTGGCGCGGATGGCCGTAGAATGTCGCAATCTCCTGCATCAGCTGCCCGAACACGCGGCTGACTATGCCGTCGCATTCCTCTTTGTGGGCGGCGATGAACCTTACCGTAGAGGCCAGGAAGCGGTTGGCACCCGGCCGGCGATACACGCCGTCGAGCACGTCGGCATACGTCAGCCCGGTCTCGGCCTCGAATTCCCGGCGCATGAAGCCATGGCGATAGACCTGCCTGAGCAGTTCGCGCCCCATGGCGGCGCCGCTCCCTTCGTCGCCGAGAGCATAGCCAAGCGGCGGCATGTTGAGGGTAATCTGCCGGCCGTCGTAAAGGCCGGTGTTGCTGCCGGTGCCGATAATGGCGGCCAGGCCGCTGGCGTGGCCATAGAGCGCGCGGGCCGCCCCCACCAGGTCGGAACATACCTCTACGTGGGGAGCCTGAGGCAGCGCCGCCGCCACTTTGGCACACACGCCCCGGTCAACGCATCCGGCGCCATAGTAGTGCACCCGGCTGAATGGCCCGAAGCCGCTCAGCGGCGCAAACTCCTTGCGCAGCTCGTCTTCGGTGAACATGAGCGCGTTAACCCCGGCGGATTCAATGCGTCGAATCTGCCCGTCGGGCGCTATCACGGCCCATTCCGTCTTGGTGCCTCCGGCATCAGCAATCAGTTTCATCCCACAAAGATACGCAAAAATCAGAAATTAGGAGTTACATACCTGAAATTTTTTAAAATACTCCGCACCGCTATTGCTTAGGCTTTTTGCTAAAAGGAGAAGTCGAAGAGGAAGCGGATGCCGTGGTGGGGTAGGCCGGGGCCGTTGTGGGTCAGGCGGCAAACGTATTGCACCGTAAGTATGCGCAGTATGTTGCCTATGCCGGCGTTGAGTTCCATGTAGGGCATCCGGCCCATATCGGTGGTGCCGGCCGTGGCAGGGAAGCGCAGCAGCGAGGGGTTGAGGTCGGGGTTATTGCGGCTGCTTAGGCTGCCCCATATGGCATGGAAGCCGACGTATTCGCGTAGTTTCAGCCGGTTTATGCCGGGTATGTAGTTGAGCAGGGCGCCGTTGGCGTCGTAGTTGAGATGGAGCTCGGCATATGTGTCGTTGACGAATTCCATCGGGTTGAGCAGCGAGAAGGCCCGCGGCTGGTAGAAGTAGCTCAGGTTGGTGTTGGGCATCAGCAGCGATGGAAATACCGAGCGCCCCCACACGTGGCCGGCACCGACGTAGGTGTCGATATGGCCCCAGGCCGACAGAAACCAGCGTTTGCTCACCGACATTTCGGTTTTGTTCACTCCCCAGCGGGTGCCGGCGAATCCGGCCGGAGCAAACGTGTGGGTCAGCCGGAACACCGGGTGTTCCGTCGATATGGGTATGCGGCGGTTGATGCTCTGGTAAAACAGTTCGCCGGGCGCATAGCGCAGCTCTACCTGCACGGCCGTCTGGTCAAAATGGGTGTAGCGGCGGCCGTTGCCGTCGATGAATTCCACGTAGGGCGACTCTTCCTGCCGGCTGTGGCTCAGCTCGAGACTGAATCCGAGATGCGAGGCCGTTTCGTAGTTGAACTGCAGGGACGTGAGCCGGTTGTAGGTCATCAGGTCGTTGCTGGTGCGCGCCAGGGAGTTGAACAGAGTGCCTGAGGCCGAGTAGTGCTGGCCGAGGCGGTCAACGTCGTAGCTGTGGGTCAGTTTTACCGACCTTACCGGAAACTCTCCGGGGTGTTCTTTCTTGTCGATGAAGCTGTATTCGACCGAGCCGCTGTATTTCCACTTCCTGTCCTTGAACCCATATGCGCCGTAGCCGCTCACGAACAGCCGCGGCCACAGGTGGGCCGTGGTGGTGGCGCCCAGGCGCAGGCGCCAGCCTTCGAGCCCGTTGTGGTTAATAGTGGAGAATATAGGGCCGATGGCCACCGGTGCATCCTTGCCTCCGGGCCGCACGTAATCGCTTATAAGGGTCGACAGTACCCGCTCGCCCCAGTAAAACACCTTATTCGACCGCAGCCGCTCGACCATACTGCCCATGTTGGCCACTCCGTATGAGGTGCCGGCCGGGCGATACGAGGCTATGGCGCCGCTCAGGTCGCCCCGCTCGATCACTTCTGAGGCGTTGCTGAAAATAGTGGTGTCGCGCGGCTGGGTAAATGAGTGAGAGTTGTTCACGGTCAGCCGCGTGCAATATGCGTCCACCCCCATGTAGGAGGCCTCGATAATCACTTCGTCGCGCGTCTTAAGGCGCGAGCCGTCGGGGGCGCGGTCATATTCCTGCAGCAAATACATGTTGCTGATAAAGTTGACGTTGCTGTTGGCGGGCATACGCAGTTCGGCTTTGCGGATAAACATGGTCGTGTCTCCCTTTGCCACGTAGATTCGGCCGTTGAAGCTCGGCATCACCGGATTGTGGGGCACGAACGACACTACTATCAGCGAATCGCCCGACGTTGCGTCGGCAATCGTGTCGGTGAGATAGAACTTATAGAAGTCGGTGGCAAGGTGGCCGAGCGGACTGACGAACTTCTGGCGCAGCAGGGTGATGTTGTCGGAGTCGTAGAGGTCGACCGGGCTCATTATGTTCTCGAATATGGCCTGCACGGAGGCGGCGTCGCCAAGCATGTCGTCGATGCCGTTGCGGTTGCGCAGGCGCACCACTTCGCGGCGCGCCTCGGGCTCACGGCGATAGTGAACGTCGCTCACCTTCTCTTTTACCGACAGGTTCAGCACCGGGCGTCCGGTCAGCTCCGTCGTGTCTACGTATTCTTCGAGGAAACTCAGCGCGCCATCTTTTCCGGTGGGGAAATCGATAACTCCGAGAGTGATGCGTTCATATTGTCCGTGGTTATAGAAATCGTGGGTAAGGCGCGGGTCGTTGAGCTTGCGCCGGGCAATCAGCCGCTCGATAAACTCAACGGCCGGATTGTTTTTCTTGGAATATTTCTGCTTGCCCGGACGCACCTCCACTTCCTTCAGCTGCAGGTGGCGGTCGGTGGCGTCTGATGCCCGTAACCCTCCGCAGGTCAGCATCATACACAGGTAAAATAAAACTATTCTGATATTCACAATAAGATAAACGCCTGAGGACGTGGTTTTATTGTGGAATTTGCGTAATTTTGCCCCCGCTATGTCAATCGAAATCGAAAGGAAATTTCTGGTGGCCGACGTTGAGGCCGCAATTGCCGCCTCGAGGGCGGACGTCCGCATAGTGCAGGGCTATCTGTCGTCGAATCCCGACGCCACGGTGCGCGTGCGCATATACGGCGGACGCGCGTATCTGACCGTCAAGAGCCGCAACCGCGGCGCCGTGCGCGGCGAATGGGAGTATGAAGTGCCGCTGGCCGATGCCGGCGAGCTGCTGGCGCTGAGCGTAACCGCTCCAATAGACAAGACCCGCTACATGGTGCCCTACTACGGCCATGTGTGGGAGGTCGATGTGTTCGCCTCGCCCTGCCATATGGCGCTGGCCGAAGTTGAGCTGACCGACCCCAGCGAATCCCTTGTGCTCCCTCCATGGCTTGGCCGTGAAGTCACGGGCGATCCCGCCTACTATAACTCCACTATAGCGCAAAAAAAGGAGGAACGCGGTGTTTAGCCGGCGCTCCTCCCCTCACGTTTCAACTATTTATTTATGAGAGCCTCTGCACCCAGTTATCACAACTCAGTCGCAGAGGACGAGGGATGCAATTTCAGTTCGCATATTTTCAATAGCTACTTATAGAACGCCTCATTCCCCCCGATTGTTGACCCCTGCTTCGCAAAATAATGTTAATCCTCAGCCTGTTCACGCGGGGAGGGGCGGTTATTCTTTGGCTTTGCCTACGGGAGGGGCCGTGAGGGTGATGCGCACCACCGCGGTGCGGTCGATGCTGCGGGCTATCGCCGCCTCGAAGTGGGCCATGTGGGCGGGCAGGAATCTTTCGCATATCAGGCGCAGGGCCTCGATTTTTTCGGCAGTGTCGGTCACTGTAGCTGCTGTGCCCGAAGCGATGGCCGAACGGTAGTGCTCGGTAAAGTTGTTCTTGTCGGCTTCATATGCCGGCGTGCATTTGCTGACGGCCGACAGGCTTACCGTCGGATTCTGCCTCAGGCAGTCGATTTTCTCCCCGTCGGGTGCGCAGTGAAAGTAAAAGGTGGTTTCATCCTTGCGCGCCATGTTGAGCGGAAGTCCGTAGGGTGTGCCGTCGGGACGGGTCATGCTGAGGGTCACATAAGGCGCCTTGTCAAACACCTCCAGAGCCCATTCGGCGCTTTTTTGTCTGCTGGATTTTCGCATCTCTCTCATATCTGAAAATTTTCATCGTTTGATTCAGATTGCAAATATACAAATAAATTCCCGCAGGGGGTGATAAACGAGAAAAAGAGGGGCGCTCACGCGTGCCTCTCTCTCCATTCATCACATTATGCTTATTGCTTTCTAATCTCTTATATGATTGTATATAATTGACTGTATGTTTTTATTCATATCTGCTTTCGATAACGTCCCAGTCTACGATTGACCAGAGGGCGTTGAGGGCATCGGCCCTGCGGTTCTGATAATCGAGATAGTATGCGTGTTCCCACACGTCGAAGGTCAGAAGCGGAATCAGGCCGTGAGTGAGCGGGTTGCCGGCGTTGCTCTCGGCGGTGATGAAGAGCTTGCCCTCTTCGTCGGCCGACAGCCATACCCAGCCGCTGCCGAACAGGCCTGTTCCGGCCTTCACGAAGTCGGCCTTGAACTGCTCGAACGAGCCGAAGTCGCGTTCGATGGCCTTGAGTAACGCGCCCGAAGGTGCGCCGCCGGCATCAGGATTGAGTCCGAAGAAATAAAATATGTGGTTCCAGGCCTGCGATGCGTTGTTGAACAGGGCGCCGTCAGATTCGCGTATTATATCCTCGAGATTCATCTCCTCGAAGCGGGTGCCTTTAATCATGGCGTTGAGATTGTCGATATAGGTTTTCTCATGCTTGCCATAATGGAACTTCACGGTTTCTTCGCTTATCGCCGGGGCCAGGGCGGCGGTGTCGTAGGGTAATTCGGGCTGAACGTATGTCATAGTATGTCTGTGTGTGTCTTTTTGTGTGTCGTTTTTGTTCTGTTTTCATCGGTATAACGCGACAAACGAACAAAAGTTTGGTGACTATTGAATTTTTAACTATATTTGCGCTTGAATTTGTCGGAATTTAACAGAAATATATTTTTTCAATAAACCAATAGATTATCTATCCATGAAATTTAAATTCAAATCTTTGTGTGCCATAGCGGCAGCCTCTCTTGCAGGTTGGCTGACCCCTTCGCAGGCACAGGTGCAGTTTTCGACGGTAGATGCTCCCGTCTACTATCAGGTGCGCTTCACCCGCGGCAATGCCGCTCTGGCCGACCAGGGCGCCGGCTCCAATCTGAAGACGGCCACTTCCAATGCGTCGTCGGACTCGCAGATGTGGCAGCTCATCGGCAATGAGGAAAGCTTCACGATGCGCAGCAAGCTCGGCAACTACATTGCCTACGACGACAACAACAGCCGGTTTGCCAGCGCTGCCGAGGCCACTCCTCTTTATGTTGTTAAATCCGGCACGGCATATGAAATCGGCCGAGTTGACTCTGACCTCCACTTCAACCAGTTCGGTGCCTATGGTGCCGGAGTGGAAATCGGTGAATGGAACGCCAACGACGTTAACAACGCATTGAAATTCTATGATGCCAGCGGCAAGGAAGTGTCGGTGAACCTGACCGAACCCGAACCCGTCGACAACAGCCCCAAGTTCAGCAACGAAGGCTCGGAGCCCACATGGTACTTCCTGCAGTGGCGCAGAGGTGCCGGCTACGTGCTTGAATCGAAAGGCCTGAACCAGAGCGTATCACAGTCAATCGCCATTCCCAGCGACGCAATGCAGTGGAAGCTTGTGGGCGATATGAACAATGCTCAGTTCATCAACAAAAAAGGCGAATATCTCGTAATCAGCGGCACCGCCTCTACAAAGGGCAGCGTCAAGACCTCGAGCTCGCCCTACTCGGCAGGCTTCGCCATCATCGCCTCGCCCAACACCACCTACGAAAACAGCTGGGAAATCAAGGACAGAACGTCGAACCGCTGCCTCAACCTGCATGGCGGCGCGCAGCTCGACGGCCAGTTCTGCTGCTATGACCTCGGCGATATAGGCAACCCCATGCAGTTCGTCGAAGCTGACAAAATGGAATTCGGCGAATTCACCGTTGAAGGCCATGCCACCTGGACCCCCGACAATCAATATACCCTCTGGTACAAGGCTCCCGGCAACGAATGGATGAACTGGGGTCTGCCCCTGGGCAACGGCCAGCTCGGCATCCAGACCCTCGGCGGCGTCAAGGCTGAAGAGATTTCGTGCACCGAGAAGACCCTGTGGCGCGGTCGGTCGACCGACCACGGTTCGTCGAGCGTTGCCGGCTACGGCGGCTTCCAGAGCTTCGGCAACGTGATGATCCGCGTGGTTGGCGATAAGTTCAGCTATGATGCCGACAAGTCCGTTAAAGACTATTACCGCACACTCGACCTCACCACCGCCACCGCCAGCGTGCACTTTGCCGCATCCGACGGAACGGAATTCGACCGCCAGTATATCGCCAGCTATCCCGATGGCGTCGTTGCCATGCGCTTCACCACCTCCAAGCCCGGCTCGCTCAGCCTCAATTTCCAGCTCGAGCCCGGTGCCGCCAAGAATATCAAGGCCAACTATTCCGATGGCTATGTAGGCTATAACGGCAAGTACGAAACCATCAGCTATGCTACGCTGCTGAAAGTCGTTCCTACCGGCGGCACCATGACCACCGACGAAAACGGCATCACCGTCAACGACGCTGACGAGATTCTCGTTATCCTTGCCGGCAATACCGACTACGATCCCCTTTCGGCAACCTACACTTCGGGCACCGCTACCCTGGTGGCCGACACCAGAACTCAGGTCGACAACGCCGCAGCCAAGGGCTGGCAGGCTCTCTACGACGCTCACGTGGCCGACTATCAGCCCATATTCAATCGCGTTGACTTCTCGCTCGACGGCGCTTCGAACGACACTCCCACCGATGAACTCATTAACCGCTACGCCAGCGGCGCCGCCAAAATCAAGCGCGAGCTCGAACAGCTCATCTTCCAATATGGCCGCTACATGGCTATCTGCTCAAACCGCGGCGTAGACCTGCCCAACAACCTTCAGGGCATCTGGAGCGGATACAACGTAAATCGCCCCTATGCAGCCAATAATATCAACCCCTGGAATGCCGACATTCACGCCAACATCAACATCGAGATGAACTACTGGCCCACCGAGCCGGCTAACCTCTCGGATATGCACGAGCGCTTCCTCAACTACATCATCAACATGGCTACCGTGCAGCCCCAGTGGCGCGAAAACCCCTCGAAATACGTCTCCAACCCCTCTGCATCGAAAGGCTGGTCAATCTTCAACGAAAACAATATCTTCGGCGCCGGCTCCAACTGGGGTAACAACTACGTGGTTGGCAACGCCTGGTATTGCACCCACCTGCTCGACCACTACCGCTACACCCTCGACAAGGAATTCCTTGCCCGCGCAATGCCCGCCCTGTGGGGTGCCTGCGAGTTCTGGATCGAACGTCTGAAGAAGGCTTCCGACGGCACATACGAGTGCCCGAACGAAATGTCGCCCGAACATGGCCCGAACCAGGATGCTGTGGCCCACGCCCAGCAAATCGTTTCTGAACTCTTTGCCGGCACGCTTGAGGCAATCGATGTGCTCGGCGAAGAAAACTGCGGCATCTCCGCTGCCGACATCGCTACCCTGCGCGACCGCTACAATAAGCTCGACAAGGGTCTTGCCGTTGAGAAATACACCGGCGCATACGGAAGCACCCGCAACGGCGTCAAGACCGGCGACCAGATTCTTCGCGAATGGAAATACAGCGCATACACCGTGGGCGAAAGCGGCGGCGGCCACCGTCACCTCAGCCACATGATGGCGCTCTATCCCTTCGGTCAGATTGCCCCCGACTCTGAGTTCTTCGAACCGGTTGTCAACTCCCTGAAGCTCCGCGGCGACGACGCCACCGGCTGGTCGCTCGGCTGGAAGATCAACCTCTGGGCCCGCGCTCAAGACGGCAACCACATGTACACCATTCTCAGCAACCTCCTCTCGGGCAAAATCTACAAGAACCTCTACGACGCACATCCGCCGTTCCAGATCGACGGTAACTTCGCCGCCACCTCCGGCATTTGCGAAGCCCTGATGCAGAGCCACGACGGCATCTACCTGCTCCCCGCTCTGCCCAGCGTGTGGAAGAACGGCTACGTAAAGGGTCTGAAAGCCCGCGGCAACTTCACCGTTGACCTTGAATGGGAAAAGAACCACGTGAAAGTGGCCACCATCATCTCCAACAAGGGCGGCGACCTCACCATCCACAATGCCACGATCGACAACCTGCACATCGACGTTGACGGTGTGGTAGTTGAACCCACCATCCACGTGAACGAAGCCACAAAGGCCCGCACCGTGGTGATTCCCGCCACCACTCCCGGCTCGAAAATCACCCTCACCTACGATGCTGACTACACCAACCCCAACTTGGGAGACTCAGCCATCGAAGAGGTGGTTGCCAACGATGATATCGAAGTAAGTGTCAGTAATGGCTGTGTAAGCGTAAGCTGCAGCGAGCCCACCGAAACGGTTGTTTACGACCTCGCAGGCCACTGCATCGCCGGCTCCTCAGCCAAGACCATCCAGGTACCCGCCTCTGCCGGTCAGATTGTGCTTGTAAAGGTCACCGCCGCCTCTGGCGCCACCAAGACCCTCAAGGCCGCTCTCTGATTCCATCCTGACTAACCGCAGAAACAATGAACGCAGGCATCCCCCCCTTTGACCGGGTGCCTGCGCTTGTTTTACCAGATGCTGAAAAAATTGCGGCCCGGATGAACTTTTCGGGCTGCACGTTGTTCATAAGGTATAGCAACGATACTTTTTCATTGTGAAATAAAGGAAATGTGATAATGATTGGTTTATTATTCGGCGAGGAGTGACTGTGAAGCCATTCCTCGCCTGACGTTGTGCCCGGTCTGGGCCGGTGGTTCCGTGGTGATATATCGATGAGGGGAAAAAGAAAAGAGCCAAGTCTGCTCGACTTAGCTCTTTTCGTGTTGCCTTGGAAGGATTCGAACCCTCACAGGCGGAACCAGAATCCGACGTGC